>CAZULD010000221.1:0-2519 GCA_964621135.1 uncultured Bacteroides sp. | reverse complement strand
CCAACTACAATTTTGGCTTCGGTAAAGCAATCACTCCTTATGTTGGATGGCGTCTCAGCTTCCTCGGTGGTGCGCTCCACTCTACTCCCGAAACTTACCACAAATTCAAATATGTCAATGCAAACTTTGATATCATGTGGGATATGTTCAACTCATTCGGTGGCGTGAATTCAAAGAGAGTTTTCTCAATCAACCCCTTCGTAGGTCTTGGCGGTACGTTCGCATGGGATTTCCGTCCTGATGGCAGCATTATGGGTCGTGACGATAAAGTGAAAGGAAACTCATGGACTCTTCCTGTATCGGCAGGTCTCCAGTTTAACTTCCGTCTCGGCAAATATGTTGATTTCTTCCTTGAAGGCCGTGCACAATTCTACGGTGATAACTTCAATAATATCGCATACGGTGATCCCGTTGACATCAATATCACAGCAACAGGCGGTCTTATTTTCAAGATCGGCGGTGATGACTTCAAGTCATATAATCCCTGCGATTACCTCGGCTACATAAGCAATCTTAATAATCAGGTCAACGACCTCCGTGGCGCACTCGCAACGACAAGCGCAGCCCTCGCTGCAGCAGAAGCACAGTTGCCTTGTCCTGAAGTACAGGAAGCTGTTGTAGTAGAACAAAGCGCACCGCTGATGTCAACAGTCCGCTTCTCAATTAACTCAGCAAAGATCACCAATATGGAAATGGTCAACGTTTATAACACAGCCCAGTACCTCAAGGCAAATCCCGACCAGAAAGTAATCATCGCTGGCTATGCTGATAAAGATACCGGTTCTGCATCTTACAATATGACTCTTTCAAAACGTCGTGCAGAAGCAGTCAAGAAGGCTCTTGTTGAAAAATACGGAATCTCTGCAGATCGTCTGACTGTTAAGGCAGAAGGTAGCGCAACTCAGCCTTACGGCGAAAACAACTGGAATCGTATCGTGATCTTCACCGCAGATTAATAAAATACTCTTTTCTCAAACCATAACCTCATTCTTAAATATAACAGAGGCCACGGTCAATACCGAAGGCCTCTGTTATATTTGTTGTAAAATTTGTATATTTGTCCAAAATTAGAACAATGATGAGACGTATATTAAAAAAATTATTTGTCGTTTCAGTCGTAATAGCGGCTGCACAGACAGTGGTGGCAGACCCGTACAAAGTGCGTGTACAGCTATCCGAAGATGAAGATGGTGCCATGGCATATCTGATTAATTTTGATACAAAAGAAAAAATCGACTCGGTGCTTGTATCTGAGAAGATCGCTTTGTTTAAAGGAGAGGTTGACGAGCCGTTTATGGCGCGCGCTATCGTTGACGGCCAACCCGTCGGGACGTTCGTCCTTGAAACTGGTTCTATTGTTATAGATCCGGCTAAGCGGAGAATCTTCGGTAGCGAGCTAAATGATAAATTCGCTGAGATTTCAGATCATATCAAAGGAATTGTCGATCGTCACAATGCGGCTTCTGATCAAAAAACTAAGGAGATGACTTATCATGAGTATGCATCCTATATTGAGAACGTTATGGCGGAAAATATTGATAATCCTATAGGTTATTATATGTTTATCGATGAAGCTCAATCAATGGATCCTGCTGAATTTGAAGGATGGCTCAAGAAATATCCCGATCTTGCCAATTATCAGCGAGTGGCTCTTATAAAAGAGTCTTTTGCCAAGAAAGCTGCAACATCGGTTGGTCAGATGTTTAAAGATTTCGAGGTGACCTACGACGGCAAGACCTCTCGCCTCAGTGATTATGTCGGCAAAGGTAAATATGTCCTCGTTGACTTTTGGGCAAGTTGGTGTGGCCCTTGCCTACGTCAAATCCCGGTGTTAAAAGAGCTGCTTGCGGAGTACGGAGACAAGGGTCTCGAAGTACTCGGAGTTGCTGTTTGGGATGAACCGCAGAATACCATTAAGGCGATAGAATCACATGGCATAACTTGGCCTTGCATTATTGACGCTCAACGTATACCAACTGACATTTACGGGATCAACGGTATTCCTTGTATCATCCTTTACGGTCCGGATGGAAAGATTCTTAGCCGCGATAAACAAGGAGATGAACTTAAAGCTGATGTCCGTGCAGCCTTCGAGGCCGCCGGTCAGCTCAAATGAAGAACGCGCCTGACTGCCGGTGGAGCGGTGAAGTATGCGACCGTTATACCTGTCCAGTCGGCGATAAGATCTAACACATCGCCCGATCGTCCAAGGCCCATGGATGATTGGGCGATTTCATCTATTATACAGAACATTCCGATAATAGCTGCAAGAATAAGACGGAACCGCTTGCTGACAGGGGTAGAGCGGTTGGAACGTTGGCGGTCGAAGATGATAGCTCCATATAGTCCTCCCATCATCACGGCGTGGATAAGTTTATCGAGATGTGGAATGGGTGGTAGCGTCTGATCGTCAAGCGGGTCTGCGGTAAGAGTGGCATAGAGAACTACACTAAAAGTTAGTACAGATGGCCAATAATGCCTGATAAAGGTTAAGATCTTATTCATTGACAATTTCATCA
>CAZULD010000220.1:0-2541 GCA_964621135.1 uncultured Bacteroides sp. | reverse complement strand
ACTTTTCTCGCTGTCTCCCTGCCTCGGACTACCGCCCGCGAGGCCTATAAGGCAATTCACCTTCGGGGCATAGCCCGAAGATAGTGCTATTAGCTAAAATAGCTAAGTTAGCTATAGTAGCTATATTTACTTAGAATAGCTTTTTAGCAAAAAATTAACTATCTTTGCTAAAAATTATCGTTATGATTGATCCGGCCAATGATTTTGCACGCCCAAAGACCTCTTATCGTAAACTCTATGTCTTTCAAAAGACTGAAGCAGTTTATGACTTGACTTATTTTTTCTTGCAGAAGCATATTCCACGATCCGATCGGACTTACGATCAGATGTTGCAAGCTGCCCGTAGCAGTAAACAAAATATTGTTGAGGGTCGTAGCGATGCAGCCACATCGGCAGAAATGGAAATAAGGTTGTATGGTGTAGCGCGAGGCAGTTTGCATGAGTTGCTTAGTGATTACCATGATTATATGCGTACTCGTAATATCAAGATATGGCATACTCAGCATCCTCGTTTTAAGAAATTACGGGAAACATGCAAGGCTAATAACGAATCCTCCTATTTCATGCAGTTGGCTCCAAAACTTAATGATGAAGAGTTCACAAATCTTACGGTGACACTTATCTTTCAATGCATTAAGATGATAGGAACCTTGATAGACCTTGTCAAGGGTGACTTTCTTGCAAAAGGAGGCATCCGCGAGCAGATGACGCGTGCGCGACTCGCAAAAAGAAATTCTAAAAGGCTAAAATAGCTATTATTAGCTAAATTAGCTACGAAAATAAACAATGCTCCTGACTCCTATTACCAATCTCTCTAATGCGCGAGTGGCGGTGTATGCGTCGCTCACTGAGGCGCAGCTTCGCAATCGCCTCGATGAGGCGCAAGGCATCTTTATAGCCGAAAGTCCCAAAGTGATTGCCGTAGCGCTCGACGCCGGTTACCAACCCCTCTCGCTCCTATGCGAGGAGCGCCACATCACGGGCGACGCTGCTCCGATCATCGCCCGCTGTCCCGCCGACATGCCGGTCTACACCGGCTCGCGCGAACTTCTCGCCTCACTGACCGGTTACAAACTCACTCGCGGAGTGCTCTGCGCCATGCGTCGCCCGGCTCCACGCCCGCTCGCCGACGTCATCAGCGGCGCACGCCGTGTCGTGGTCATCGACGGCGTCGTCGACACAACCAATATCGGTGCAATATTCCGCTCTGCCGCAGCTCTCGGCACTGACGCCGTTCTCGTGACCCGCACGTCCTGCGACCCGCTCAATCGCCGCGCCGTACGCGTCTCCATGGGATCGGTCTTCCTTGTCCCCTGGACCGAAGTCGACTGTGACTATCAGGAACAACTCCGCCGGCAAGGATTCCGCACGGCTGCGCTCGCCCTCACTGACCGCTCGGTCAGCATTGCCGATCCGCGCCTGAAAGCCGAACCGCGTCTGGCCATGATCATGGGCACAGAGGGCGACGGCCTTCCCGCAGCGACCATAGCTGCAGCCGATTACACGGTCAAGATCCCGATGAGTCACGCCGTCGACTCGCTCAACGTCGCCGCTGCCGCCGCCGTCGCAATGTGGGAACTAAGAGTCCTTTGACAATCGTTTCTGTTTGCGCTCCAGTTTCTTAATACTCTCTACCGCCGGGAGATTTTCGGGCATAGTTCCACCGATATCTTTTATGGCTTTGCGTACTTTTGCTCCAACCTCTTTATGGACACGATTCGCATTCTCTTTTCCTTTTATGCCTTCCGAACGAAGTTTCTCCTCTGTTTGAGTAGCGCGGAAAAGGTTTGCTGCTAATTCGGTGCTTCCCATGTGGTCTAAAATATCCTGACTTTTTTTGAGTCCTTTTCGTTTATGGATCGCACCTTTGTCCAGACCACCATAAAGCCCTTCATAACCGTGATTTTGGAAGACAGCATAGTCAAACGCTGTAACGACTCCTGCACCCTTGGCAGCTCCGGCAAGTTGACTATTATGTTTCTTCATTTCGCTTCTGAGCAAAAGTCTTTTCTGTTCATCCTCAGTAAGGGGTTGAGCTTTATCAAGAAGCAATTCTGCGCGGCGCGTCTGTAGAGCAAAATATGTCTGAGCTTGAGCCACAATGTTTTTAGTGGGATCTGCATTTTGCACCGCAAGATAACAAACATACCGGCTCATCAGCCACGTTTCAACCTCTCTTTCAGCCCCTTTGCCAATCTTGATCATTTCGTTGAGCTTAACGAAATGATCATAGGGATTTTGTCCGCTATTCTGACATGCGGCCCAGGCTTTTCGCATGACAACAAGGAAATTACGATAGTCAGTATATTCGAGAGCCCTTGCAAGATCTCGCGAACTCCACCATTCGATGTTATTGTCATCTACGCGTTTTATTTTTTCAAATGCTTCCTGAGCTCGTTTTGTCAGACGTCGTGTCATTGGCAATGAGGTTTAAAAAGGTTTTAATATAAAAACCTCTCAATATAATTAACTAATATTGGGAGGTTTTATTGAGCCGCGAGTGGGACTCGAACCCACGACCTTTTCGTTACGAATGAAATG
>CAZULD010000219.1:0-2549 GCA_964621135.1 uncultured Bacteroides sp. | reverse complement strand
ACCCACGACCTTTTCGTTACGAATGAAATGCTCTACCAACTGAGCTATTGCGGCCGATCAGTATTTTGATGCTGCAAAGTTACTAAATTCCGTCGACTCTGCTGCTATAGGTAAACTTAATTTTGGCCTGATCCAGCAAGATTTTTGTGATTGTCGGACGGGAAATGTAGGGCGTAACGGCGGTGACGGTCGACGTTGTGCCGTAATAATAGTCGCTGCTTGTTTCGGTTTCGAGGCTGACGGGAGTGAGCACAAAGGTGTAGTCATCGGCGTTTAGATCCTCTTTGTTGATCATTTTTATGACATAATCACGCAGGCTGCCGAACGAATAGCGGCCGTTATCACTGTCATAGTTAGCGTAGAACGATGTCACCTGATCCGGGAGATCGCTGTTGCGGAAAAATTCCTCTTTCTTATTCTTCAGTACCATCAGCAGATAGGGTGCCGGACCGAAGCCGAAGCGGTTTTCGACCGAATCAGCGGGAACATAGAAAGTGAGATTGTTGATAGCGCTCTCGATGCCTTTGCGGTCGGCGCTTTCCTTATATGCGCGGATGATATCGGTTATGGGGAAGGTGAACTCGACATCGTAGCCGGTCGGCGACATGATTATGTTATCGCCGGCGTTGACGAGCGACGAAATATTATCTGCCACGCGGAGTCCGATGTTGTTGTTAGACACCACTTCGGGGGTGACAGCGAAGTAGTTGGCCTGCTTGCGGACGATAGAGTCACGCCCGTCGTCGGTCTTGACCGTGGTGTGGTAGAACGTTCGGAGAATTGTGCTCGATACGAGGGTCAGACGTCCGCTGCCGAACGAGTTGCGCATGTAGATGCCTTTGAAAACATTGTTGATGAAAGCCGCGGGCGTCTGGAAATTGGCGGGCGTCTTCTTGTAAGCAGTGAACAGTTCGCGACCAAGCGCTACGGGGAGATCGACAGAGATAGTGTGGTAATCGGCGTTCTTTAGCGAATCTGAATCACCCATGGTCGAAGCGTTGTAGATGATTGAGCCGAGTTTGTCAGAGGGATTGTAGTAGTCGGCGGGATCGAAGTCGCTGAAGATAGGCGAGGGCAGCGCGCGGTTGAGACGGTAGATTTCGATACCCATCGGGCTGACAGAGTCACCGACAAATGCGCCGTGGAACACGGCCATCATCAGTTTGAGCGAATCAATGTCGGCAACTGTCACGCCTGTGGTGTCGAGTGCGACCGCGGGCATGAACTGGGTGACAACGTCGCTCGAGAGCGAACCGTAGCCCTCGGCGTCGATGCGCCCGATGAGCTGGAGGAGTGTGCGCGACTGCACGGCGTTGTTGGCCACAGTCTGACCGGCAACGGTGAACGTTGAATCGACAGTAATTGTGATCTTGTCTTCGACGATCGACGATCCGATGGTCGAGGTTTTGTCATCGCAGGCGACAAATATTGCTGTCGCTGCGATCAGACCTATGATGAGTGATTTGATTTTCATGTGAGGGGATGTGATGACTCCGTCGCGGCGGGGAGGGGTTCGTTAGAGAGATTTGTAAAAGTCGATGTAAGCCTGGGCGTAGTTTTCTTCACCTGGATAAGGGAGGAACGGTTTGCCTGATGCCTTGGCATATTCGAGCAGCTCGGGGTCGATGTTGGGAGTGCTCTGGACGATAGCGTCGGCATAATCGATGGCGATCTTGTTGAGCATACGGCAGTCGACGTCAGCGCCGAGGAGCGAGCGGATATCGTCGTCACTGAAACCTTCGAGACGGAGTTTTTCGGCCATTCGAGGATCGAGATGACCGTCAAAGTTGTAGTCGAACAACGAATAGACGATGCGGGTGTTGACAAACGACGGATCGTCGGCATACATACGCTTGAGATAGAGAGGTGTGAGGGCAGTCACCCAACCGGTGCAGTGGATCACGGCCGGATCCCAGCGGAGCTTCTTTACGGTCTCAACGACGCCGCGGACAAAGAAGATGATGCGCTCGTCGTTGTCTTCAGGCGAGAGATTGGTCTCGAGGCCGTCAGCAGTGTGACGCAGGAAGTAATCGTCGTTGTCGATGAAGTAAACCTGCATTCTCGACGGCTGAAGGGTGGCAACCTTGATGATGAGGGGGTGGTCGGTATCGTCAATAACGATGTTCAGACCTGAGAGGCGTATAACTTCGTGGAGCTGGTTGCGTCGTTCGTTGATAATGCCGTAGCGGGGCATGAATGTTCGCACTTCGATTCCGGCCTCCTGAATTGCCTGAGGCAGGTCACGGCCGAACAGCGACAGATCGTTGTCGGCGACATACGGAGCTATTTCCTGGGAGATGAATAAAACTTTATTGACGTCCATTAGCGATAATTTAGTTGCGCAAAGTTACGAAAAAAAATTGATATAGTGATGATTTCGCTGAGTGAAAGGAACGTTAAGCAACCTTAAGACCACTATCGGAGGGCTTAAAAGGTGTTTCGGAAAAATATTTTGGATAAAAAACGGGCCAAATTTTTGGAATTTCAAGAAAAGGTCGTAACTTTGCACTCGCAAAACGGCGGGATAGCTCAGTTGGTTAGAGCGTCGG
>CAZULD010000218.1:0-2690 GCA_964621135.1 uncultured Bacteroides sp. | reverse complement strand
ATTTTGACGGCAGTGGTTTGGAATCTGTCCTTGAACAGATGGATCTCTTTGTCGGGCCGAAGGAGAACCGGATGATCAAGAATGTAGCGGCGATGATGTTCTGTCCTAATCCAGAGAAATTCTTTCCCTATACCCAAGTGGAAATTGTCATATTCCCTGAAGGTGTGTTTGAAAATCCACGCAACTTTAAGGAGGTGCCCCCTATCCGTGGAACTGTGCCTCAGATGATTGAGGAAACCATGCGTTATCTACGCACAATGGTGATTCAACTGCATATCATCAAACAAACATCAGGCCCAAGCAAACGCATATATAACTATCCGGAGAAAGCATTGGAAGAAGCTATTACAAATGCCTTCTATCACCGTGATTACCGTTCCCGCACTCCTATCGTTGTGGAAGTTCAGCCATACGAAATAACAGTTACCAGTGCGACCGGTCCGGATCGCTCCATTCCAATGGATGCTATTCAGAAAGGACAACGCATGGTGAGCCGTTATTACCGTAACCGTCGTCTCGGTGAGTTCCTGAAAGAGTTATCTTTGACAGAAGGTCGTAATACCGGAATACCCACTATCCAACGAGAATTATCCCGTAACGGATCCCCAGCTGCAACTTTCGAGACTGACGAAGACCGACTATCCTTTCTTGTCCGCATTCCATGCCACGAAGGCGAAGAAGGCATATCCGCCGCTTTCATGTCTGCCGAAGCCAACAACAAAGAAATCACCACAGAAAATCCCAAAGAAACTCTGGATGACCCTGTAAATGACTCAACGGATCGGAATAATGACCATGTAAATGGAGGGAATGGCCAGGAAAGGAATAGCAATAACTCAACTAGTAGTCTACCAGTTCTCAACCAGTTGCCACCCACTTCTCAACCAGTTCAAATGCTAATCCTAAAAGCAAGCGAAAAGCCTCAGCCCGTAAACGAGTTGGCAATCAAATGCGGATTGAAGGATATTAGGTATTTTAGAAAAGTATATCTGAAACCAGCAATTGAAATTGGGGCAATTGAACCTCTTTATCCTGCAAATCATCCGAAGCAGAAATACCGTCTTACTCAAGCAGCAATGGATTGGAAGAAAGGAATTAAGTAAAGAGAATACTTATGGATAAGAATCTTGACATACAAATTGAGGAGGCTCTGAAAGCTTATTTGGCTTCCGGAGTTGAGGATCAGGTGGACTATCAAAAGTTCTACCTCTACTCTATCGTGACCCATTCAACGGCTATCGAAGGCTCTACCGTTACAGAAATTGAAAACCAACTTCTCTTCGACGAGGGTATTAAAGCCAAAGGACGCTCTCCCATTCACCCCTGGGTCGATGGCAACGGACGCACTACGCGCCTCATCATGAATATGATTCAGCGTCAGTTGGGGCTTGTTCCCTCTATCGTAAGAAAAGAAGATAAAGGAGAATATATCCAAGCCTTAATTGACAGCCGGGAAATCGAAGACTCCACGATCGCACAAGACACAATGCTCCGCCACCATATCGCCAACCTCAACCGTCGAGTATCAGAGTATAAGGAAAGTCTTATGAAGGACTACTAAACTTTGTCACCGCTGTAATTATTACCACGGTGACAAGATATCCGTCATTCTAATATCCTACTCTTTATATGGATCCTTATAGGGAGAAAGAACAATTTTGATAATATTATGTTTGTTTTTCCTATAGAACGGAGTACTATTGACATTCGGTTTTAAAGTCTGCATAGTAATACCTCCGGACGATGACCACTTTTGTGTTTCCACACTTCCATCATTAAGTATAAAATGACGATAACAAATACTATTTTTTAGATGCTCAACAAACTCTTCCATTGAAGGAATAAACTTATAGTTTATCTTCGAGATACGATTTGGTTCAGTATTTACTAGAGAAAATTCCACTTTACTGCTAATTTGAGGAAGTTTTACTAAGATCTCGTCCAGGAGGTCCTCTTCTCCGTCTACAATAAAATTATTGTCTTTTAGATATTGACAAATAGCTTTATTTATCAGTGTTCTACCTGAATCGCCTGAGAGAAGATTGCTTAGTTCACGAACTTTTTTCTCACGTTCAAGTTTTTTTCTTAAAGAAAACAATCGTTCTTCACAAAATGTCTTCAGTGCATCAACGTCAAAATTCTGAAAAGATAAAAGCTCAACAATCTTTATTCCGTCTTCATCAGAAGGGTTGTCAAAGGAACAAGAAATGACAGCATCATTTATCGAATGAATGCTTCCCCCAGTATTCTCATCATAAAACAAACTGAACGTATCCTTGATTGCAATTCCAAATTCCAAACGAGGACTACATCGATCCATGTAAGAACCTAATTGGTCAACCCCATCAGAAGAAGAGTTTGAAAGCTTCACTTCTATTGCCAAAATGGGATCCAAATCTGAATTCAAAAGAACAATATCAGATTTCTTAGTACTACCCATTTGTACTGGGAACTCTCGTTTAACCCTCTCAACAGGCCACCCAAGATAGTCACAATCAGTTAATATTTCATAAATCGCTGATTGATAAATATTCTCTTGGGTACTATTCTTTGCATATTTAAGTTGTCAGGATATGTTCTTCCAAATTATCTTATAAATATTCATAGTAGCATAAGTTAAAACACAGCTGCGATATTGCGGATTGAGGAAAGACGTTTCATAAAGGATGCATCAGACTTAGCCATCTGCA
>CAZULD010000217.1:0-2700 GCA_964621135.1 uncultured Bacteroides sp. | reverse complement strand
AGGCGCTCGCGGATGATGGAGTCACGCACCCAGAATACAAACTGCTTGTACTTGCCGTTTGTGATCTCGGTCTCATCCATCCAAAATCCGTCGACCGACACTCCGCGGGGATCAGCTTCAAGATTCCATGCGCTATCGGCTTTCTGAGGACCCATCTCGATAGATCCGCGGTCGATGAGCACCATGCCGTAAGGTGTAGGCTCGGCCCAAGATGTAGCTGAGACGCCGGTCACTTCGCCGCCTGCCGAACTGCGTGTGCCGGTTGCACACGATGCGCCGAGGAGGGCGGCAGCGCAGCAGACTGAGAATATGTTGAGATTTGTTTTCATATCGATGATAAACTGATATAAGTCAGAAAATGTATTTAGAGAGAGTTATTTATGCTGAAATCTGAGAAATAGAGATTACATTATACGGATGTTCTTGTGGCGATGGCGATTTTTCTCCGACATGTCTATTTTCATGCGGTATCCGGCAAAGATCTCGTGGCTTCCGCTGGAGGCTTTGGAGATGGCCGACGTTGCGTAATCGTAACTGTAGCCGATGAAGATATTGCGGAACTCGGCACCGATTGTAGCGATAATTGCATCGCGCCAGCGGTAACCGACACCGAATGTGAGAAATTTGTCGTAGCGGCATCGCACTGTCGCCTCGCCGGTTGTAAAGCTGAAGTCACTCTTGACCAGCACCGACGGAACTATTTCAAATAACGTGTTATTTATCGGAATATTGCTTAAAGCCGTAAAATATACGGTGCGCTTGGCCTGGAACTGGAATTCCTGAGCTGAAGCCGAGCCTGCCGATGAGCCTGTTTCGGTGGTCATGCTGACGGTCGGCGATGTGAGATGGGTTGCCGACAGACCGGCACTGAACCATTTGTGAGTGTACCACAGGCCGAAACCGAGGTCGATCGCAGTGCCGTGGATGTCCTGCTGGGGTATACCGTCGTCGTTAGTGTCATGATAATCATCGTTATCGGGAATATAGACTTCCGAGCCTTTAAATCCCTGATCGAAGAAACCGATCTGAAGTCCGGCCTGAAGCGTTCCGCCGAGGAGCTTACGCGAGTAACCGACCTGAACGCCGGCGTTGACCGAGTTGTAGAGACCTGCCTTGTCGGTTACGATGAGTGCGCCGAGAGCGATGCGTTTACCCATCACTTTTAAGGGCATGTCGGCCGCTCCGACAAAGTTGCGGGGCGCGCCGTCGATGCCAACCCACTGCATACGCATGCCTCCGCGGATGCGGAGAAAGTCTGTAAGACCGATAGCTGATGGATTGAAGTATGATGGCACCTCATAGTATTGCGATAACTGCGCGTCAGTCTGAGCCGTCATCGTTAATGGGGCGAGGACAGCAGAGACAGTCAGTAGGACAGATGAAACGAGTTTTCTTAACACTGATGACATGGGTTATTCGAAATAGAAGGTCAGCACAATCATCTTTGAGACAGCCTTTTTGACTGACTGAGTAAATTTAAGTTTCAACGGATCATCCTCGAGGTCGGGACGGTCGTGGCAGAGGATATCGCCCATGCCAAGACAGAACTTCAACTCGGGAATAAGTTTGAAGTAAGGCAGGTAGAAATCACATCCGAGACCGAATGATATATAGAAGTCGGTCGACTTGGTCTTTATGAAGTCGCTGCGTTTTTTAGCCACATCGAAGGCCGGCATAATACCTGTGGTCATATACGGGCGGCAATTATGATAACGCATTGCGGCGTATTTCAAGTCAAGCGGCATCACTACGAAGGTCGACTTCAGGTTCTGACGCTCTGTAGCGCCGTCTGTAAGGTTGACCATGCGCAGATCGCGGCTGCCGAAGTACATACCCGGCGAGAAGCGCAACGAGAAATAATCGTTAAGCCTGAGAGCCACGAGACCGTTGACACAGAATCCCGGCTGATAGTCAGGCTGATCGATGCGCCACTCCTCGCCCTGCTCGGTAATGAATCCGTTGTGGCTGAAACGGATATCCTCGGCATGCGCGCCTATCGAAAATCCAAGATGCCATCTGCGCAGATCGGCATAGGGCCTGTTAAGCAGCTTGTCGTTGAAATCGCGGGCCGATACTGACACCGCCGCAGCCATACACAGACTGATGATTGATATGATTTTAAAAAACTTCATTGTAAGATTAACGCCGCGGTTGGTGAATTATTGTTATTTTTGCACCAAAATACAAGACCGAAGCAACTGTTATGGCCGATAATTATCTCGAGAAAAAGATGGAAGAGCACCGGATGCGGGCAAATGGAATCAAGCAGATTCGCCGACAGTCCACGGCGCAGTCGCGTCCCGGTACGGTCACTCTAAAACTCGCGCGAATGCGTATTCTGGTTACTGATGTAATCGATGAGAAAGATGAGGCCATTATCAGCCGACTGCGTGAGGCGGGTTGTAAAGTTGCGTTTATGTGTGCAGATAATCGTCTCGGACGCGATCTGTCGCAGAAAACGGGCTCACGATTTTATCCGTCGTCCTTATTAAATAATGTGTGCGATGATCTGCGCCGGCAGTGGGGTGGAATTGATATGGCCGTCTTGACAGGCGCGGTAAAACCGGATGATCTTGACGCGGAATGTCTCGTAGTAGTCGGTGAGTCGCCCCGGATTGACAGCCACGAAGGAAAAACGGTCAATGCGATAGATACAACCGGTCTTTCTCCGGCCGAGGTCGGAGGCCTGTGCGTTTTGCT
>CAZULD010000216.1:0-2754 GCA_964621135.1 uncultured Bacteroides sp. | reverse complement strand
ACCATCAGGGCGGCGACTCCGCGGAGGCCGTCGAGAAGTTCGTAGTGGGGCTTGGACCCGGGCAGGGGATAATTGACAGGTTGGCTCATAGCAAGAAATTTTATGCAAAGGTAAGACTTAATGCTATGACGGGAGTTTGACGCAGGTCAAAAAAATGCGGTGCAGGAGTCGTCAGCGCAACGCACGGAGCCGGCTGAGCGTGGAGAGCGTGATGCCGAGATAGGAGGCGATGTAGCCGAGATTGGCACGCCGGCACACCTCGGGAAACTGCTCACGGAAGCACTCGTAGCGCTCACGGGCCGGGAGCGTTAGGCGCTCTTTGTGGGAGCGGTGGAGGCGGCGATATTCATTCTGGTGGATGATGCGGCCCCAGTTGCAGATGTCGAGATGCTCGGCAAAGAGGCGACGCAATGTGTCGACCGGTATGCTGAAAGCTTCCACCGGTTCCATGGTCTCGACATATTCCTCGGAGGGGCGGTCGTAGTAGAGTTCGTCCATGCTGAATACTATTCCGCCCTCCTGAGAGAAGGAGGTGGTGATTTCCTCGCCGTCGACCACCCAGTAGGAGCGCGTGAGCCCGGTCTCTATGAAATAGGCGTTGGGGCATCGGATGCCGGCCTCTATGAGCCGATAGCGCTTGGGAAAGGCACACGGCGTCATGGCGGCGCGCAGCAGGGCGAGCGAACTGTCGCTCACCGGCCACGCGTCGCGTATGAAGCGTGTGATATTGGTCATCTCGCTCATGCGGGTGATTTCCAGCCGTCGTTGTCGTCGAAGCTCTTGTCCCAGTCTTTCCACACAGCCTCATAGCCGAGCGCGCGGATTTCCGAGGCTACCTGTAGGGGAGTGCGGGCATCGGACACCTCAAACTGCTCGAGAGCGTCGGGGGTCGACACATATCCGCCCGGCTCCGTGCGGCTTCCGGCGCTCATGGAGGTGACGCCGAGTTTCATCATGCCTGCGCGGAACTCGGGAGTTTCGCGGGTGGAGTAGGAAATGTCTATGTCGTGGTCGAAGAGGCGGAAAGCGAATGTGAGCTGCGCGAGTTCGCGGTCGGTCATCACCACCTTGGGGGTATAGCCACCCTCGGCCGGACACATGCGGGGGAAGTTGATGCTGTAGCGGGTGCGCCAGTAGTGTTTGCGCAGGTATTGCAGATGTCGGGCCATCATGGTCACGTCGGTGCGCCAGTCTTCCAGACCTATCAGCACTCCCATGCCTATCTTGTGGACTCCGGCGCGCCCCATGCGGTCAAAGCCGTTGACCCTCCACTCGAATATCGACTTCATGCCTTTGGGGTGGTAGGTCTTGTAGGCGGCTTCATTGTAGGTCTCCTGGAAGCAGACCACTCCGTTGAGGCCGCTGTGGGTGAGCCGCTCGTAGTCGCGCTCCTTCATGGGCATCACCTCGATGGTGAGATTGTTGAAGTAGGGACGGGCGGTGTGGAGCACCTTTTCGAGATAGTCCACTCCGTTGAGGGTCGGAAATTCGCCCGACACTATGAGCAGGTTTTCAAACGGGCCGAGCTTGCGGATAGCCTCGCACTCGGCTTTCACTTGGTCGAGAGTGAGGGTGACGCGCTCGAGGGGGTTGCTGTGGTTGAACCCGCAGTACACGCAGTGGTTGGTGCATGCATTCGACACATAGAGCGGTATGTAGAGCGAAATGGTCTTGCCGAAACGCTCCTGGGTGATGCGCTGCGACTTGCGGGCCATCTCTTCGAGATAGGGGGCAGCCGCGGGCGAAATCAGGGCCATGAAGTCGTCAATGCTCAGATGCTCTTTAGCGAGGGCGGCCTCCACCTGCGCGGCTGTCTTCGAGGCAACCGCGCGGGTGGTGTCGTCCCACGAATATTTCTTCAGTTCGTCGTAAAACATCTCTTTTTCGCTGATTATTTCTCACACTCCGCTGTTACGGTCTGCGAGATGCGCATGGCGCAGAAGTTGGGGCCGCACATTGTGCAGAAGTGGTCGTCGCCCTTGTGGCTCTCCACGTAGTATTGACGCGCACGGGCCGGGTCGAGCGAGAGATTGAACTGGTCTTTCCAGCGGAAATCGTAGCGCGCGCTGCTCATGGCGTCGTCGCGCACCTGCGCGCCGGGATGTCCCTTGGCGAGGTCGGCGGCATGGGCGGCAATCTTGTAGGCTATCACACCGTTGCGCACATCCTCGAGGTTGGGCAGCGCGAGATGTTCCTTGGGGGTGACGTAGCATATCATCGCCGTGCCCATCCATGCTATCTGTGCGGCTCCGATGGCCGAGGTGATATGGTCGTAGCCGGGGGCTATGTCGGTGGTGAGCGGGCCGAGGGTGTAGAACGGTGCGCCGTGGCACTTCTCTATCTGGCGGTCCATGTTTTCACGGATTTTGTGCATCGGCACATGGCCCGGGCCTTCGATGAGCACCTGCACGCCGTGGCTCCAGGCTATTTCGGTGAGTTCGCCGAGCACATCGAGCTCCATGAATTGGGAGCGGTCGTTGGCATCATGGATAGAGCCGGGGCGCAGACCGTCGCCAAGCGACACAGCCACGTCGTAGCGGGCGAGAATGTCGCAGATTTCATGGAAATGGGTGTAGAGGAAGTTTTCCTCGTTGTGGAGCACAGCCCAGCGGGTCATTATCGAGCCGCCGCGCGACACTATGCCGGTGAGGCGCTCGCTGAGGAGGTCGGCGTGGGCGCGGAGGGCGCCGGCGTGGATGGTGAAGTAGTCCACTCCCTGCTGAGCCTGCTCGATGAGGGTGTCGCGATAGATTT
>CAZULD010000215.1:0-2770 GCA_964621135.1 uncultured Bacteroides sp. | reverse complement strand
CGACAATGCCAAGATGGCAAAGATTAGCCGCAGTTATCATATCAAGATCTTTCAAGATGCTTGGTTTATCATATATCGTTTAATTTTTGTGAGCTACTTATATACAATTAGCAAGAACATATCTTACGATTATATTAGCAATCTCTGCTTTTATTGCAATAAGATATAATGGAACATATTATTAGCTATTGTACACTCATTGTGAGTAATGTACAGATAATAATAATATTTCAATGGGATAATTTCATACCATTATTATAGATTGCACCTCCATTTTAGTGGTATAATTCATTGCAAGTGGTACGATGTAATAATAATCTTAAGTGCTGTACTACTTTTTAGGTGGTATATTTGCAAAAGAGTGGTATGTTTTGTATCTTTGCAAAAAATAATCATAATGACACCACTGAATAAACTTTATAAACAATGGTTAGACGTTCAGCCCATATCTTCCGATGATGAAAAAAGGCTGAAACGGAAGTTTATGCTCGACTTCAACTATAACAGCAATCATATAGAAGGCAACACACTCACTTACGGACAGACTGAAGTGCTCCTGCTTCTCGGTGAAGTTATCGGGTCAGCAAAGATGAAAGATCTTGAAGAGATGAAAGCTCATAATATCTGCCTCAGGATGGTAGAACAAGAGGCAGAAACGAGCGAACCATTGACAGAGACTTTCATACGTCAGCTGCATCAGGTAATGTTGAGGGAAGACTACAAGGTATACAGACAACTACCGGGTGGAGAAACCACAACTTATACTGTCCATGCCGGAAGGTATAAGACCCGCCCTAATTCCGTCATAACACCTGCAGGTGAAAGGTTTGAGTATGCATCTCCTGAAGAAACTCCGGCACTGATGAGAGATCTTGTTGAATGGTACAACGAAGCAGCAACAAACGGTTCTTTGTCACCGATACAACTTGCCGCATTATTTCATTATCGCTATATACGAATTCACCCGTTCGAGGATGGGAATGGACGTATTGCGCGGCTGATGGTTAACTTCATTTTATTGCGCCATAAATGGCCGATGATGGTAATCAGGAGCAAGAATAAGAAAGCTTATCTGAATGCATTGGCCCTTGCCGACATTGCAGTTGGTCCGATCCCGGCTTATGGAGCCGACGCATCCCTTCAATCTATCGCACCATTTGTAACATATATGGAGAACTCGCTTTCTTCAGACATCGCTGCAACGCTCGAGATTCTGATCGGTGATCGTGAAACAATTTGGTGGCACGAGGGGGAAATCATACGCTTCACAACAACTACGCCGGCTCGAATTCTCCATGTTCTTAAGTCTGATCCAAGTGCTTCGCTCTCGACCATATCTGCAACTCTTGGTATAAGTCGCTCTGCAATCCAAAAACAAGTAGATAATCTCGCTAAGAAAGGTTATATATCACGTCCTGAAGGCAAGAAGCGCGGTTGGACAGTAAATGTAAGGAATTTAACTAATGATTCATATTAAAGTTGACCATCATTTACTTGGGTAAATAACTATATGATGAGAATAAGAAAATTATGTCTTTCCCACCCTTATCCTTAATTTTGCACTCTCAAAATAAATCTTTTCCAAAGTTATTACGTCTATCATAATAAAAATACCCTTTGGGTATTGCCTTTCGGAATGCGAGTCATTAACTTTGCAACTAAAATAAAAAAACAACATAAACAACACATACCATGAAAATAAACAGACTTCTTGCTATAATAGCATTGACATTATTCGCTAATAGTATTAGCGATTCGGCCAATGTCATAATAACGGGGAATGTCGAATCCATACCGGATAGCACTATAGTAGCGCTTTTCCATCGGGAAGGTTCTTCAGCTTCAAGCATAGCTATGGATACTGTCATTGATGGCAAATTTTGTTTATCTGTTCCTGTCGATAGCGGCTTGATAAAGACGGATCTAAATTTTTATAAAGATGGTACTGCAAGCCGATTCCGGACTCTTTATCTCCGACCTGATGCAAAAATTACAATCAATGCGAATGATCCTTATGTGGAAACGTGGAATGTAATAAGCAATGTTCCCGAACAGAAGGAGTACGACCAGTTCATTGAAAAAAGTAAAGATCTACTCGATGTGCTGCAAAAAGACAGTAAATTTACCCATATTGTACAGCCAAATACAGAAGTTGATTCTAAAACTACAGACATTGCCGAAACGGAACTCACCAAATCCATGCGTGATTCTTTGCAAGCAGAAATCTATTTAAGGGACTTGGACTTGCTTCAAGAAATGCCTGTTTCAATAGTATGGCTTGATAAGATGGAAAGTATAGCACGAAGTTATAAGTACTTTGAGGACTATTCCACACTTATGAAAGAGAAATTGCTTATGCTATATGGAGATCTTGATGATATGAACAAAAATACAATACAAGCAGTTACAGTCAATACCTTATTGTATCCTGATAAATTGAATGAAGGAGACATTATGCCAGACGTAGTTTTAAAAGATCTTGACGGTTGCCGTCATACTTTATCTGAGCTGAAAGGCAAGTGGATACTTCTTGATTTTTGGAGCAGTGGATGCCTTCCATGCATAAGGGCAATTCCTGAGCTTCATGAGTTTGAAAACAAATATTCGGATGAGTTGGCTGTTGTGAGCTTGTCTGTAGATAGTGAAAAAATGTGGAGAACTGCAAGTGAAAGTTTTAAACTAACAGGGAATAATTGGTTTGATGACAAAGCAGATATGGGTATTTATAGAAAATTTGGTGATGGAGGCGTACCAATATTTGTATTGATTT
>CAZULD010000214.1:0-2849 GCA_964621135.1 uncultured Bacteroides sp. | reverse complement strand
TACATAATGGAAAAATGTATGCCCTACGCGGGACCGCCATACTCTATGTCGAGAAATTTGCCGCGTTTTGTCAGTGACCTGATGAAAACGCTCAACCGCGACTGGACGAAAACATTCGATTTCTCGAAATACGAGAGTGAAATAAAATATACGCCCGAAGAACAGGCTATCCTCGCAAGGGTTGACTCTCTTGAGGCCGTATTTAGTCCTACCTACGAGTCCATCTCTGACGAAGAAGCAAAAGAAGCATACCGCAAAGACCATCTGCAACGCAATAAAGATCTCCTCATTCAGTACATCCAGATACTGAACGGTGACAGTCGTAACCGCGTCTATTTTCCAAAACGATTTATGCATGAAATTCCCCACGGGGTCGCCGTGATGGATTCGCTCGGCTTTGATCCGGTAATAAAAGACATGTGGCTGTTTTATGAAACCAAGTATATGATTGATGACACGCGATCGTCGCTCGCCCCTGAGATCGTGACTTATCTTACCGAGAATATATCTATGCCCGTATTCCTCGAGAAGATTCTGGCCGAGCACGACAAGTATGTCCGCATCGAGCAACAGGCATCCGCTCCCGTAACGGACACGTCGATGCTGAAAGGTGTGACCGAGGGAGACATGCTGCTCGAAAAAATTCTTGAGCCCCACCGTGGCAAATTCGTGCTGATCGACTTCTGGGGAACGTGGTGCGCCCCCTGTCGCGAGGCTCTGGCTCATTCACAAAGTCTCTACAAACGTCTGAAAGACTACGATATGGTCTATATCTATCTGGCTAATAACAGTTCGGAGTCCATGTGGCAAAATCTCATTGAGGAATACAACGTCAAGGGCGACAATGTCATTCATTATAATCTTCCCGGCGAACAGCAAATGAAGCTGGAAGAGACGCTCAACATCCACTCGTTCCCGTCCTACCGATTATTTGACAAGGACGGCAAGCTCGTCGACGTTAACGTAGACCCGCGTATGCCGGGCGGCATCGAAACCATCCTCAAAAACCTAAGCCGCTGATAGATGCTGCTGAGCAATAAAAGAAAGACGGCGCGTCGGGATCAATGCCCTGCGCGCCGTTTTTCTCTACTTATATATTTACTATGACCTATTGGCAATCAATCAGCGGACGAGTTCTTTAGCGATCTTTGATCCGCGGCGAACGATATAAACGCCTGCATCGGGATTCTGAACTTCGACGCCCTGAAGGTTATAATAGACAGGTGCTACAGCTTCTTCAACGGCTTCGATATCGTTAACACCACTTGTGCTCATTTCTTTGTAATTGAGGAGAGTTTTCCATTCGGCGGCGGCAGCGTACTCCTCTAATGTGCCTTGGGGAACATAAACGACAACGTCTTCAGAGAGACTGTTGAATGCATTGTAGCCTGCAGTCGGCGGAACGGTGGGATAAGAGTAGATGGCTTTCAGACCGGTGTTATACTGGATAGCGAAGTTACCGATCGAAGTTACGGATGCGGGAATAGTGAATTCGGTAAGTGCGGTACATTTTGAGAAAGAGGCCTTACCGATCGTTGTGATCGCATTGCCGAGAGTCAGTTCAGTGAGCGATTCGCAACCGTAGAAAGCATGCTCGTTGATCGTAGTTGTGACATCGCCGATTACAGCAGATTGAAGAGCCTTGCAGTTGTAGAACCCATAAGCAGGGATTGTCTCAACGCCGGAAATATTGGTAGCCTTGAGTGAGTGGCATTCACCGAAAACATATTGGCCTAAAGAGCTTACAGATGCGGGAAGAGGAGCTTCTTCGAGAGCTGTACATTCATTGAATGCCTTGTCGCCGATCTTTACGAGCGCGTCGCCGAAGGTAATTTTGACGAGGCCATGGCACTGCTCGAAGGCCGAGTTGGCGATCTCTGTAACGCTTTCGGGAAGCACTGCTTCTGTTTTTGCGCCCGGGAAGGCCACAAGGACTGTCGCGTCAGCATTATAAAGCGCACCGTCAACGGCTTTGAAGGCACCGTTACCCTCGGCTACGGAGATTGTTTCGAGGGCATCACAACCGCGAGTGAAACCGTCGCCGATGGTTGTTACCGCTGCGGGAATCTCAAGAGTTTTAAGATTGGGACAGCCTGAGAACACCCACTGTCCGAGTGTAGTCAGCCCCGAAGGCAGTTCGAGAGACTCGAAAGCACATTCTCTGAAGGCAAGTTTCTTGATTTCTGTTACTGATTCGGGAATCTGAAGTGCTGTAAGGCTTTTGCAATAGTCGAATGCATAATCGTCGATTACAGTTACGGCCGAGGGTACGACAAACGATGTCAGACTTTCGCAACGCGAGAAAAGGTCGGAATTGAGAACAGTAATGGTATTGGGGAGAGCAATTTTATCGAGAAGTATGCAGCCCTGGAAACAAGCCTTACCTATTTCGACAATAGTTTCGGGAACAGTGATTGAAGTTATAGTCTTAGCATAGGCAAACGCACGGGCAGCGATCGAAGTGACATCGTATTTTGCGCCGTCGATTTCGATATAGGAGGGAATAGCGACTTCGCCGCCGTCCTTACCCTGATATTTGTTGAGTTCGACAGTCTTCTCTGCGTCGGTTTCAGATTTAACAACAAAGACGAAGTTCTTTGCTTCGTCCTCAAATTTGTCGCCCACAGCAGCAGACGCTGCACCGCCGACTGTTGTTAACAATGCGATGAGTGTAAAGATTTTCTTCATAAATAAGTAATTATTGAATATTAAACTATATACGGTATAACCTATTGGATTCCTCTATCATTGGGGCGCGGATATGCTCTCCGCGCCATTACGCCGCAAAGTTAACAAATATATTTGCAATCTTCCAAATATTTCAGCAAAAATCCAACAAATTGCCATCA
>CAZULD010000213.1:0-2864 GCA_964621135.1 uncultured Bacteroides sp. | reverse complement strand
AAGCATCAGAAAGTGACGGGCAACACAGCTTCACTGCCACCGGTATCGAAATCTCGGATCAGGAAATCCTCCCCATTTATCAGCCCAAGAACTATGATAAGCTAAACCGCATCGAAATGCTGAAAGCCTATGCTGCTTATCGCAAAAACTCAGACGCTTACGCGCGAGCGATAATAATGGATTCCCCGGACGGTAGCAGTCCGGACATAAAAGCTCCGGCTACGCCCTCTGCGCCGGTTAAATATATCGACTTTCTCGAAACCGACTACCACGACGACTTATGATCCGACTGATATTCATATTGGCATTTGTACTGGCTGCGCTGACCGGCATGGCTCAGATTGATGTGTCAGGCAAAGTCATTGACAAGGAGAACAATGAGCCGCTGACCGGAGCATCAGTAATTCTGCGTAATGCTGAAGGTAAAATCAAGAAATTCGCTACATCTGATGCAAACGGAAAATTCGCAATCTCTGCTTCCGATATAAAAGGCTACACGCTCGATGTTTCGATGATGAGTTTTGCAAAGCAGACCATCAAACTCGACAGCGTCCGGTTGCCTCTTACCGTAACAATGGTTCCGGCTGCCACGCTGCTGAAAGAGGTCGCAGTGAAGGCCGATCGCATCCGCGAACAGGGCGATACAATCACTTATAATGTTGGCTCATTCGCCCAGTCACAGGATCGTACCATAGGCGATGTCCTCAACCGAATGCCCGGTATAAGCGTCGAGAAATCAGGCAAAATCCAATATCAAGGTGAGGATATCAATAAATTCTATATCGAGGGATCAGACTTACTCGGCGGCAAATACGGCATAGCGACTAACGGCATAAGCCATGATGATGTAGGTGCAGTGGAAGTTATGGAAAATCATCAGCCTATGCAGGTTCTGTCGGGAATATCATTCTCGGATAAGGCTGCCATAAACTTAAAACTGAAAAACAAGGCAAAAGCGACTTGGAGTTTCCACGGCGATGCAGGCGGCGGTTACAGTTGGCAACCGGAAGGCGCTGTATGGGACGGCGAAGTGTTTGCAATGGCCGTGATGCCCGGATTCCAGAATATCACTACAATCAAGACAAACAATATCGGCGAAGATCTGTCTGCTCAGGCTACGGATTTTTTCGCCGGACGTCGTGGCACAGATTTAAGACGCGCTGTCTCTGTAGCACTTCCGGGTGTACCGAATCTCAGCGACAAACGCACACTGTTCAACCGCTCGACGCTCGTCTCTACCAATAATTTGTGGAAAATGGGTCGCGGTGAGTTCAAGGCTCAGATCGACTATTCATTCAACCGTATCGCCGCAGACGCCACCTCTATAACAACATATTTCCTCAACGACGGCGATCGCGTGATAACCGAAAATCGTAACGGCCTCGACCGCTCACACTCCCTGTCAGGCAAATTCATCTACGAACTCAATCAGAAGACAGCGTTTATCAACAACTCTTTGAAAACCAATATCGACTGGGACGACGTGCGGCTCGCCGTCACGGGTTCGTTACCCAATGACCAGAGCGCATCTCTACCCGATTATTATGTCAGCAACGATTTCAAACTGATAAAGCGCTTCAAGGATAAACATCTGATTACTATAAAGAGCATCAACGAATGGGAATCCCTGCCGCAGACTCTCTCGGTAGAGATGGGTAATGATTTCATGCGTCAGAAGATCCGCGACCATGCGTTTTACACTCACGAAAGTGCTGCTTACGCCTTATCGGTCAAAGGTATTACCGTTAGTTTGGAAGGTGGAATCAAAGCGTATCTACGGACGTTTGACTCCGAGTTACCCGACCTGCCCGAAGCAATTCCGGGATCGACGGACAACGTTGTGAATACAAATTATTTCACCGTCTATGTTACTCCTAAATTTGAATATTGGGTCAAGCGTATCAATTTCACTCTTAACGCTCCTTTAAGTTTCGCCCGCTATACCTTCGACAAATCGCTTGCCAACCGAAGCGAAGTTTACTTCTCGCCGTCACTGAACGTTAGCTGGAAGCCCAACAACCGGCTAACTTTTGGCTTGCGTGGTGGCAGCGGTCGCTCACCGATGGCTCTTAACCTTATCCAACCCGGTTTCGTGATGACCGACTACCGATCGTTTCGCCGCGGTGTCGATGATTTCTATAATTCCACTTCGCAGAATGTTTCAGCCAATTTCAGCTATAAGCATTCCCGCAGAGGTGTGTTCGCAAACGCTATGGTTATGCAGTCGTGGTCTCATCTGCCCTACACATTGGCCCAGCAACTTTATGGTGACTATATAGTGTATTCCTATACTGATGCCAAGAGTGACGGAAAAGATCTGATGGCAATCGGTAGCGTAGGAAAGACTCTCGACTTCATTCGTGGTTCTGCCAATGTCAATGGCTCGTTCATCCGTGGGGAGTCTCATCTTTTCTCCGAGAACTATGCTGTGAACTCAGTGAGTGTGGGCTGGAGTGTCGGTGGTAAAATCAATGGTTCCCCTCTCCGCTGGCTCAGTTTCGACTACTCGATTAACTTCTCCAACAGCCGGCTTAAGATGAATGGCATAAACAACTCATGGCTCAGCGGTATAGATAACTCACTACTCATCAACGTCATGCCTCACTCTAAATGGGAATGGCGTGTAATGGGAGAGCACTACCGCAACGAACTTACTGCAGGCACCTACAAAAACGTATTCCTGCTTGATACCAAACTGGTATATAAACTCAGCAAGCGCATCGAACTCTCCGCTATGCTCAGCAATATCTTCAACCAACGCACTTATAATTACACAACTTATAGCCAACTATCATCTTTCGAATCGCAACGCCGGCTTCGCGGCCGCGAACTGCTATTCACAATCTCCCTACGAAAATGAAAAA
>CAZULD010000212.1:0-2872 GCA_964621135.1 uncultured Bacteroides sp. | reverse complement strand
TGCTTTTGGTCGTAGGGGCTAACTATGTGACCGACGGTGCGGTATCTGTCGCTAAGAGATTTAAGGTGTCCAATCTTATAATCGGCCTTACGGTTGTAGCGCTTGGCAGTACGGCGCCTGACCTTGTCGTGTGCATTGAATCGGCATTCCAGAACAAGCCGGCGATGGCCATTGGTGAGGTGATCGGGTCGAATATCTTCGATATTCTTCTGGCGGTAGGAGTGATGGCTATCATACGCCCGTGGAAAGTCAGTGAAGTGATGCGTTATCAGGATCTGCCGATTCTTCTCATTGCGTCAGCGGCCTTATGGATTGCCGGGGACACGGTGCTTTTCGACGGTGCTCCGCATAACGTCATCAACCGGTCGTCGGGAATAATGCTCATCGTGATTTTCATATTCTATATGTGGTTTATGATTCTGTCATCGAAAAAAGAAAAGTGTAACTCCGGCGAAGAAACTCTAAGTGCTGATGCGTTACCTTCTCCAAGCCAAACGACAACCACTACCCGGATAGGAATAGTAGAGTCTCACACCTTGAAACATGAAATAAACATCATTAAATCAGAGATTTCAGTTCTCAAAGGCAAACAATGGTTTGCATGGATCAGTATTATCGCCGGACTTGCGGCATTAGTCGTTGGAGGCAACTGGGTAGTGGACGGCGCAAGCGGCTTGGCTCTGAAAGTCGGAATGAGTCAGGGGATGGTAGCATTAACCGTTGTTGCGATCGGCAACGCACTCCCGGATCTTGTCACCTCTGTGACAGCCACGGTCAAAGGAGCCAGTGGAATAGCGTTAGGCAATATTGTCGGATCGTGTATCATAAACGCCTTGCTTTCAATCGGTCTCAGCGCTGTAATCATACCATTGAAGGCCGATTCGATAGGGTTCGTCGATTTCTTTACGCTTGTCGGCGGCTGTGCCCTGTTGTGGCTGTTCCCGCTACTAACCAAAGGCAAAAGTATGACGCGGTGGTTTGGCTGTGTGCTCGTAATCCTTTACGCCGCTTACATGACCTTCACTGTCATCCGGGGTTAAACTGATTCACATCATTATCTTTACAAATTATATATCAACCTCTTACAATTTTAATCTCACCAACTCTATGAAGATCTTAGATGAAGCGCACAATCTCCGTAACATCGCTAATAAAGCCGAGCTACGCAAACGTCTCACACCGCTACAGTGGGAAGTAACCCAGAACGGAGCAACCGAACGACCGTTCACCAACGAATATGATCACGAATTCCGTCCGGGTCTTTATGTCGACATTACTGACGGTACACCTCTGTTCGTATCTTCGCGCAAATACAATTCAGGCTGCGGATGGCCTGCGTTCACACGACCAATCACTGAAGATATTGTCACCGAGCATGATGATTTTTCCTATGGTCGTCATCGAATCGAAGTTCGGGCATCCAAATCCGGCTCGCATCTCGGCCATGTGTTTCCCGACGGGCCAATAGAGGACGGAGGTCTGCGTTATTGCATCAACTCTGCCGCGCTGCGTTTCATACCGAAAGAACAGATGGCTGCCGAAGGTTATGGGGACTATCTGCCACTGATTGAGGACTGACAGCTAGTCAGATGGCCTTCAACCTTTCCGGGTGGAAGCGGTGAGACCTGTATGCCAGACAAATGAGTTGCGCATCAGAAGACCGACGACAAAGACCACGCCTAAGCATGCCGCGCTTAGATAGTAAGGGAAGTCGGGGGTGTGATTGTCAAAGATGTGCTGGAAGAACTCGACGATCACCGGTACGACCGATACCGCAATGTAATTGCCTGCAAGAGTGTACGAAAAATACTTTGTCGACAGAGTCTTATCGGGAGCAATCTGGGTTGTCTTTGTGTAAATGATAGGCTGGAAGAAGCCGTAGCCAAGTCCAATCAGCAATACTCCGATCACATAGGCCGCCATAGTGTGGAAGAACCCGAGCACAAGCAAGCCCGCAGCCATAATTATGATGCACACATACAATCCCGTACGCCCAACCACACGGATATACGGCGTCAGCGAAAAGCCTCCGATCATGGCGGTGACATAGAACATCGCCGTCGCCACACCTACCTGCGACGTCGTGAGGCCATAGTGCTTCATGGTGAAGGGGAGATAGTAGGTGAAGACCATCGACGTGGCGGTCAAGGCTATATAAAGACCTATCACACCGGCCAATACGACAATGGGATGTGCAAACTTCATTTTCTTTTGCAGTGCAGGATTGTCTGAGTGCTTAGCGTCAGCAGCAATCGGTTCGGCAGCCGGGCGAAGGTGCTTGCGGATAAACGTGTTGGTCATGAACGGGAGCAACAGGAGCGGTATCACCGGCACGAGATAGACACAGAAGGATGTGTGCCAACTGAAATCTGCCGCCCAACCGACGAAAATCGTGGCCAGAATGACAATGCCGTTGGATGTGCCCGATTTGAAACCGAGTACTCTCTCGTTTTGCTCGCCGTAGAACCATTCGGAAAGCTGTCCGGCCGCAATGGGCACGATCAGTCCGCATCCCACGCCAAGAAGTGCTCCCAACCCGACAAGCATCGGCATCGAGTCAGCGAAAAGATACAACACGCCCGAAAGCATAAATATCGTAAGACCGGTAGCGAGGACGGCTGTCTGATTGCGCATCGTCGTTATCTTACCCGAGATGAGAATCATCGGGATAATGACCAAGTTAGGCAACAGCGTGAGCAACTGTATCTCAAGTTGACTCGCATGCGGAAATATATCCGAAAGTTTTCCAAGCATAGGCGACACAGCCAGACCCGGAAGATTGACGGTAAGCGACACCGACAGGAGTGCAATTAGGGTTATCAACGGTAGCGAACCCCGGCCATTGGAAATATATTTCATTGTAGGGCGAATT
>CAZULD010000211.1:0-2908 GCA_964621135.1 uncultured Bacteroides sp. | reverse complement strand
TTTTCGATTTCTACGCGGGTGAGGGCGAGCACGCGCTGATAGCGCAACTCTTCGAGGGTATAGCCGCGCCAAGTCGATGTTGTGTTCGGTGAAAACTGTTTATCTTTCATTGTCGTCATCGGGGTTAAGGAACAGACGCGATATGAAGCGCGCGGCCGGGTTGAAAATGAGTTGTTTACGGAAAATTATCAGTAAGACAAGCAGCACGAGATAGAATGCGCTCACAAACAGATAGGCCAGATGCGGGGCGATCGTGGCGGCGAGCCAGTGACCGATGCCGATCGAAATGAATACGAGGGTGATGAGTCCTATGACGAGTGCCAGAGCGAAAAACGCTACTGTCGAGAGCAGGACGGTTGCTTTTTCAATAGCTGTCAGGCGCGCATAGTCAAGCTGCAGAGTGATGTATCTCCGCAGGATTGCGCCGATGCGCCGCATGTTGCTTGAAATATTGTCGTTCATTGTCTGATTGAAAGCGTAATAGTGATAAATCCGTGCCGGTTTTGTATTTGGCTGACAAAAGCCGGGGCTCAATTTCGCCGTCGTTATCGGCTTTGGCCTCGGCTTTTGTTATATGGTTGTATGGGGGAGTGTTTATTTCTCTTCGAGTTCGGCGACAATCATCTCGATAGCTTCATCGAGTTTCTCGCCGGCGATGATGCCTTTGCGACGGAGGCATTCTCTGATGCGTGCGCGAAGATCTTCGCCTGAGGTGGGGGTGAGCAACGCTACGGCTACACCGCCTACGACTGCACCTGCTATAAATTTAAAGAAACCGCTCATAATTTAGCCTCCTTTATTTCTTCGCTGATCTTGTCGGCGAGTTCCTGAAGTTTCTTGTCTTTCATCACGGGGCAATGTGATTTGAGAAACTTGACGATGTCTTCACGGGTTTTGCTACCTTTCTGGGGTGCGAGGAGTGTGGCTGCTGCTGCGCCTACTACTGCGCCGCCTAATGCTGCTAATACGATGTGGAGGGGTTTCATAATCTGTACTTATTTTAATTTGTTTATAATTCGTTTGGTATAGTAGAAACACCGGCGAGAGCAGAAATGTTCGCAGGCGGTCACAAAAAAACTCCCCGGCTACCGTGGGAGGCAGTCGGGGAGAGTCGGATTTGAGGGTGTAAGTGAATCGTTCTTATGATCAGTCGCTGAGATCGACAGCGTAGTAAGCCTGACGTCCGCCGGGATAGATGCCGGAGATGAACATTACCTTTTCGGGATCAGAGCTCTTGCGGATGGCCGAGTAGATCGACTCAACCTGTTCGGGCGTAGCTACGCGGGTGCGGTTGATGGAGACGATGACGAAATCGTCCTTCATGCCGGCGTCCTTGAAGCGTCCGTCAGACAGTTTGCCGACCGAAACGCCGGCCGAGAGACCGAGCGACTTGAGGGTGTCGGCGTCGAGAGCTTTCAGTGAGGCTCCGAGCGACGATGCGTTGTCGGCGCGGGTCACCGATGTGTTGCCCTGATTGTTGCGCAGAGTGGCGTGGAGTTTCTGCTCCTTGCCGTCGCGGATGATGGTGATGGTCACCTTGTCGCCGGGGCTGAACTTGGTGATGGCTTCCTGCATCTGGGCGGTCGAGAGGGTCGGCAGGTTGTTGATTGCGGTGATGATGTCGCCGGATTCAAGACCTGCTTCCTTGGCGGCCGAGCGGTCGGTCACTTCGTTGACGTAGATGCCGGCGTTGGCACCCTTGATGCCCTTTTCGGCGATGAACTCGGGAGTGAGTTCGTGGTAGGTGATGCCGAGGAAGGCGCGCTGGACTGTGCCGAACTGCTTGAGGTCAGCCACGACTTTCTGGACGATCGATGTCGGGATGGCAAACGAGCAACCGGCGTATGTGCCGGTGTTGGAATAGATCGCGGCGTTGATGCCAACGAGTTCGCCGTCGAGATTGACGAGCGCACCGCCGGAGTTGCCCGAGTTGACGGCAGCGTCGGTCTGGATGTAGGATTCGATGTTGCCGCGTGAGGGGGCCTGGGTGTGGGTGGAGATGTTACGCGCCTTTGCGCTGACGATACCGGTGGTGACGGTCGAGGTGAAGCCGAAGGGGTTGCCCACGGCGAGCACCCATTCGCCGACCTGAAGATCCTCGGAGTTACCCATCGGGATGACATGGAGATCGGGAGCGTCGATCTTGATCAACGCGAGGTCAGTCAAGGGATCGGCTCCGATGACGGTCGCGGTGAAGTTGCGGTTGTCGTTGAGGGTCACCTCAAGTTTTTCGGCTTTCTCGATGACATGGTTGTTGGTCACGATGTAGCCGTCCTCACTGATGATGACGCCTGATCCGAGGCCGATCTGGCGGGGCTGAGCTTCTTCCTGAGGCTGCTGTTGCTGCGGCATCTGGCGGCGGGGCTGCCCGAAGAAGAATTCGAACAGAGGATCGTCGAACAGTTGTTCGCCGCCATAGGCGCGGCGTTGCTGCTGAGGAGTGGCATAGCTCTTGACGCTTACCACACCGTTGACGGTCTGCTCGGCGGCATTGGTGAAGTCGTCCTGATATATGACGCGACCTCCGGTTGAACGGTTACGCTTCGACGGCCGGTTGTCCTCGTTGAGTTCGGTCGAGTTGTCGTTGTCTGAGTCAGAATGATTGGCCGCGCTGATCTTGACGGCGGCGGTTGCAGTCACGATTGCAGCGGCTGCAAACATTGATAGTTGAACCTTACGTAGAAGTTTCATAGATTTAGTAGATTTCATATACTGTTATTGGTTGGTTTCAAGGTTATGCAATGAATATCTCTGTTGCAAATATAATCAATTAGACAATACAAAATGAGAAAGTAAAAACGCTTTAAAGTTATTTTACCGAGTTGGGCGATCTTTAATATTCGTTTGAATAAAATACGTTTAAATTCTGAATAAAGGTTAATCGTTGCGAGGCGTTTGGGATTTCCAC
>CAZULD010000210.1:0-2918 GCA_964621135.1 uncultured Bacteroides sp. | reverse complement strand
TCTTCCTGACCGGGATAGAGTTCGTGATAGAAATCGAGATAATCTTTATCTGTGAGTTCAGAAGGTTTTTTAGTCCACTGAGGCTCGGTGTTGTTGATTACCTTGTCGCGGTCGGTGTCGACCATTTTACCGTCTTTCCATTCTTGTTCTTTACCTGAAATAACAGGAACAGGAAGGAAACGGCAATATTTCTTTAGGAGAGTATCGATGCGGGCTTGATCGAGGAACTCTTTACTGTCATCGTCGATATATAGGATGATATCAGTACCGCGAGTTGTTCGATCGCCCTTAGTCATCTCAAACTCAGGTGAGCCGTCGCATTCCCAACGCACTGCTTCAGCTCCTTCCTTATATGAAAGTGAGTTGATGACTACTTTCTTGGCAACCATGAAAGCCGAATAGAAGCCCAGGCCGAAGTGACCGATGATAGCGTTAGCGTTGTCCTTGTATTTTTCAAGGAATTCTTCTGCACCTGAGAAGGCGATCTGGTTGATGTATTTGTCGATGTCCTCGGCGGTCATACCTATACCATGGTCACTAACGGTCAGAGTGCCTGCCTTTTTATCAACAGTCACTTTTACGTTGAGCTCACCAAGTTCACCCTTATATTCGCCGAACGACGAGAGTGTACGGATTTTCTGAGTTGCGTCTACGGCATTCGAAACGAGTTCGCGGAGGAAGATCTCGTTGTCGCTGTAAAGAAACTTTTTAATTACGGGGAAGATATTTTCAGTGGTTACCCCGATTTTGCCTTTCTGCATTTCTGACATATATAATATGGTTTTATTTGTTATACAAAATTGTCATTATGGATAGTTGCAAAAAGCGTGCCAACTCTCCTCTGACATTCACCAATTATAACGCATTTGTTTCTTTCAAAGTTTAATCTTCACATACGAGTGTGCTTCCTGCTGAATGGGCTGTGATCGACGGTGCAAGCTGACTCTGGACGGTTGCCACTCCTGATGTGAATTCGCCTGCTATGGAGGCGGTCATATCTATTGTAATCTGATATGTGCCTTTGGGCAGATAGTCAATGAACAGATTAGTGACCGCGTCGCGGTTTTCGCGGTAGAAGCCTGCTCCTGCACTCCATACCCAGCCCGGCAACTGTTCTACCGGTTCGAATGACGCGGGTCGCTCGTCAATGACAGTTACATATTGAAGATCACGTTTCGACTTGATTGTGAGAAGTACCTTCACCTGTTCGCCGAGTTTAACATTATCTACATACTGCCACTTGCCGTTGCGCAGAGCCGTCACTCGTTTCTCGATCGAGAGATCATCGCATGATTTGGCCTTGATATCGGTCGATTTAGCAGTGTATCGTGATATTACCGAACCATAGGCCGGGACTGAACTGTTACCGCGATTGAACTCCAATTTCTTGCCTCCGGCAGAAGAGGGTAGGTTATATACTAAGTGTCCCGTTGCAAACTCTTGATTCGGGATATCTAAAATATTACCACCAATCTGAATATTGGTTTTTACCTCGTCGTTGGATAGCCATTTCGAGCCGCTTGTCACGAATGCAGCAATCAGTCTCGTCGGATCGAAGCTGCCAAGCTGTTCGGTAACCTGCTGGCGGACGACAATAGCTTGGCGGATGCCGTCAATGAGTTTTGAATCAGGTGCTACCTTGCTTATCGCATAAAGAATATCGGCATAGTCATTGATATTATTATCAGAGGGGAAGGTGACACCTTTATTCGGCGAACTTACCGCAAATTCGCTGATTGAGTTAACAATTTGGCCTGCAACATTCTTATGTCCATTTGCAGCGAGAATGATAGTCTCAAGTGATTTCATCCAAATACTGCTTGACTTCCACGAACCAATAATCTCCTGAACCGTAGCATTTATGATCTGCTTGCCGCGCATACTTAATTGGGCATCGGGGAAAAGTGTGATTATAAAGGTAAATGTGTCATCAGTCATGACATCTTTAGGAATGCAAGACTCACAATATGAGATCGCTTTGGCTATCATATCTTTGAGATCTTTATCTTCAGGCAGATAGCCGATTGCGTTCAGACGTCCGAGATCTTGGAGCACTATCTCTGTAGACCAGAGAGATGCATCTTTGCACCATTCGCCCCATGCCCAACCCCCGTTAGGTTTCTGGAGTTTTTTGAGAGTGGAGATTGCCGAACTGATGGTTTTCTCAGTTGCCTTTTTATCGAAAAGGAGCGACAAACGGGCCATGCGTTCGGTGTCACCGGCGGCAGCCTGTACCCACGGTGTAGCGTTGAGCACAGCGGCCTTCAGTTCATCGTTTTGAGCCAGACGTGATATCAAAGCCTTCGAGTCAGGGTCTTCACTCCATGTCTTGATCACCTCGGCAAGTTCGGGGTAAGTCTTGAGTAAACCGGCTGCAGTTGCTGCTGCGAAAAGTCGACGGGATGCACCCGGAGCAGTCCATCCTTCGCTTGTCGATAGTCCGGGTAGCTCCTTTATAATATTCCATGCCGGATTTGTCGTATATTCGAAAGTTGAGGTCATTTTTTTGCCATCAGGAATCTTGATCTCGACATTCGCCTCACCGGGATTTAGATAGAAATTCTGACTTTCAATGAGTTTAGAATCAGATGCGATGACTGGAATATAGTCTTGTTCGCCGTCAGTAAATCGTCCGAGTGTAGACCGTACGCGGTAGCCTATCGCCGCAACATCGCCATCTCCTGCAATATCAGCTTTGACAATAGTCGATCCCTTTGCGCCAACCTCATCGTTTGACTCGAACTGCGACTTGATCTCACCTGTGGTTATATCGAATATTTCAACGACAGTCTTGATTGTTGCAGTCGAATCGCTATTGTTATAGACAGTTGCAAGAATCTTTGCCGTATCACCGACGCGAAGGAAGCGCGGCAGATTGGGCTGCACCATCACAGGCTTTGCAGCGATAAACTCTCGTA
>CAZULD010000209.1:0-3028 GCA_964621135.1 uncultured Bacteroides sp. | reverse complement strand
ACCATCAGCAACGTCTGTGATTTCTTCATCAGAAACGCGGAACATAGCTGCGAAGCAACCGGGAGTGGGGTTAGATTCGGTTACTGCCCAAGTATAAATATTAACATTGTGTTCGTCTACTACTTCAGCGGTCAGAGTACCCATACCGTTTTCATTGTAGTATGTAGAACCTAACCAAGAGGCAACGATTTCTTTTGTTTCGAAATCGTAGATTGCGAAAGTCATCACGCCATATTTTTCAGCAACATCTTCCGTGTAGTTGCGAACAACATACTTCTTGCCTGCGAGTTCAAATACAGCTACACCTACATATCTGCGATTGCCATAACCGGTAAGATTTGCACCAGCGTCTACAAGAGCACCTGTAGAATATTCAGTGCCAGCGCAGTAGTATTCTTTTTCAGGAGTTGCGCTTGCAAGGATATCTTTAACAGTAGCCAACTTGGGAGCGGGAGTATTCAAGCCGTTGCCACCTCTTACAGTAGCATTGTCTTCCGCAGCAGCTTTAGCAGTAACAGAAGTCACTTTAGAGCCATCGCCCTTGAAGTGGAACATAATAACGCTACCAGAGTTCTGAGTAGTAGCGTAACCGATACCACCTTCTTCAGAGGTAACATCACCAACGATGTGGCCGATGTTGTCGAGACGGCCGCGAGTGCCGAGTTCAGCGAGAGGAGTAGAAAGGGTTACCTGAGTGAGGACACCATTAGTGAGAACGGCCCATTTCTGAATAGAAAGCGTAGCATTGGTAAAGCAACGGTTAACGATGATGTTGCCTGCGTCGTCACCGGCGATAGCAGTACCGATAAAGTTGTCAGCTGCGTTAGCGGGGAGATCAGCTACTTTAGCGAGAGTTGCGCCATCCCAAGAAACGATAGCATTCTGAAGGTTGTCAATGGTGTAGACCTTGCCGTCCTTACCGAACGCAAAGCGAGAGTTAGAGTTAACGACAGTAGCCGATGTGGGGTTCTGCCATTTGGGGTGAAGACCGGGAATGTTGTTGGAAACTACATTTTCGCCTGTGCCTTCTACGGCATTAACCCAAACTGCTTTCATGTTAAGCTGAGCGCCGGCGAGGACAGGCATAGCTGCCAAAGCGACGAGAGCCAAAGAGCGTAAAGTTTTCTTCATGGGTGAAGGTTTTAGTTATTAAAAATAATTTGGTTAATTAAAGGATAATTTGATTAACGGCAAAGGTAAGAATGTTTTTTTAATTGCGCAAATTATTTTTTGAACAAGCGGTTGTTAAGCCAGCGGCGGACGGGGAGGTCGTAGTAGCGGAGGAAGAGCCACGCGAGGGTGATGGAGGTGACGATAACGGCAAGGGCAACGGGCCAGACGCGATCGAAGCCGTAGCCATGGTCCCACGCCCAGCTATACATGAGGTACATAAAAGGATAGTGAATGATGTAGACGGGATAGGAGATGGCGCCGAGGAATTCGCAGATCTTTCCGGAGCGGGGATCTGTGGTCCGGCCGGATGCTCCGAGTCGCACGATAAAGGGGAAGACGAGGAAGGTGCAGAGGAGGTCGTAGACGGCGTTTGAGATCGACGGGACGGCTTTGTCGCCGACATAGTTGACGGAGAGGACGACAACGATGAGGGCCGTGCACCACCAGAATGCGCCGCGGATCTTGACGGGCTTGAAGTCGCGGGCCATCAAAAGGCCGACGGAGAAGGAGAAGGTCATGCGCGCGAGGCCCATCCAGAAGCCATGGCCTTCGGCCGTCCAGCCGACGCCGATGTGATAGTCGCCCGAACCGTTGCCAAGGGCGACGAAGGCGAGAGCGAGGCCGGAGAGGCAGACAAAGACACGCAGGGCGCGAGTGGAGAGGCGGTGGAGAAAGAGGGCGTAGAAAATACTACCTATATATTCCAGGAAGAGTGACCATGAGGGGCCGTTGAGGGGGAACATCTCACCGTTGCCGCGCACCTCGGGAGCGGTGTGAGGCAAGGCGGGCAGCATAAAGAGGCCGAGGAGGAATGATAGGATTACGGCACCTGCACTGACGGTCTGATGATCCCACTTCTCGCAGCCCTGAATGATAAAGGCTGCAACGCCGAGCAAGACGCCGACAATAACCATAGGCTGGAGACGGACTATACGGCGGAGGAGAAAGCCACCGGCAGTAAGGCCGCGCGACCAACGGCCGTCGTAGGCGTAGCCGATAACGAAGCCGGAAAGGACGAAGAAGAAGTCGACGGCAAGGTAGCCGTGGTTGATCCACTGGTCGCGGGCGGATGTGGCGAAGCATTCGCCGACGTGGTAGAACAATACCATAAGTGCGGCGACGCCGCGGAGACCGTCGAGCAGCTCGTAGCGGGGCTTGGAGGGGTTATTGAGATTGTCAGTCATTGCAGAAATGTTTTTGATGATTGGTCAGGCAAAGTTACCACGACTGAGGAATTAAAAAATTGTCCTAAATCAAAAAATTTCACAAACGGCTGAGTGTTGAAGGGGTCACACCGAGGTAAGAGGCGATGTAAGCGCGCTGGGCGCGGCGACAGACGTCGGGGAACTGGCGGCGGAAGGCTTCGTAACGTTCTTTGGCGGGGAGGGTGAGGCGCTCTTTATGGGATTGATGCAGGCGGCGGTATTCGTATTGGTGGATTGCTCCCCACCAGACAGAGAGGTCAAGATCGTCGGTCACCAAGCGGCGGAGGGTGGCGGACGAGATGCGGTAGGCCTCTATGTCCTCGATTGCTTCGACATATTCTTCGCTGGGACGGCCATAGTAGATTTCGTCCATGCTGAAGACGATATTGCCCTCGGTGGAGAAGGAGGTGGTGATTTCTTCACCGTCGACCATCCAGAACGAGCGCGTCATGCCTTTTTCGATAAAGTAAGCGGCATTGGCCAATCGGCCTTCCTCGATGAGACGCTGACGCTTGGCAAAGCGACAAGGCTCCAACGCCGCGGTGAGCTTCGCAAGGCTCTGATCCGAAATCACCGCAAACTGACGCATCCGTTCTATCACTCGTTCCATAATTCTCTCTCAAGGAGCACTGTCCAATGGCCGGTTTTAT
>CAZULD010000208.1:0-3054 GCA_964621135.1 uncultured Bacteroides sp. | reverse complement strand
CGATATAATGAAAAAGACTTTCATACTTATAGCAGTTGCCGGGACAACATTGACCGCATTGGTTTCGTGCGGAAATAATTCAAAGAAAGCCACAGATACAGGCGCTCGGGCCGAAGTAATAGATGTAGCCGCCCCGGAGGTGGATTCGGTAGTACTTCACAAGACATATCCGGGATATCTCAGCGCGGATAAAAAAGTTGATCTTGTTGCGAGGGTTGACGGTTATCTTATATCTGACCCTTACACCGGCGGAGATTTCGTAAAGAAAGGAAAGGTCCTTTTCACTATAGAAGATAAGAATTATCGTGATGCAGTAGATAAGGCAACAGCGGCACTCGCGGATGCTCAGGCAACCCTGAGCTATGCTAAAAGTCAGTATGCTGCTATGAAAGAAGCACTGGAGAGTGATGCGGTAAGTCAAATGGAAGTATTGCAGGCTCAAAGTTCAATGGAGCAAGCAGAGGCTAATTGTAAATCGGCTGAAGCTGCATTACGCACGGCCCGGACAACGTTGGGATATTGCACGGTTACCGCTCCCTTCGACGGCCATGTTTCTTCCGGTAATTACAGTGACGGAACGTTCCTTGCCGGAGAAGGTTCGCCTGTAGTTCTTGCTACAATTTACGATGATGCGAAAATGAAAGCAAACTTTTCTATAGAAGACAGTCGTTTTCTAGAACTGATAAAGAACTTCAAAGACTCTGTAGACAATATTGATTACTCAAAAATGCCGATTAATTTTTCTGAGGAACTTCCGCATGCATATACTGGCGATCTAAGCTATATGGCTCCTCAGATTGATAAGTCGACAGGTACGATGTCGATTCAAGCGACAATTGATAATACCTATTATGAGCTCAAAGACGGAATGTATGCAACTGTTTCGCTGCCATACGCTTTCGAACCACGAGCAATACTGATAAAAGCTGCGTCGGTCGGCACGGATCAGCTCGGCAAATATGTGTATGTGGTCAATGATTCCAATAAGGTCGTGTACACTCCTATCGAAGTGGGAGAAACCGTCCATGACAGTATGCTTATAGTGAACAAGGGTTTGAACGCCAATGACCGTTATGTTACTAAGGCACTCCTCAAAGTGAGGGACGGTATGACTGTAGAGCCGAGAACTGTAAAATAAAAAGTGTAACGCTATGTTCTCAAAATTTTTTATTGACAGGCCTATATTTGCCACCGTACTTGCGATATTGATGATAATCGCAGGGCTTATAACGGTTAAAACGCTCCCGGTAGCGCAATATCCGGAAATTACGCCTCCTACAGTTCAGGTATCAGCAACCTATCCCGGAGCGGACGCTAAGACTGTGGCAGAAACCGTCGGTGTTCCTATCGAGGAACAGGTCAACGGTGTAGAAGGCATGATGTACATGAGTTCGAACTCGGGTTCGGACGGTTCATATGGACTTACAATCACATTCGAAACCGGAACAGACATAGATGAGGCTACAGTGAAGGTTCAGAATCGAGTTGCCCTTGCTGAGCCGACGTTGCCAAGTTCGGTAAAGCAGCAGGGGGTGTCCGTAACTTCACGATCAACAAATATTATTATGTTCGTGGCTCTGGAAACCGATATGCCTGAACGCTACGACGCCTTGTATCTGACTAACTATGCCAAGCTCAATATTGTCAATGAATTGTCGAGAATCGATGGAGTAGGTGAGGTCGGCGCTTTTGGTGCGGGCGACTACAGTATGCGTGTGTGGCTTGATCCTGAAAAGATGCAGGTTAGAGGTCTGACGCCGGAAGATGTCTATAGTGCTATCCAGAGTCAGAATGCTGCTGTATCAGCAGGTAATGTCGGAGCTCCTCCTACGAATGAACCTAATCAGTTTCAGTTCACTCTTACTTCTCAAGGTCGACTGACAACGCCTGAAGAATTCGGTAATATCATAATACGCTCTAATCCTGACGGATCGTTTTTACGATTGAAAGATGTCGGTACTGTAGATCTGGGATCGAGCAGTTACTCTAATGTGTCGCATGTTTCGAATCGTCCGGCAGGCTTGATCGGTATCTATCAGTTGCCGGGAGCAAACGCACTCGACGTGGCGCAACGTGTCAAAGAACGTCTGGCTGAGTTGCAGCATTATTTTCCTGACGGTATTCACTACAATGTGATTCTCGACACAACAGATGTGGTTAGTGCATCGATTGACGAAGTGCTTGTCACATTCGTCGAGACTACTTTGATTGTGATGATTGTCATATTACTTTTCCTTCAGAATTGGCGAGCGGTAGTGATTCCGATGCTGACAATCCCGGTGTCGTTGATCGCGACTTTTGCGGTGATGAAGATAATGGGATTTACGATCAATACTTTAACGCTTTTCGGTCTGGTGCTTGCGATTGCGATTGTAGTCGATGATGCGATAGTCGTCGTCGAGGATTGTGCGCGAATATTGTCGCAAGGGGGTGTTTCTCCGCGGCAGGCAGCCGAAAAAGCTATGGGCGAACTTGAAGGCCCGATCGTCGGAGAGGTACTCGTGCTGTTATCAGTGTTTATCCCGACCGCGTTTATTTCGGGCATTACAGGTGAACTCTACAAACAATTTGCTCTTACGATCGCTGTGTCGACTGCGTTCTCAGGCTTTAATGCCTTGACATTCACGCCGGCAATGTGTGCACTCTTCTTACGTCCCAAAGGTCAGACTAAAAATTTTGTATACCGTTGGTTCAACAAGGGGTTTGACGCTACGCGAAAAGGTTATGACGGAATAGTCGGCAAGATGCTGCGTCATCCGGCTTTATCGCTTGTCGTGTTCGCGGCAATTTGCTTCGGGGCTTTCTGGGGGTTCATGAAATGGCCTACATCTTACGTTCCGCAAGAGGATCAAGGTTACTTCATGACTTCAATCCAATTGCCGCAGGATGCATCGCTTATGAGAACGGACAGCATTGTCAACGAAGTTTCGTCACGCATACAGACGATACCTGAAGTTAAAGATGTAATCGCAATTTCAGGTATGTCTTTCCTCGCGGGCGGCTCGGGCAGTAATCTCGGATCAATCGATGTTGTGTTGAAGCCGTGGAGTGAAC
>CAZULD010000207.1:0-3066 GCA_964621135.1 uncultured Bacteroides sp. | reverse complement strand
GAGCTATTTAACGAATATTATTTATCGTAGTGACTTTTTGTGAGCTGAGGTTTGACGATTAAGAAAATCTTCCGTAAGTTTGCATATATAAATTAATGTAGCTTTCACTATGGATCATCCTGAAAACGATTCTCAATATATAGGTCTGACAGTCAACAGCGGAGTGACTCAGCCCCCATCGGTCAACCCTTATCTCCACAAGCGCCCGAAACGCAAGCCGCTTCCGACTGCATCCGAGCTTGTCGACGGTATTCTCAAGGGTGATGTCACTGTGCTCAGTCGCGCCGTGACACTCGTCGAGAGTCTGAGTGCCGATCATCAGGCGATAGCACAGGAAGTAATCGAAAAATGTCTGCCTCACTCGGGACGCTCACGCCGTATCGGCATCACAGGTGTACCCGGCGCAGGCAAATCTACGTCGATCGATGTTTTCGGCCTCCATGTGCTGCGCAACGGCGGCAAACTGGCCGTGCTCGCTATCGATCCTTCGAGTGAGCGCACAAAGGGTTCGATCCTCGGCGACAAGACCCGTATGGAGAAACTCTCGCTCCATCCTTCGGCTTTCATCCGCCCCAGTCCGTCAGCCGGATCGCTCGGAGGCGTGGCCCGCAAGACACGCGAAACGATAGTCCTCTGCGAGGCTGCCGGCTATGATAACATCTTCGTAGAAACCGTCGGTGTCGGCCAGAGCGAGACGGCCGTACACTCTATGGTCGATTTCTTCCTGCTCATTCAGCTCGCCGGAACGGGCGACGAACTGCAGGGTATAAAGCGTGGCATCATGGAGATGGCCGACGGTATAGTCATCAATAAGGCCGACGGTGATAATATCGACCGTGCGCGTCTTGCTCAAGCTCAGTTCCGCAGCGCTCTCCATCTGTTCCCGCCGACGGCCTCGGGATGGTCGCCTGAAGTCTTGACCTATTCGGGATATTTCGAACTCGGCATCCCCGAGGTCTGGGACATGATTGACCGTTATTTTGAGTTTGTCTTCGGCAATGGCTACTTTGAGCGTCGCCGAAGCGAACAGGCCCGCTACTGGATGTATGAGACGATCGACGAGCAGTTGCGCGCGCATTTCTATAATAACGAAGTCATAGCCGCCCGCCTCGCCGCCGAGGAAGCTGAGGTGCTCGCCAACCGCCGCAGTTCGTTTATCGCGGCAAAAGACGTACTTGATTACTACTTTAAAAATAAATGATATGAAACGTTTACTCTTGCTCCTCGTTGCAGCAGTGATCGGTCTGGTGGTTGCGTCGGCCGGAGCTCCGAAAGATATAGATTTTGCCGAACTGTCGTATGACTTCGGCACGGTCAAGGCTTCAGATCCCGCGATAACTCACGATTTTATCTTTACCAATCCCTGCGACGTGCCTCTTACCGTGATGTCGGCGTCGGCAAGTTGCGGCTGTACGCGTGCAAAGTACACCAACGAGCCCGTTCGCCCGGGCGAGAAAGGTGCGGTCGTTGTTATGTTCAAACCGCTCGGACAGAGAGGCTATATCAATAAAAACGTGAAAGTGCGTTATAAAACGGCCGGTAAAAAGGTGAAAACTGTCACCCTGCGCATCACCGGTAATGTAATTCCCGAATAACGAAGCTACATAAATGAAACGTGGAGATGCCTCACGGTATCTCCACGTTAAATAATAAACCAATCATTATCACATTTCTTGCAATGGAAAAAGTAATTTTGCTTTGTACTATTATAACACGGTCGCAGGTGTTTGGTTCGGTCATGAGCGAAATTTTTTCAAAAAATATTGCGGAAAACATAAATTAACGAGGCTGGGCAATGAAAAAGCACAGGTTGCGTATTAACTTTGTGCTGTCAATATAAACAAGCAATCAAAACAAATCAAAAATTATAAATCATGGAAAAAACTTCTAAAGCAAAGAAAACGACCAAGAAGGCCGAAAATACAGATGCCGGATCGGCAAGGGCTGAAGCTCTTGCGCAGGCTCTTGGCCGCATCGAGAAAGCCTATGGCCGCGGTGCGATAATGAAACTCGGCGACGACGTGATCGAAAACGTCGAGGTGATCCCTTCCGGTTCGATCGGTCTGAACTACGCTCTCGGCGTAGGCGGTTATCCCAAAGGCCGTATCATTGAGATCTTCGGCCCGGAATCGTCAGGTAAAACGACCCTCGCCATCCACGCTATCGCCGAAGCACAGAAGGCAGGCGGCATTGCAGCGATGATTGACGCTGAGCATGCTTTCGACCGCTTCTACGCCGCTAAACTCGGCGTTGATATCAACAACCTCCTTGTAGCGCAACCTGACAACGGCGAGCAGGCTCTTGAGATCGCCGAGCAACTTATCCGTTCGTCAGCCGTCGATATTATCGTCATCGACTCTGTAGCAGCACTTACGCCTAAGTCGGAAATCGAAGGCGAGATGGGCGACCGCAATATGGGTCTTCAGGCGCGTCTGATGTCTCAGGCCATGCGAAAGCTCACCGGCACGATTGCCCGCACCAACACGACTTGTATTTTCATCAACCAGTTGCGCGAGAAGATCGGTGTGATGTTCGGGCCGAGCGAAACTACTACCGGCGGTAACGCTCTTAAGTTCTATGCTTCGGTTCGCATCGACATCCGTGGTCGCAGTACCCTCAAGGACGGCGAAGATGTACTCGGTCGTCGTGCGGTGATCAAAGTTGTGAAGAACAAGGTTGCTCCTCCCTTTAAGCGTGCGGAATTCGATATCATGTTCGGCGAAGGCATCTCCAAGTCTGGCGAAATCCTTGATCTGGGTGTTGAATATGGTGTGATCGACAAGAGCGGGTCGTGGTTCAGTTACAACGGCTCGAAAATCGCACAGGGTCGCGACGCTGCCAAGATGGTGATCCAGGACAATCCCGAACTTGCCGAGGAACTCGAAGCCAAGATCATGGAAGCTCTGCGAGCTGAAGACGAAGCCCCGGCACTGAGAGTCCCTAAGAAGTCAGCGAAGAAAACCGACACCCCCGCGGCCGAAGACGATTACAAGAACGACGACCTCTTCGATGACACCGTCTCCGACGAATTCTCAATCGAAGAAGACCTCTAACCGAACAACTGAT
>CAZULD010000206.1:0-3071 GCA_964621135.1 uncultured Bacteroides sp. | reverse complement strand
TTATCTCGTCGCCTGAAACGATATGCGTTTCAGCATAAAAATGGGGAGCGTAGCGCCGATAACCATGCCGAAAATGATGAAGATACACATTATGGCATTATAAGAGAACTGATAGAAATAGAAATCATATTGAGCCTGCCCGTGGCCGAAGATACACATTGCCAAACCGCCGAACGCCTTGTAAGCATAGACACCCGGGATCATCGGCAGCAACGCCGGATAAAGACATGTTTCGGCCGGAACGCGCGCCACAGGCGACACAAGCACGGCCAGCAGCCCGACAACAAACGCCGCCAGCGTCGTAGCCACAACAATATGAGCCTCGAGCAGACCGGGTAGCATCAGGACATAACGCAGCGAGTGGCCCACGGCCGCCAGCAACGCACAGTAGAGGTAAGCCCTGCGCGGCGGACGGCTGATGGCTGCGAAACCGATCGCGGCCACAGCGGCAAAAAATGCATCCTGAAGAATTTCGAGTACCATATCCTGTTACGTCATTCAAACATTCCGACATTCATCATCATCATGCCCGCGCAAAGTCCGATCGACAGGCAGCACGTCAGCACCATAGCATCGACAAAGCGGCTGAACGCGCATATATAATGACGATAGAGCAAATCACTGAAAGAATTGATAAACGGTATGCCCGGCACAAGATAGAGCACACTCGTAGCCAGAGCTATGCGCGGCGTCGTGCCGAGTCCGAAGAGCAACGCCGACGCCCCGAGCACCGACGACACAAATGCACAGAAGATCACCGTCAGCCGCACATCGGCGCCGCGCTTGACCAGCGTCTGCTTGATCATGAAGCCTGCGAAAGTAGCGAGACAAACCACGGCCATCGCCACCACATCACCTCCGAACAGGCGGCAGAACGCCGCATTCGCAACAGAGACGATCGAGATGAGCGCCCACTCGTTGCGCGGACGCGGCCTAACGATAGAGTTGAACATCCTCCTCGCCTTGGCCAGACTGAGCTTGCGGTCAGAGATGCGCCAGCTCAGATTGCTGAGCCGCGTGTTCATTTCGAAATTGATCGCCGTGTGGCGCACGGCCGTCATAGATGTGAACACATCGTCGCTCCCCTCGAGAGCAACGGTGATGTCAATGTGGCGCGGCATAATCGTCAGCTCCGCCTCGTGGCCGTAAGCCGCCGCGATACGCTTCACATTAGTTTCCAACCGTATACAAGTAGCGCCGCAGCCAAGAAGCCACGACGAATAATCGGCCAGAAAGAGACATAGCTGCTTCGAACTGACCGTGTGCTGAGCCGATGATTCTATGTCAGAAGTTATCGTCGGCATTGCAATCGTTGTCGAATGCGCGGCTGTCGACCGTGTCGCCCGGGACGAAAAGCATCTCGCCTTCGTTCGATCGCTCGATCACATGACGGTAAGCCGCATGACTGTGATTATGACTGCGCACGGGCGTCAGAGCCGTGTGGCGCTGATGAAGAGCCATAAACATTTTCGTCAGTACAAACAGACATACGACAGTCAATACGCTGAGCCATGTTAAAATTGCAGTATCCATAATCGTTATACTTTTTAAGTTACTTATGACATTATAACACACCAATCAGCCGAAGCGTTCGCCCCCGACTGAAAATATTCCGCCAAAACCCTCAAAAAACCTTACAACTCCCATAACCGCCCGATTATTTGGAATATATGAATTAATGACATACCTTTGTAAAAAGTTGGATTTAAACTATGGTTGAATAGAAAATGAATTAATTATGAAATATAAAGTTCTAAAAATATTATTTGGCTTGCAAATTATAATTCTATGTAGTTTATGGATTAAAGCAAACGATAATTTCGTTTTAGTAACGCATAACAATCCTGTTTATATATACCCAAGCGCTTTTTCTACCATACCCAAACGAGTTATTCAACAGATAGATTCAATCAACTACATATATTCCTTTAAGGTCTTAGAGGATAGCATATTTAGATTTAAAGTCCAAATATACGAACCGGATTGTGAATCTGAGTTATGCTCAGACATAGGATGGATAGATAAAATAAATACAACTGTTTATTTAGGGATACATGAATATGAAGATAAGAAAGCATGCCTGAGATTATATGAACAACCCAATATTAACGCAAAAGCTATAGATATTTCAGAAAATTATCATCATACAATGATAGGATACGTTGACCATATATATAATGATTGGTATCATGTAATAGTATTTTACCAAGGCGTGATGTTTAAGGGATGGACATATATATATTCATCCAACCCTTATTAATAGGTAAAACCTATAATATCACAAATATGTGGTAATTATCTCCCTCTGGGATTATCGTCTGCCCCGCTTGGATGAATAATCCTTAAAATTGAGTTAAAAAGATTATTATGAAAAGAAATGTTATAGTTATTGCTCTATTGGGCTTGTTAAGTGCTACTTTGGCATTTAATTCCTGTAAAAGATCGCAGTCTACGGAAAGAGCCCTTCCTGTATCCCCTTGCTTGGATTCAATTAATACTGAATTGCAGTTAGATAATATTATAGACGGCGGATATATAAAAAATACCAGTTGTTACTTTCTAAAATCGCGAAAGGATTTGCGTTACTTACCCTATTATGTTCAGATGTTTAATGATTGCTATCTGCCTAAAGGTAAGGCAAGATTGTTTAAGGGTATTTACGGAAGTATGTCTCATAAATTAGATACGGGACTTATGAAAATATATAATCATATTTTAGAAAGTGAGCACTCTAAAAATAGCGATTTGGAAATAGATGGTCTCAAGTATGATTTTGAATTTAAACCAGGTTTAACCTACTCCTGTCTCAATAAAGATTCCATAGATGGAGCATTTCTCAGTATTGATTCTCTCAGAGTAAGGGTTGTTGCGCATAATGACAGAGATGCGTTGCAAAAACTTGAGACATACTATACTAATCGAAATGAAGCTAAAGAACTTGCAATTTATTATAAGGTAATGCTAAATTATGAAGGTAACGGAGATCTAGCAGAACGTTTTTATTATGTATTAAGGCCATATATTGACGAAGAACACCAATATATGAATGGTATTCGGACTGTTCTCCTTCG
>CAZULD010000205.1:0-3086 GCA_964621135.1 uncultured Bacteroides sp. | reverse complement strand
TTCCACTGTGAAGTGGCCGATGTTGCCGTAGCCTACTACGGCGGCGCGGATTTTGGTCATAATATTTTATTTTTGGATTGAATAATCAGGGAATCGAGCCAAAGGCTCTAACACCAAAACAAACAGAGACTCGGAGGAGACGGCACGGCGGAGGCGGGGCGCCTCCGTTCCATTAGAGAGGGGGGAGGGAGTAGCCTTGGGCGAGGAGGTGGGCGAGGATGGGGGGGAGGGCTTCCTTTAGCTTTTGGATGCTTTTCAGGGAGTCGTGGAAGTTGATGATGCAGCCGGGGCGCACGTTGCGCTTGACGGAGTCTATGATCTGCTGGGGCGTGCGGTCGGCTCGGTAGTCGAGCGTGTTGAGGTCGAACATCACAATCCTATATCCCGCCTTCGAGAGGGCTTTCTGTTGGCTTGGGAGTATCAGGCCATGGGGAGGGCGGAAGAGCCGCGACTTCAATATCTCGTCGGCAATGCCGACGTCTGCCATCATCTCAGCTTTAGACTGCCTGAAGGGTGGCTGATGATGAAAGGTGTGGTTGCCTACGGCATGTCCTGCTTCCAATACAGCCCTGTGCAGATGGGGATAGCGCCGTGCATTGTCTGCCACCATGAAGAAGGTGGCTTTAGCGCCGTATTTCTTCAGTGTCTCAAGAAGCCAAGGGGTTGATTCGGGAATTGGTCCGTCGTCAAATGTCAGATATACCGACGGTTTCCCGTCGTCCAGGCGAAACGTGACGTCGCGCCTGAAGACGGAAAACCGTAATATCCAAGGTATTCTTTCCTGTGGGAGCAACATCAGATGCCTTCGCTCATTTCGCTTAGGCGCTTAGCGCGCGCCTTATCGAGCTTCCTATATTGCTCATACTTCTGCAGATTCTCCTCCTTGCCGCCGCTCTCGAGATACACCTCGATCACGGTGTAGACAACGGAGTCGATCGCTTTCTCATCTGGGGTGCGTTTGGCGTATTCTTCGGGGGAGAGGGATGCCATCTCGTTGGCGACTTCGCAATATTTAGCGATTTCGTCTTCGAATTGCTCCAAAGTGATGCCCTCTTCTGCCGGAGCTGCCTGTCCGCTACGCATTCTCAAATAATTCTCGTAGTCTCGTTTAAGTTCTTCCTCATTGAGACCATACTTCTGGAGGATAGCCTTCAAGTCTGCTTCACTTGGACTCCCAATTTTCCCTTCAGCTTCGGATGGCTTTACGATTTGAGCCGAGCCACCATCTTTCTTGCTATATTTGCGGTATAGCTCTATGAAGCGGTAATATTGATATGGTATGAGCTGGTTTTCATACGTCATCGACGGGTTGCCGAAGCTGAAGCGCATCTGGCGGTTGTACGCCACATTCTGGCCATACTTGTCGATGAGGGCGAGGATCTGCTTGCGTCCCTTCTCCATGCGTGCCTTGTCGGCAAGCACGTCGTCGCCGGCGAGCTCGCAGTTGAGTTGGGCGAGCGTCAGGGCGGTAGAGAGCGAGTATGGAGCAGCCTTGTCGCTGAGATTCTTCTCCATGAGGTCGGTGATCTCAGCAGCCTGCTTATACTTCTCATGAGCCTTCACGCTGTCGCCTTGCGCACGCGCCATGTCCCCTTCGGAGAGGAGCTGGCTTGCTACGTCTACCATAGAGGTTCGCGTCGACACGAGCATGCGGCGGGCAGTCTCGTCATAATATACCTTATTGGTGTCAGATGTCTTGTCAGCACCACCCCAGAGGTAGTTTTTCACTACATTGTAGGCGCGGTCGGTGCGCGGCGCCATATCGGGCTGGATAGTAGGAGTCAGCTGATGCGTCATGCCGGTGCTGCGCACGTAGGGGGTAAGGCTGAGGTGATAGTCGGGTCCTACGGTCGAAGCCCAGTAGATTGGGCGCGGCCAACCGTTGGCGGCGTTGGTGGCGATGATGTCGAGCATCAGGATTTCGCCGAGCCCTACATATCCCTTTGCCGCTACAGCTGAAGCTTGCGAGAGGTCTACCACAATGTGGTCTTCGATCAGAGCGGAATCTTCCGGAGCCACAAGACCACGCTCCAATACCTTCTGCTTGTCTACGGGGATAGTCAGAGTAGAGGCACTGAGCATCGGATAGCCATATCGGGCATCATACTGCCCTGCATAGAGTGCCTTAAGGGCTGTCAGCAGGTCGGCAGCGCCGCCGCGACCCGGTAGAGTTACGTCGAGCTTGCCGTAAGCATAGTCTTTCGGCTGGGCTGTGAAGTTGACACCGTCGGCTTCGTAGCTCTGCATGCGTTGCTGGTTGGCATACCAGTCGGAGTTCAGATATGAGAGATTGATAATCTTAACGTCGGGTCGAATGCCTTCCACTTCCTGCACATACCAGAGAGGGAATGTATCGTTGTCGCCGTTGCAGAATACTATCGCGTTTGGCTCAAGGCTATTGAGATAGTTGATGGCGAAGTCGCGCATCGCGTAGCGGCCCGAGCGGTCGTGGTCGTCCCAGGTCTGGCTGACCATTTGAATTGGGACTATCAAGGATAATATAGCTGAAATCCAAGCTGTGGTGAGTTTTCCGTTTTCCGTTTTCCGTTTTCCGTTTTCAGAGAGTTCTGAGGACTCTGAGTTCTCTGAAGAAATCTTTGCATTTGCCGGTTTTTTCTTCTTCTCAGTGAAGTAGCAGAGTATCTTCCAGAAGGCTGCCACTCCCATGCCAATCCAGATTGCGAAGGCATAGAAGCTTCCGGCGAAGGCGTAGTCGCGTTCGCGGGGCTGGTTGGGCACCTGATTGAGGTAGAGCACAATGGCAATACCTGTCATGAAGAAGAGGAAGAAGATCACCCAGAATTGCTCTATGCCGCGTCTGCCCTCAAACGACTGCCAGCACAACCCGAGCAGACCGAGTAGGAGCGGAAGCATGTAGAAGACGTTGTGTCCCGGGTTGTTCTTCCCGAGGTCGTCAGGTAGCAGGCTTTGGTCGCCAAGTCGTGCGTTGTCGATGAATGGGATACCTGAGATCCAGTTTCCGGCATCGAGTTCACCACTCTGGTTGTTGATATCGTTCTGTCGTCCGGCAAAGTTCCACATGAAATAGCGCATATACATGTGGTTGAGCTGGTAGTTGAAGAAAT
>CAZULD010000204.1:0-3093 GCA_964621135.1 uncultured Bacteroides sp. | reverse complement strand
ATGACAACTTGCCATATGAAAGGCATTCCCTATAGTTTGGCTCTATAGTTTGGCTCCTAATGATGAAGCGAAAATCAACGGAAGCAGTGAGTGAATTGCTGATTTTATTTACTGCCAATAAATAAAAATGCCTCAAATAGTCATTCAGAATTGAGTGTACGACTTAAGATTCTTCATAGTCCCATTGATTTGAACATTGCTTCTACTGAAGAAGTGTCTACCGGAGCCACATTACGAAGTTTTCCACTGCGAGCTTCTTCAATGGCTGCTTTAGTGTTTTCCAAATGTTCATCCCACACACATTGTGCAAGGTATTTTTCACTACGGCAATGTAGGTCAGCTATCCCTTCTTCTATTAGAATTGAAGTGTCGGAATTATAATATATATCAGCTGCATCATCCAGAGTTATTGAGTAAAGTTGGCTGATGTTTTCAATTATCTTTGCAATTTTCTCGCCTCGAAGAACTGTTATACTTTCCTGTCTCATAACTGTATACTATTAATGTGTTTCAAACATTTGTCAAGCAATTCTTGGTTCCTTATGCAATATTGAATATTAGGTAGCTCGTATTTCAAAATTCCGAGTGCTTGAGAAGCATTGATTTCCCCTTGAAAATAACGATCCAAAGTACGAATTACCTTATCGTTGGCTATACCACCTATCACAATATCGAAATCATAATTGTCATTACCTGCTCTACAGTTTGATATGAAATCAAGCCAATCTTTGTCGTATGAATAGAATACCTTTTCTTTCCATTCCATAGAAGAATATTTTAATTCGTAAACATTCAGCCAAGCATCTTTCATTCGCCTTTGGAATCTTTGGGCATAGCTGATTGCTTTCTCTTTATTAGGAGTAAGATAGAATCCTTTCCCAAAATCAAGGTTATCTCTTCAATGGATTATGTCCGGAAGTTCTACGATAATATTTGAAGAATGGTAGATTTTCATTTTGAAAGTACTCCTTTTTCTTGCATGAAACCAATCAAATCATCCATTAAATATTTAGATCCAAAAGTATGAAGAACATCATATGAAGGTATCATATAGTCATTAAGTATTCCGGAAAGCTTAAGTTTGCGATATACTTCTCGCTGCGACAACTTAAGCTGATCCGCAAGTTTACTGATGCAATACGTGACAAATTCCAGGGTATTTTTATCCATAGTTGTTAAATATTTGACTACAAATATACAACAATCTTATAGCATAAACAAATTTTCAGCGGGTTAATTTACTTGATTTGTATTTTTGAAAAAAATAAATAATACATTTCTTACGTCATCAGTTTGCAATATATTGGATTTGTCAATCGGGAAATCGTTTTAGTTGTTTGTTTATGAAATCATATTCTACAGTGAAAAGCCTCCCTCCTCTATGATTTATTGGATATTCCCCTTTGGGGGTTGAAGTCCAGATTGATTCGAATTCCTTTTCTCTGTCTTTGTCTTCGCAATCCAACCATTCAAAATTGCCTTTCAATATCTCAATTTCCTGAGCAGGCGTATAACTTTGTGCGAGTAACACACCTATATTGCCATATGCATTCCCTTTATAATCATCTTTTATTATCATATCCACAACAATAACCGCATGCCCAGGATAACCAGGAGTGATAATTATTGTCCCAACCCCGAACTCTTCAGGACTAATATCTTCTAATTCTTCAGCCAACGAAGCAGTTCCAGCGTATTCAAATACCTTCAATAAGTATTTACGAAATGTCTCATAAGAATAATCTACTTCCTTTGCCTTATACCATGAGGCCGTATTGCCATCAATTTTAATTCTATAGCCTTGAGCCCACGTTTTATAGTCACATCGAAATCCGTTTGTAAAATTGAAATGGATTTTATCATACTGTTGGGTGGAATATAGATACTCTGCTCTTAGTCGGATGATAGCATCAGCGCATTGTTGTAGATCAATGTTATCAATATCCATGTCAATTACGGATGTAGACACTTTATTCCGTTTCTTTTTGCCATTATAAAGATGTGTAGAATATCCTTCCGGTTTAAGAGGAAGATTTTGTAGATATTCTGCAAAACTTCCACTCTCGGTTTCAACTCTATGAAAGCCTTCTGGAACCTCATAACGAGTCTTAACGGTATTACCGGGAACAAATCGATACGTGTCGCTTGGATTTTTCGACTCTTTTCTGGTATTAGAACAAGAGAATGCAAAAAATAGTAGACTAATTCCTATACAAATAGATTTCCAATTCATATTGTTGCTTTAATATTTATTCTCTTCTTTATCAGTGTAACCCCATGGAGTAATCCCAAAAAGAGTCCCAACTTCAGGAGGGTAGTCCGCATAACCTCCTCGTTCAATAAATCTTCTGTGTATTTTTATCCATTGTTTTTGACTTCCATTGTAGAAATAAGGTTGCCAAATAGTAACTATTGTTTCAATAATTATTGTGCATGGTAAAAACACGATGCGATAAAGAAGAATTATCAATGTGAGTATGACCTTTATAAGCATTCTGATAGTTGTCTGTATTAACTTTTTATGAAGCATACATTGTAATTTTTTTGACCTATAAGTTAATTGAGATTTGTAAAAATTAGACTGATATATTGATTGTCATTGGCTACTGCTCTATGCAAATTTATGATTGAAATTAGCGATGACTTCTTTGATGTCCGCAGGCAGTCGGATGAGGCATTCGGTAAGGATGTAGTCTGGGATTTCGCCGTAGTAGGCTGCCGCAATGCCTCCGGCTATAGCAGCTTGTGTGTCGGCATCCCCTCCGTATGCCACAGCCAATCGGATTGCCGATTCATAGTCGGTGCTCTCCAAGAAGGCGATAATCGCTTCCGGAACTGACCCTTGGCAACTTACGTCAAACCGATATCTGCGTTGGATATCCGCATACTTCCGGCTGAGATCATATCCGAAGCGGGTCTCTATCTGCTCCTTAATCTCCTCTTTCGAGCATCCTTCAAGTGCAAGATATATGGCTAAGGCAGTTGCTTGTGCCCCCTTGATACCTTCAGGATGATTGTGGCTCACTTCGGCTGACAGTTTTGCCAACTCCAATACCTCATCAATTGATTTGCCAAAGGCTCCTACCGCGCTGA
>CAZULD010000203.1:0-3112 GCA_964621135.1 uncultured Bacteroides sp. | reverse complement strand
CTTATTGCTCAACTTCCGACCAATGACCGTGCACGGGCATCTGTAATCAAATGGATTGACAAAATCATTACATATATTAACCAATAAAATCTTAATTCCACGAAATGGAAACACTAAAAAAGACTCTCTATTGGCTGAGCATAATGGTGATGGTCGCTTTTGCCGTTTTGGCTTGGATTTTCATCGGATGGCAAATTGGAGTTGCCGGACTGATTGCTATTCCAGTATTTATGGGTGCTTACGCCCTTTCCGACAAGATTGCCATATCGCGTCGAGATCGGTACCACCGTTCGGAATGGGGTGTATTCTGTAAAAAAATGGCATGGGCTTGGAGCACAGCCTTAATCGTTTATGCCGTTGCCTACATACTGATTGTCTACTGTGGTGGCGATCCAATGGAGGTAATGCCAAAATAAGTATTGAGATATGACCGAATTAGAAAGAAAAATCAATGAATTGTTGGATTCTTTGGTTCCAACCAGTAAAACAGGTGCTGTTTTTTCGATGGTAAAGAAAACACTCAACTCTTCTTCTAAAATTGTTGATACAGTCAATAATATTGGAGATAGCCTTCAAGAGAATATCGAAGATGGTGTAGGTGGCGTAACGGGAGCTGTTGGCGGGTGGATTGCCGGAAAGACCTCCAAACTCATTGGAGGGGTGGCGGGTGGAGTAGTAGCCGGAACCTTAAAAACCGTGGCTGGAATCATTCCAGACTCCTCAGATGCTAAATCACCCGAGACGGACCGCAAGTTAGCACACTGCATTGACACCCACCCAATGCCCTATGATAAACAGGAATTGTTTGAACTCCTTCAATTCACTTGGACGAATGTCAACTCAAACAACTCGCCATATGGCAAACAGACCAAAGAGGCTTTCAAGAACGCATTACCAAGGGTGCAAAATGCCTTTACCTCATTCGTTAAAGAAGACAAAGAACTTCTACATATGGCTCAGCCATATCTCCCTAAGAAACGCTTTGGATTATTATAATTAAACATCTAAATACTAAAGTATGAAATCTTATAACCATCTATTGTCCCCTATTTTCCTGATTACAATTGGGATAATAACCCTTACAGGAGTAAATCTATTCGGAAGCGCCATGCTTGAGGGCGCTGCATGGAAGCAAAACGTCATCCTTGCTTTGCTGATTATATTCGGCATGCTGCCTCCGGCGGTAAGAGAGCTGAAAGCCACTTGGATGGTGGCCGGCTATGCTCTGGCTTTCTTTATGTTCGGAGGTGCTAACATCATCGGGACAGTTGGAATAATGCTCGGGTTGGAGAAAATCATGATTGGCGTTCTTATCCTTTTTATGGCATACCGTCTTTACGCAGAAACATGGAATGTCAACAGGCTGTATATGCTTGCTCCTGTATTAGGACTGGTGTGTGTAGTTCTTATCTTTCCAATTCAAGATCAAAATATTCTGGGAAGTGGTTGGGATGCCTTGACAAATTGGTCATCATCTGACTTCACGAGCGATAAAGGCTTCCACATATACTTGGGCTTATTTGGGATTGCAGCCGGAATCACTGAGATGTTGATAATGACCAAATCTCCTAAAGAGGTTCTTCCTTCCCAGACTAACCAAATCAACAATGCAGCTATATAAACCAATATTACTTGTTGCCACATTGTTGGCAATCTACTTAGTCATCAAATGGACATGTAGACTTATATTCGGGCTATTGGATTATGGATTACTTAGTGTCATCTTGATTATTTGTGGAATATGGTATGTTTCTTTGCCAATTTCAAAGCGAGAAGAAATTAATAATAAAGTAAAGTCCTTTTTGGGATTATAAAAACAAAAACTACAAGAATAGAGAGTAGTAACTACGACTACTCTCTATGTTTTATAAATTTCTTATTGAAAAAATCACCTTTTTAATCCCCGATTCTGCCTCCGGTTCACTTCCTCCAGGACTGAAGGGAATTTGGAGGTCAGACGGCCTAAATCGTTGCTTCTCTTGTCAAACGGCCTGGTGTCAAGAAATTTCATTTTATCTTGTGGCCCGGAACCAAGATTGGGCTTTATATATGAGAGAATTAATTAGAAGCTTCCAAATAGCGTATCAATTCGTCTGCGGTCATAATATCCATTTTGGAGAAGGCGAAGAGTTTCTTGCCTAAGTCTTTGAAGGAGGCGCCTACGTGGTAGACGGTGTCGTCAACGATGAGAAAGCGGTCGTGGGCCTTGCGATAGGTCTTGATTTCTATCGGGGCATACTGCTGATTATGACGCTCCAGGTCCTGACGCAACGCACGGCTAACGGAGGGGGTAAATATTGTGGCCGACACCCCTGCTTCGCGCTTGTCGAGCTGACGGAACACGGTGTCGTCAATGTAATTGTCGACCATCACAAGTCGGCGCTTCGCGCTGCGCACGAGGTCACACATCAGCGTGTAGGCATCGAATATCTGACCCTCGAAGAATATGCCTTCGCGTGGTGGCAGAGAAGCTTTGATGAAGAAGTCCATTCTATTGCTCAGTTCCTTTATCTGGCTGTCATGCTCCGAAAGTCTATAATCAATCCGCCTTTCCATATGCAATAGCCGCTGATTAATGCTATAGCCTTTCAGAAGGTAGTCCTTCAATATCTTATTGGCCCATTGCCGGAATAAAGTCGCATTTTTGCTATTTACCCTATATCCAACCGATAATATAGCATCGAGATTATAATACTTCGTAGTATAGCGTTGAGTGCCATCGTTACCCATATGTTCCAAAATGGAACATGTGCTCTTCTCCTCCAATTCACCGGATTTATATATATTGGCAAGATGTTTTGTTATGGCCGGACGTTTTGTTCCGAACAAATCTGCAATCTGCTGTTGAGTCAGCCATACAGTCTCATTCTCCAGCCGGACTTCGAGCTTGACGGTCGAGTCGGGCTGATAGAGGATTATCTCATTGCCGGGCGCGGAGGGGGTAGATGAGATTGGTGCGTTTTCGTTCATGCTCGTATCTAACATTGATATTCCACGTAACTAAGTTCCTATTCGGGGGATTCGAGGTGGGTGAGGAGGTCGGAGGCGGACATGGCTTCCATTTTGGAGAAGGCGAAGAGTTTCTTGCCTAAGTCTTTGAAGGAGGCGCCTA
>CAZULD010000202.1:0-3120 GCA_964621135.1 uncultured Bacteroides sp. | reverse complement strand
AGGTGATGTCGTGGTGGTTGTACTGGCGGAAGTAGGGGTCCAGGCGGATGTAGTGCAGGATGTCGTTCATCCAGCCCATGTTCCACTTGAGGTTAAAGCCCAGGCCGCCCTCCAGACCGCCCTTTTCCACCGGCTTGGTCACATTGGGCCAGGCGGTGGATTCCTCGGCGATCATCATGCAGCCGGGGTGGAGGGAGAACATATGGGAGTTGAGCTGCTGGAGGAAGTCCACCGCCTCCAGATTCTCGTGGCCGCCAAACATGTTGGGGCACCACTCGCCCCCCTGGCGGTTGTAGTCCAGATAGAGCATAGAGGCCACCGCGTCCACCCGCAGGCCGTCGATGTGGTACTCCTCCATCCAGAAGTTGGCCGAGGAGAACAGGAAGGAGCGCACCTCGTTGCGGGCGAAGTCAAAGACCTGGGTGCCCCACTCCTTGTGCTCGCCCTTGCGGGTGTCGGCGTACTCATAGGTGGGCGAGCCGTCGAAGTGATAGAGGCCGAAGGCGTCCTTGGGGAAGTGGGCGGGGACCCAGTCCAGGATGACGCCGATGCCCGCTTGATGGAGGGTGTCGATGAGATACATCAGGTCGTGGGGGGTGCCAAAGCGGCTGGTGGCGGCATAATAGCCGGTCACCTGATAGCCCCAGGAAGCGTCCAGCGGATGCTCGGTGACGGGCATCAGCTCCACGTGGGTGAAGCCCATCTCCTTGACGTAGCCGGGGAGCTGCTGGGCCATCTCCCGGTAGGAGAGGAACCGGCCCTCCTCTCCCCGCCGCCAGGAGCCAAGATGGACCTCATAGACGTTCAGGGGCTGGTCGTATACCGTGGTCCGGGCCTTGCGGTCCTGCCAGGCCTTGTCCCCCCACTTGTAGCCCGAGAGGTCATAGAGCTTGGAGGCGGTGCCCGGCCGGGTCTCGGCGTGGAAAGCGTAGGGGTCGGCCTTCATGTGGACCTGACCGTCGGCGCCGATGATGGCGTATTTATAGATGTCGTACTGCTGAAGACCGGACACATGGACCTCCCACAGCCCGTCCCCCAGAGGGAACATGGTGTGGCTGTTCATGTCCCAGCCGTTGAAATCCCCCACCAGGGATACCGCCTTGGCGTTGGGTGCCCAGACCCGGAAGGTCCAGCCATCCCCCTCCGGGTGAGAGCCGAGGTAGGTATAGGCCGCCACCTCATCACCGGAGGTGAAGTGTGGGAATCTGTGGTCGTTTTGCTCCATGAGGCGCCTCCTGACTGGCAAAGGCGTGCCCCTCTGCCGGTTATTTTCGGTCATGCTGTTTGCGGATTGGGTCAAAATGACAGTGCACGTGGAAATTTTTGGCCCAACATTTGTACATATTATACAGCCGCAAGGGGCAAGCGTCAAGAGCGAATTGGCAATCTTTCCAGAAATTTTTTTCACATCTGGGGCGAAACCGCTCCTGGCTCCTCCTGGGCCATCATGGCGTGGAGGCAGTCCAGCGCGTCGTGAAGTCCGCCGATGCAGTCGATGAGGCCAAGCTCCACCGCCTCCTGGCCGTAGATGACGCTGCCCACGTCGGCGGCCAGCTCCCCGGTGGCCATCATCAGCTTGGTGAAGGCCTGCTTGTCCACCTTGGAGTTGGCCGCCACGAATTCGATGATGCGCTCCTGGATGCGCTGGAAGTAGCTGAAGGTCTGAGGCACGGCGATGACCATGCCGTTCATGCGCACGGGGTGGATGGTCATGGAGGCGGAGGGGACGATGAAGGACCGCTTGGCGGATACCGCCAACGGCACGCCGATGGAGTGCCCGCCCCCCAGCACCAGGGAGACGGTGGGCTTTTTCATCCCGGCGATCAGCTCGGCGATGGCAAGCCCTGCCTCAATGTCGCCCCCCACGGTGTTGAGCAAGATGAGTAGCCCGTCCACCTCCTCGCTCTCCTCCACACTGGCCAGCAAGGGCAAAACGTGCTCATACTTGGTGGACTTGGCGCTGGGGGGCAGGAGCTGATGCCCCTCGATCTGCCCCACGATGGTCAGGGTGTGTATGGTGCCCTGGGCGGTGCGAATGGTGGACGAGCCTAAGTCCACGATCTCCTGGAGCTGCTGCTGGCGGTCGTCGTTCTGGTCCTGGGGCTGGGTGGGTTCGGTTTCCGACATGGCGTAGTCCTCCTATCTTTGGTCCTATTATTATGAGGAGCGGACCGAGGGCTTATACTCTCGCGCTTTTTTGCCCTTGCGCCGGCGGACGGTATATATTATAATGTGGGGGAAGTGCTTTTTTAGGAGGCGACGCCCGTGCCCATCCGCATCCCCGACTCCCTTCCCGCCCGAGAGGTCCTTGAGGCGGAAAACATTTTTACCATGACCGAGTACCGGGCCTTTCACCAGGACATCCGGCCCTTGAATTTGCTCATCCTCAACCTGATGCCCACCAAGATCGTCACCGAGACCCAGCTTTTGCGAAAGCTCTCCAACACCCCCTTGCAGATCCAGGTGGAGCTGCTCCACACCGCCAGCTACGTAGGCCGCAACACCGACCCCTCCCATCTGGACTCCTTTTACACCACCTTTGACGCCATCCGGGACAACAAGTACGACGGCATGATCATCACTGGCGCGCCGGTGGAGAACCTGGAGTTTGAGGACGTGGACTACTGGCCCGAGCTGTGCGAGATCATGGCGTGGACCAAGACCCACGTCCACGCCACCCTCCACATCTGCTGGGGCGCCCAGGCGGGACTTTTTTACCACTACGGTATTCCCAAGCGGGCGCTGGAAAAGAAACTTTTCGGTGTTTACCCCCATCGTGTATTAAAACCCAACTCCCCGCTGTTCCGGGGCTTTGACGATGAATTCTTCGCCCCCCACTCCCGCTACGCGGAGGTCTGGGAGGAGGACATCCGCAAGATCCCGGAGCTGGAGGTGCTGGCCGTCTCGGAGGAGGCGGGGGTCTTTGCCGTCAAGACCCAGGACTCACGGCAGCTCTTTCTCATGGGCCACCTGGAGTATGACCCGGATACCCTGGCCCTGGAGTACCGCCGGGACGTGGAGCGGGGACTGGATATGCCCGTGCCGGAGCACTACTTTCCCGGCGGCGACCCCCAAAAGCCGCCGGTGGTGCGCTGGCGGTCGGCCGCCCAGCTTCTCTAC
>CAZULD010000201.1:0-3185 GCA_964621135.1 uncultured Bacteroides sp. | reverse complement strand
TGCCGGGCTTCATGTGCTGCTCCACCGCCACGGCCTTGCCGGTGAGGGTGGCGCCGCTCTGTCCGAGAGCCGCCTTGGCGGCCTCCAGGATGGCGCCGCTGGTAATGGACGCGCCGGAGACCCCGTCCACCTCAATGGTGCCGGCGGCCTTCATGGTCTCGGGCAGCAGCTCCACGGCCCGTCCGCCGATACCGGCGGTCTCCTTGTCGCCCACCACCTTCACATCGGTGAGCACACCGTCAGCGATGGTCAGGGTGACGGTCACCTCGCCGCCGAAGCCCTGGGCCGTAGCGGTGAAGGTGCCGGACTTGGCGCCGGCGGCGGGGACGGTCATGTCGCCCACCAGCTTCACCGTGTTGGGGTCATTCTTGTCCCACTCCACGTCGATGCCCAGCAGCTCGCACAGGTAGCGCACGGGGGCGTAGGTGACCCCCTCGGAGGCAAACACCTCGCCGGTGGCCCCGTTGGAGGCTGTGGCGGTGACGGCCTGTCCGTTGACGCTCAGGGACATGGGGGTGACGGAAATGGTTTTCTCCGTTCCGGCCGCCGCGGCCACCGTCCCCATGACCATGACAAGGGCCAGGGCCAGGGCTGTGATCCTTTTCTTCATACTTACTTCTCTCCTTTTACACGTTTTAAGGGGAATCTTTCCACCTTGAATTCAGTCTACAACCTAAAGCTGCTTTAGATGCAAGACAAACTTTTCACAAAACGCAAAAATTCCGGCGGAGGCTCCGCCGGAATTTTTACTGCTATTCTTTTATGGGCAGCCAGTATTCGTAGTAGACCGACCGGGGGCACAGGTCCTCCTTACACTGAACCTCCCCCGTTTTGGCAAGACACCGGCCCACGGCGGCGGTCACCGTAAAGCCTTGCTCCCCGGCGTAGTCCAGGGCGTGGCCCAGCAGCCCCTCCGTGGTGATGTGGAGGTCGTTCAGGGCCGTGACCGTGTGGATCGCCCGGCAGCCCCCCACCGCGATGGCGTGGGGGCCCTGGGCCATCTCCAGCCTTTGGGCCACCGCCTCCTCCACGCAGAAGCCGCTTTTCCGGACCCCCTCCTCCTTGGGAGTGCGGAGCTTCTCCTCCTCGATGACCGAGGCGGCGTAGACCCAGGGCAAAAACCGCATCCACTCCTGGATCTCGTCCTGAATGGCGGGGTCCAGGTCCACGTCCTGCCCCTTCTGATCCATCACCAGCCACAGCCGGGGCATCTGAGCCACCTCACAGCGGTGGAAGAGCCGGGGGATCCGCTCCAGGTCCTCCCGGTGCCGCCGAAGGGCCTCCAGCCGGCGCTCCAAAAGCTCCAGCTCCCGCCGGGTCTCGGTCTCCTTCTCCGCCGCCATGGCGTCCAGCTCCTCCACGCTCTCCCGGGAGAAAAGCTCCAAGGTCTCCTCCAGGCTGTAGCCCAGGTCGTGGTATCGCCGAATACTGTATAGCCATTTCAGATTGCGGCTCTGGTAGCGCCGGTCGCCCCCCTTGCTCTCCCGGGCGGGGAGGAGCAGTCCGTGCCGCTCATAGAACCGCAGGGCCTGAGGCGTGATACCGAACCGCTTGGCCAGCGTGCCGATCTTATGATACATACTCTTACAGCTCCCACTTCTCCTGGTCTGTGTGGAGCAGCTCGTGGGCCTTGTGGGACAGGGGGGCTTCCATATACTTCTCATAAAGCTCCTGTACCGCCGGGTTTTCGTGGGAGAACCGCAGCTTGTAGGCCCGGTCCAGGGCATAGAGCCGCTCTCCCCGCTCCCCGGCCAGCTCCTGATCCTCGCAGATGGGCTGACCGCCGCCTCCGGCGCAGCCGCCGGGGCAGGCCATGATCTCCACAAAGTCGTAGGAGACCTCTCCCTTGCGGAGAGCCTCCAACAGCTTCCGGGCGTTGCCCAGGCCGCTGGTCACCGCCACCTTCAGCTTCAGCTCCCCGATGGTGAAGGTGCTCTCCTTCCAGCCCTCCAACCCCCGGACCTCCGAGAAGGCCTCCACGTCGGGGTTGGAGCCGGTGAGCAGATAGTAGGCGCTGCGGAGGGCGGCCTCCATAACGCCGCCGGTGGCGCCGAAGATGACCCCCGCGCCGGTGGAGGTCCCCAGGGGCTGGTCAAACTCCTCCTCGCCAAGGGCCCCTACGTCCACATGCCTCAGCAGCCGCCCCAGCTCCCGGGTGGTGAGGACCACGTCCACATCCTTCTCCGCCGCGTCGTTCACCGCCTCCACGTCGCACTCGTACTTCTTGGCCGAGCAGGGCATGATGGACACGCAGAAGATCTTGTCGGGCTCCACGCCCAGCAGCTTGGCGTAGTAGCTCTTGGCCACCGCGCCAAACATCTGCTGAGGGGACTTGGCGGTGGAGAGCTTGCCCACCATGTCGGGGTACTCCAGCTTCATAAACCGCACCCAGCCGGGGCAGCAGGAGGTGAACATGGGACCCTGCTTCCCCTCCTTGATGTGCTCGATGAGCTCGCTTCCCTCCTCCATGATGGTGAGGTCGGCGGAGAAATTGGTGTCAAACACATAGTCCGCGCCCAGGGTCCGGATGGCGGCCACCATCCGCTTCTCGGTGGCCTTCTCGGCGGGGATGCCCACCGCGTCCCCCCAGGCGGCGCGCACCGCGGGGGCCACCTGGACCACCACGATCTTCTCGGGATCGGCAATGGCCTCCCGGACCTTCTGGGTGTCGTCCCGGACGGTGAGGGCTCCCACCGGGCAGTGGGTGATGCACTGGCCGCAGAGGGCGCAGTTCACCTCCCGGATACTCTTTCCCCCGGTGACCTCCACCCTGGCGTGCTTGCCCGTGCCCGTCAGGGACCAGACCCCTAAGGTCTGGACCTTCTCGCAGACATTGACGCACCGCAGGCACTGGATACACCGGGACCCGTCCCGGATCAGGGGGAAGGACTTATCCCACCTGCTGGGAAAGGGCTTCTTTTCAAAGGGCTCCTCCTGAAGATTCAGGTCCAGAGCCACCTTCTGCAGCTTGCAGCTTCCGTTTCTCATACAGGTGGTGCAGGACACATTGTGCTGGCTCAAAATGAGCTGCACGTTGGTCCGCCGGGCGTCCAGCACCCGGGGGGTGGCGGTGTGGACCACCATGCCCTCCTCGGCCATGGTGGCACAGGCGGCGCTGAGCCGCTCCTGGCCCTCGATCTCCACCACGCAGACCCGGCAGGCCCCCACCTCGTTGAGCTCCTTCA
>CAZULD010000200.1:0-3206 GCA_964621135.1 uncultured Bacteroides sp. | reverse complement strand
ATGATGGTGTTGGCGCTCCATCGGCCTTCCTTATAGAATTTGTCGTAGAATTTCGCATTGGGCAGGAAGCCACGGTTCTCACCAGGCAGATCGACTCCCAGACGGTATCCGTAGCCCATCGAAACAAGATGCTTTTTCCATACCTCGAATGCTTCAGCCGACGATCCGTACTTCGAGCGTCGGTCGATCATCGATTTGAAGCCCCAGCAGAAATAGGCATTGCAAGATGTCTGGAGTGCGGGTTTTAATGAGATCGGGGCAGCGTGGGCATGACAACCGACACGCAGACCGCCGTTGACATATCCTCCGTGACACGGGTAGAGCGTATTGAGGTCGATGATACCCTCGTGAAGAAAGATGAGTCCTTGAGTTGGTTTGAAAGTAGATCCTGGCGGATACGATGCCATAAAGGCGCGGTCGTAGAGCGGCAGACTCTCGTCTCGGAGCAGTGCGTTATAGTTCGCGCCGCGTTCGCGTCCTACCAGCAGACGCGGGTCATAAGTCGGATTGGATGCCATGCAGAGCACTTCGCCTGTCTGCGGCTGTATAGCTACTACAGCACCGCGTTTGCCGACAAGCAGTGATTCGGCATATTGTTGCAGCTTTATGTCGAGACTCAGTTTCAGGTCGAGACCCGAAACCGGTTCAATGTCCGACGCTCCGTCGTCATAGCGACCCTGAATGCGACCGCGTGCGTCGCGGATCAGAATTTCGACACCCTTGCGTCCTCGCAGATAAGTTTCGTAGCTCTTCTCTACACCGAGGTCGCCCGTGTAGTCGCCCGGAGCGTAATAGTCATCATTATCTATATCTTTTTGCGACACCTCGCGTATGTTGCCGAGGACATTGGCCGCCGTAGAATGATTGTACTGTCTGAGTATGCGTTTCTGGATGAAGAAGCCCGGGAAGCGGTATAACTTTTCCTGAAGGCGTCCGTAGTCTTGCGACGAAAGCTGCGATATAAGTTTCTGGGGAGTGTACGACGAGTAACCGGGGTTGAGGCGCTTGTCGCGCATGTCGGCGAAGCGCTTCACGAGCTGCTCGGGAGTGATGTTGAGCGTCCGGCAGAAGTCAAGCGTGTCAAATGGCTTTACATCGCGCGGGATAAGCATGACGTCATAAGCCGGCTGATTATATACGACGAGTTCGCCGTTGCGGTCATAGATCAGACCTCGCGACGGATAGATAGTCTTCTTAAGGAAGGCGTTTGAGTCGGCCGATGCTTTATAACGCGTGTCCTGAATCTGAAGATTGAAAAGTCTGATCAGATAGATGAGGGCGATTAGCACAAAAAAGCCGCCGATGATGTATTTACGTTTCTCTAAATTGTAGTTTTTTCTCACGACCGTGTACGGTTAAGGCTGTCAATGGCGTAGATAATGATAAACGTGAAGACAGTGCTGAAAATTGTGCGCATCAGCAGCAGACGGAAGTTAAAAAACTGGAAAGCCTCGATCGAGAAAACCAACACACAATATATAAACACCATTGTGAGCATATATTTCATATATGCTGCCGGCCCCATTGATGATATGGAGGGCCGCTGACCCGAGAGATCATCGTCAAACGACATATACAGATGGTAGACGGGCTTACGTATGAAGGCGAGGGTAGTGCATGCGAGGGCGTTGACGCCCGGAGTGTCGGAGAAAATGTCCACGGCCAGACCGGTGATAAAACCTATCGTCACGGCCCAGTTGGTCGACAATGTTACCGGCAGACTGATGATCAGATAGATGAACACAAGCGGTATGGCGACGTTGAACAGGATGAGATTGTTGAATATCACCGCCTGCGCCGGCACCAGCACGAGAAATAGAACAGTTAGGATAATTGCGGTCTTGCTCATTGGTGTCGGTATTTATTGTCTGATGTCTGGTCGTGCTGCTCTATCTCGGATATTTCCTCGGCAAAGTTGTTCTTAACAATCTGGACGTTGCCCAGAGTGGTGAAGTCGGCCAGCAGTTTGACTTTGAGCGTGAAAAAGTTCTCGTTATGCCGTCGTCCGTCGTCGATTATGACTCCTACGGGCAGTCCGGGAGGGAACACAGCCGAATAGCCGCTGGTCACTATAGTGTCGCCGGGTTGAAATGTCGTGTGGCGGGGTAATTCTTCGAGTAACGCTGTCGTTGGATCGTCGCCGTCCCACACGAGTGAGCCGAAATAGTCGCTGTTCTTGATTTTGCACGATAGTCTCAGGTTGGGATTGAGCAACGATATTACTCTTGCGTTGTGACTGCCGACTACGCTGACTATGCCGACCACACCGTTCTGGTCTATCACTCCGAGTTCGGCCCGCACGCCGTCGTTCGAGCCTTTGTCGAGGGTCAGATAGTTGAACGGTTTCGATATGCTGTTGTTGATGACTCTCGCAACTATAAAATCGAAGTGATCGACCACACTGTCGGTGACGAGCGTGTCAGTGAACTCAGCCTCGGCATAACGCTGCAGTTGTTCGCGCAGGTTGATCACCTCTTTTTCGAGCGAAGCGTTGCGTCGGTTAAGGTCTTCGTTGATGTCGCGCAGCTTGAAGTACGAAGTTACGTTGTTGCCGGCCGTATATACGGCTGAAGCCACTGAATTGGCCGAGGTGAGTATGACGTGGTGATGGTAGGGATTGCCTTGAAACAGCAACATGCAACTTGCTACGACAAAGATGGCGTAGACAAACCATTTGCTGTTGCGGATAAAGAAGTCAAATAACTCACGCACGGCTGAGCAGCATCACGAAGGCGTTAGCGGATAAGGAAGGAGAATTTCGAGATATTCTTAAGCGCTACGTTCGTACCGCGGGCCACGGCGAGAAGCGGATCTTCAGCGATGTGGAACTGTATGCCGATCTTATCTGTCAGTCGCTTGTCGAGACCGCGGAGCATTGCACCGCCGCCGGCGAGATAGATGCCGTTACGGACGATGTCGGCGTACAACTCGGGAGGAGTCTGCTCGAGTGCACCGAGCACGGCTGCTTCGATCTTTGAGATTGTTTTCTCGATACAGTGGCTGATTTCCTGATAGGTGACGAGTACTTCCATCGGGAGCGCGGTCATAACGTTCGGGCCGTGTACGACGAAGTCCTCTGGCGGATTATCGAGTTCGGTGAGAGCCGATCCGACGTTCATCTTGATCTGTTCGGCAGTACGCACGCCGACCTTGATGTTGTGGGCGCGGCGCATGTGGTTCTGGATATCTTCGGTGAGGTCGTCGCC
>CAZULD010000199.1:0-3232 GCA_964621135.1 uncultured Bacteroides sp. | reverse complement strand
GCTGACCGAATCATGGTTTCGCCACTCTTCGGCCTACGAATTTTTCAAAGTCATCGCCTCCAAAGGCTATAAAATCGTCCTCACCACCGACCACGGCACCGTCCGCGTCGACAATCCCATCAAGGTCGTCGGTGACCGCAACGTCAACACCAACCTCCGTTACAAACTCGGCAAGAATCTCAACTACAACCCCCGACAGGTCTACGAGATTAAGACGCCGGCGCGTTTCGGCCTCCCGTCGCCCAATGTGTCGACCACTTACATTTTCGCCACAAACCGCGACTTCTTCGCCTATCCCAACAACTACAACCACTACGTCCAATACTACACCGACACCTTCCAGCACGGCGGCATTTCCATTGAGGAAATGCTCGTGCCGCTGATCACGTTGTCGGCCAAATAAATTTACTTGATATGACTACAATCCACGTCGATTCAATCAACGATCTGCCTGCCGCCGCCGAGAAATTTGTCGAAACCATGGGCGACGAAACCGTCTATGCCTTCTATGGCGACATGGGCGCCGGCAAGACGACTTTCATCAATGCTCTTTGCCGCCGTCTCGGTGTAGAGGACGACGTCACAAACTCGCCTTCCTTCGCCATTATCAACGAATATCGCTCTGATACTACAGCCGAACTGATCTATCACTTCGATCTTTATCGCCTTGAGGATATCGAGGAAGCCCTTGAGATCGGCGTTGAGGACTATTTCGATTCAGGCGCGCTTTGTTTCCTCGAGTGGCCCGAGCGCATCGCCGACATCCTCCCCGACGACACTGTGCGTGTCGACATAAAGGTCAACGACGACGGCTCGCGCGACATCATTATCAACGACTGATGTCCCTCCCGTCAATAGCCTGGGTCGATGAAGCGGCATCGACCAACACCTTGCTCGCCGCCCGTTGCGCCGATCTCGCCCACGGAGCCGTCATCGCAGCCCGACGTCAGACCGCCGGACGCGGTCAGCGTGGCAACAGTTGGGAGTCCGAGCCCGATGCAAATCTGACTTTCTCGCTCCTTTTGCGTCCCCGCACCATCATGGCCGCGCGCCAGTTCGAGCTGTCGATGCTCGTCTCGCTCGGAGTGTGCGACGCTTTGAGCCGCGCCACCGGCTTGGACTTCAAAGTGAAATGGCCTAATGATATTTATGTCGGCGATAAAAAGATCTGCGGCATCCTTATCGAGAACAGCCTCGAAGGTCCCCGCATTGGCCGCTCCATTGCCGGCATAGGCATAAACGTCAATCAGCAGACGTTCATGAGCGACGCCCCTAATCCCGTGTCGCTCACCAATCTCACCGGTCGTTCGTTTGAGCTTGACCGGTTGCTTTCAGATGTATGCCGGGCTATTGTCGAGCGTTTCGATGCCTACGAATCTGCGCCCGATCCCGAGCGCCTCACTGCTGATTATTCCGCACTTCTTTGGCGCGCTACAGGCTTCCATCGCTGGCTCGACGCTGCGACCGGCACCGAATACGATGCCCGCATTGACCGCGTTGCCCCCGACGGCATGCTGACCCTCGTCGACCGCCAAAACCAACAGCACGTCTACGCCTTCAAAGAAGTCGCAGCCGTGCTCTGACAAAAATATGTTTTATAACATATTGGATTCTAAAAACTTTTGAGCCATGATTGTTGTTCTGCATATTAAAACCAAACAAAAATTCAAGTATCATGGCTTACAAAATTGACCAAATCGAAGGCATAGGCGAGGTCTATGCACAGAAACTCGAAGCAGCAGGCATCTCTACTACTGATCAGCTTCTCGAAATCGCAGCTACCCCCAAAGGTCGCAAATCTATCGCCGAACAGACCGGTATTTCTGAAAAACTCATTTTGAAGTGGGCTAACCATGCCGATCTCTTCCGCATCAAGGGCGTAGCAGGTCAGTTTGCCGAACTTCTCGAAGCCGCAGGCGTTGACACCGTTAAGGAACTCCGTCACCGCGTGCCCGCTAATCTCCATGCAAAGCTCGTCGAAGTTAACGATGTGAAGAATCTTTGCAACCGCGTTCCCGCCGAATCAGAGATCGCCCGCATGGTCGAGCAGGCTAAGGAACTTCCCCCTGTAATGACTTACTAATTTACCTATTATACCGAATATTGAAAAAGCTGCCCGCAAGGCAGCTTTTTTTAATATTCAAACGCTACGTTGTCGACTAAAAATTCTGTGCCGACCGTACCGATATATGGCTCGCCGCAGCCCGCTGAGAACATCACTATGATGTGGGTCGGCGTTGCGTCGGGAGCATCCCAGCCAACTTCCGTCACAGGCACAACCTCGCCCTTCGAATTGCGGGCGCAGTAGCTCTTTTCCTTGCTCATCAGATCCATGTTGGGCTGGAAAAATGGCTTGCCTGTTATGTCGCCGTAGTTCAGAGGCAGACGGTGACCGTTGACCCAGTCGGGTGTAGTCTTCGACAGCTTTTCGCGGCCCGTCGCCACGCGTTTGGCGTAGATATTGCCGTCGGCGTCCTCCCATCTTCGCTGAAGATACACAAACACTTCGGCCTCGTCGCTGCCCGGAAGCGTCTTTTTGCTCCCGAAGCCCGACGAATATAGGCGTGTTCCGTCAGCCGGAATATACAGCTTATAATCATAGACCAGCGCTGCGGGGCGTTTGGTGAAAGGCACACCCATCTCCATCTTTTTATACGGATTTGAGGTCGATTTGATCGGTTCGAACATCTGTCCTAAGAACATTGTGCCGGCCACGACCACATCAATGTTGATAATGCCTATCGCCTTGCAGTTCTCCAGACGCGTTGTCAGTTTGGCGCATTTATTGCCCGGCGAACGAGTTTCGGGAAACACCGCGTTGCTCGTCTTCGTTATGCCGCACACTTTTGCCAGAACGTTTGACGTCGCCCACGGCGATCCGCCGAGATTGACATACGGTTTGTCACCGTCGATAGTCTTTTCCGGACCTATTTCGTAGACCTGTCGGGTATTGCCGCCAATGATGTGCGACTCCTTGATGTTGCGGGTCACCCACTGGTTGAAATCGCCGTATTTTATCGGTTCGGTTTTTTGAGCTGCCGCAGCAATCACGCATGTGGCCGCAAGGCTGGATATAAATCTCCTTATTAGCATATGTGATGATTATGAACTGCAAAAATAGGCAAATTATTCCAATATATCAGCATTTATCGGAACTTTAGCCCAACCTTCGCATCCATTTAACCAACTAAAATCCTCTCCCTCCTCAATTCACAAATCACTATTCGGGAGA
>CAZULD010000198.1:0-3287 GCA_964621135.1 uncultured Bacteroides sp. | reverse complement strand
AGGACTGAGAGTCGTTCGCTGTCGGGACCGACCATGGCGAGGAATTCGCCGGGCTCGGCCACGAACTGAAGCTCGAAATTGTAGAATTTGAGCAGTTCGGGAGTGATCTCGAACTCGACTTTCATGCTTTCACCGGCCCGGAGGCTGATGCGCTTGAAGCCCTTGAGTTCCTTGACGGGACGGGACATTGAACCGACAACGTCGCGGATATAAAGCTGAACGATTTCGTCGCCGTCGTATTTGCCGTTGTTGGTCACAACGACCGAGGCGGTGATCGAACCGTCGGAAGTCATCTGGTCGGCCGACAGAGTGAAGTCAGAGTATTCGAAATCGGTGTAGCTCAGACCGTAGCCGAAGGGATAGAGCGGCGCATTGGGCGAGTCTATGTAACCGGTGCGGAATTTCTCGAACTTGGTATCGTCGGCTTTGGGACGACCTGTGTTGAAATGGTTGTAGTAGATGGGCACCTGACCGATGCTGCGGGGCATAGTCATAGTGAGTTTGCCGGAAGGACAAACGTCGCCGAAGACTACGTCAGCGATAGCATCGCCGGCCTCAGAGCCGCCGAACCAAACGTTGAGGATCGCGGGAACGTGCTCGGCTTCCCAAGTGAGTACGGTGGGACGTCCGGCAAAATTCAGCATAACGACGGGCTTGCCGGTCGCGAGCAGAGCTTCGAGGAGACGGCGCTGGGTTTCGGGGAGAGTGATGATGGTGCGGCTCGATGATTCGCCGCTGTACTCTGACGATTCGCCGAGAGCAGCTACGATCACATCGGCGCGGGCGGCAACCTGAAGAGCCTCTGCGAGGAGTTCTTTTTCAGAACGGGGATCGCGCATCTCGCGGCCGAACATTGTGGCGTTGGCTTCGAGGACGGGATCTGCCTCGAGGTTTGATCCTTTGGCATAGAGAACTTCAGCCTGATCGCCGACGGCGTCTTTGAATGCGTCGTAGAGAGATTTATAACGCTCGAAGTTAGCGGCCACACTCCAAGTGCCGGGCATGTTGGATGCGGAGTTGGCAAGCGGGCCGATGAGGGCGATGCGTCCTTTTTTCTGAAGGGGGAGAACGTTGTTGTCGTTCTTAAGAAGGACGAAGGTCTCGGTAGCGATGCGACGGGCCTCGGCGAGGTTGGACTGTGAATAGATCTCTTTCTTGGCGCGCTCCGGATCAATGTATTTATAAGGGTCTTGGAAGAGACCGAGTTTGTATTTGGCCTCAAGGATGCGGCGCACGGCGGCGTCGATCTGGCCGAGGTCAACCTTGCCTTCGTCGAGCGACTGGGCGAGGGTGCCATTGAAGCCGTTGGCAACCATATCCATGTCAGTTCCGGCCTTCAGGGCGAGAGCCGACACCTGCTGGAGGTCACCGAGACCGTGCTCGATCATTTCGGAGATAGCGGTGTAGTCGGTTACGACGAAACCGTTCCATCCCCACATGCCGCGGAGCACATCGGTGAGCAGCCATTTGTTGGCTGTAGCGGGGATGCCGTCGACAGTGTTGAACGAGGTCATGAAACTGCCTGCACCGGCTTCGGCGCCAGCCTTGTAAGGCTCGAAATATTCGTTGAACATGCGCTGACGGCTCATGTCGACGGTGTTATAGTCGCGTCCGCCTTCGGGAGCGCCGTAGAGGGCAAAGTGCTTGACGCAGGCCATGATCTCGTCATTGTTCTGCAAGTTGTCGCCCTGATAGCCCTTGACCATAGCGCGGGCAATCGCAGCGCCGAGGAAGGGGTCTTCGCCCGAACCTTCGGACGCGCGTCCCCAGCGTGGATCGCGGCAAATGTCAACCATAGGACTGAATGTCCAGCAGATACCTGCGGCTGAAGCCTCACGGGCAGCGATGCGGGCCGATTTCTCGATCGCCGCCATGTCCCACGAACATGACAGACCGAGGGGAATGGGGAACACGGTTTCATAGCCGTGGATAACGTCCATACCGAAGAGCAAAGGTATGCCGAGACGGCTTTCTTCGACGGCAACGCGCTGAAGATCGCGGATCTTTTCAACACCTTTGATATTGAAAACGCCGCCGACTTTGCCTTCGGACACCATAGTGCCGATATTACTGCTTTTTGCCTGACCGGTGACGATGTCGTCCGAGGCGGGAAGGTTGAGCTGGCCGAGTTTTTCCTCCAGCGTCATTTTAGCAAGGAGGTCGTCGACAAACGCATCCATTTCGGCGTCAGAATCCGAACGGCTGCCACCACACGACGAGCATGCGAGGGCGAGGGTCGCACCGGCGGCGAAGATGAGTTTTGAAAATTTCATTGCTTATTCTGTAATTTTAGGAGATGTGAAACCAAGTTTCTTCAAACCTTGCTGAATTTCGGGCGCACCTGTGAAAAGATTCCAGAGGAGACCCGAACGGTAGTTCTCGATCATAGGAGCGATGGGTAGCTGATCGATAGCGAGATAGCGGGGCAGAACCCAGTCTTTTTCGTCGCTGTAAGCATCGTAGAAACCGTATTTGCCACGGTAACGCTCGCCGCGATCGTAAAATCCGCGGGCAGCCTTCATTGACTCTTCCGGTGTATAGGGGAAGCTCGAGAGAGCGGCAGTAGGGGTGATTACGCCGAGATCGTGGTTAGGCGAGTGGGCCGAATAACCGTCGGGCGAGTAGCTCGCCGTAAGTCCCCAGCTATCTTCACCGTAGCCTTTGAATCCCTTGGGATTGGCAACACAGTAGAGATAGTCTGACTTGGCATGGTTGGTGAGCAACTGCCAGTAGTCGGCATAGTCGTCCTTGAGTCCGCGAGGATCGAGACCGATGTAGGAGTAGTGAGACCAGAAAAGCGGACCGCCGGTCTGCTCGTCTCCGTTGTATTTGAGGACGAGAGGGAGTCCCATGAACGAATTGTCGCTCACGATGTCACCGCCACGGGCCCAACCGTTATGGTAAGCCGAGGCAGGGATGGGGTGAGTGGGCGACGACGCGCCGAGGATGTAGGCGATAAGACACTCGTTGTAGCCCTGAAGGGGGAAGTTCATCTGCCACTCGTAGTCGGGCGACCAATGCCAGTAGAGTACGTCCTGACCGCCTCTGGTGTACCAGTCGAATTCCATATCGCGCCAGAGGGCGTCGATATCAGCGGCCAACTGCTGTTCCTGCTCGTTGCCGTTCTTGAAGTATTCGCGTGCACAAAGCAGGCCGGCCATGAGGAACGAACTTTCGACGAGGTCACCGCCATTGTCCAATTTACCGAAAGGTTTGGTCTTGCCAGTAGGACCGTCGATCCAGTGAGACCACACGCCGTGATAGCGGTCGGCCTTACCGAGATAGTC
>CAZULD010000197.1:0-3294 GCA_964621135.1 uncultured Bacteroides sp. | reverse complement strand
ATGATCGGGAAAAGAGAGTGTGATCTTTCGGTAAGACGATATTCTACTCTCGGGGGAACCTCCGGAAAAACCTGACGCTCAACAAATCCGTCAGTTTCGAGCGTGCGAAGTGTTAGTACGAGCATCTTCTGCGAAATATCTTTCAATTCGGCCGAAAGATCTTTGAATCTCATTGATTCATGTCCGTTGAGAGTATATAGTACCAGTAATGTCCACTTATCACTGATACGGTTTAGGATATTACGTATCGGACAATCCGGATATAATTCATTCTTATTAAAATGTCGTTCCATATAATAGTGATATTCAGTATTACTACACAAAGGTAAGAAATTATATTTTAGTGCGCAACAGCTAATTTTTATCAGGTTAAATAATCTAAATAAATTTTTCAACTTCTTACAAAATGGATTTGATAATCAACATTACTAACATTGAGGTAAGATAATTGAATTCTATATCAGTGAAAAATCACAAAAAACAATTTAGCTTATTTTGAAGTCTTTAAGATAAAGACAATTTAAAAGAACAATGATTATGAATAGCAAAAAAGTAGCATTAATTGGCGCAAGCGGATTTGTTGGATCCGCCATTCTCAACGAACTCCTCAACCGTGGTTATAAAGTGGAGGCTTTAGTACATAATCCCGAGAAGATGAAGATTGAAAACCCTGCACTCACGGTTAAGAAAGTTGATGTGGCAGATGAAAAAGCTCTCGAAAACGATCTTCGCGGCTATGATAGTGTCATCAGCGCTTATAATCCGGGATGGGCTAATCCCAATATTTATGAGGAAACGTTGACTAACTATCCCAAGATTCTCGAAGCAGCTAAGAAAGTCGGCGTTAAGCGTCTTCTTATAGTAGGTGGAGCTGGTACGCTTTTTGTTAAGCCGGGTGTCCGCCTGATAGATACCGGCACTCTGCCTGAAGCATGGGTGCCCGGAGTAAAATCACTAGGCGAATTTTACCTAAACATACTTACGAAAGAGAACGACATCGACTGGGTATTCTTCTCTCCAGCAGGCAACCTCGGCGACATGGGCGCTAAAGGCCCCGGCAAGCGCACCGGTGTTTATCGCCTCGGTAAGGACGATATGATTTTCGATAAGGATGGCAACAGTTTCATCTCCGTGGAGGACTATGCTAAAGCCATGGTTGATGAACTTGCTGAACCTGCTCACCACAAAGAACGTTTCACTATAGGTTATTAATGTATATTATGGACGAGAAATTATTGGAAGTATTCCACAAAAATAAAGAGGTGGCATTTGCGACCGCAGTAGACGGCAAACCTCATGTACGCATCTTTCAAATTATGAAAATTGATGCCGAAAACAATTCAATATATTTTGCCACATCTCCCCATAAGGAGGTATATGCACAGATGAAGCAAAATCCCAATATTGCAATTCTTGATTTAAAGGGTGCAGAGTTCGCCCGAATTAACGGTACGATCGATTTCGATATACCTGATGAGGTGCAACGTGAGATATTTGACACAAATCCCGTTCTCCCCCATTTGTATAAGACATACAAGGATCTTGTCTACCTGCGGTTACCGGCTGAATCGGCTGATTATTTTGATCTCCGCACCAATCCCCCCACTCTAGTTCATTATGACTTCTGAAAACGAAAAACTTGATACGCTGCTCAGAGCGCTCCTTCGGGAGCGCCCTGAGTTTGCTCGTATTACAATTCCCCAATCTTTAGAGGACAAGCGGAATCTGCTTCGCTCGCTTATGAATGTCCGGATGCCTTCACCTTTGGCAAAAGAACTCATGGATATTCAGGATGACGAATTAACGGAGCAGCGTCTCGAAAAAGGAGTGGTCACTCTTGATTCAATACCGGTATCGCCAAGATATCCACGACTGAGATTATGGCAGGGCGATATTACCCGTCTGGAGGTAGACGCTATAGTCAACGCTGCCAATTCTCAGATGCTCGGGTGCTTTATACCTATGCACAGATGTATTGACAACGCTATTCATTCTGCGGCCGGTATGCAGTTGAGAGAAGAATGTGCAGCGATAATGCATCAGCAAGGTCATGATGAACCGACAGGACAAGCTAAGATAACGCGGGGGTACAATCTTCCGGCCAAATGGATTATCCACACTGTCGGGCCAATTGTCTATGGAGATTATCCAACAGAGGAAGACTGTCATTTATTGGCTGACTGCTACCGCAATTGTCTTGAGCTTGCTGCCGAGAAAGGCTTGAAATCGATAGCATTCTGTTGTATATCAACAGGAGAATTCCATTTTCCGCAGGATAAAGCAGCCGAAATAGCTGTGGCAACTGTTCGTGAGTATATTGACCGACACCAAGAGTCATCGCTGACAGCCATCGTATTCAACGTATTTAAAGACAGTGATTATTATTTATATAAGGATTTATTAGGCTATGAATAGCTTTAGCGAGAGGATAAAGCAAGCGCGCGAAAAACTTACCGAATCTGATGCAGTGGTCATCGGTGCAGGTGCCGGACTATCGACTGCAGCCGGACTTGATTACTCGGGTCCTAAATTCAAGAGAGAGTTTGCTGACTATATCGAGAAGTACCATTTTCCGGATTTATATTCATCGAGTTTTTTCGAGTTTCCCACGGAGGAAGAGCGTTGGGCTCGCTGGGCTCGACATATTGATTATGCCCGCTTCAGACCTGAGGCATTCCCGCTTTACCGGGAATTATTGGAACTTGTAAAGGATCACAATTACTTTGTGATCACTACAAACGTCGACGCTCAATTTCGTAAAGCAGGCTTTGATCCGACCAAAATATTTGAGGTTCAGGGTGACTACGGACTTATGCAGTGTGCTGTTGGATGCCATCCGAAACTGTACTCTGACAAGGAGACCGTTGAGAATATCCTGACACACTCTCATGATCTGACAGTTGATCGTGAATATGTTCCGGTTTGCCCGGTATGCGGAGGAAATATGGATGTCCACGTGCGAAAGAATCAATTCTTCGTTCAGGATGAGAATTGGGATAAGGCAGCCGATCGTTACGAAAAGTTCATGACCCGTTATGCTGAAAAAGACCGAGTAGTGCTTCTTGAACTGGGAATAGGATTTAATACACCGACTATTATCCGCTACCCGTTTGAGCAGATAACTTACCGCAATCACAATGCTACTCTCATCCGTCTAAATTCAGATTATCCTCACGGACCTAAGGAAACAGCATCACGCACCATCTCATTTACCGAGAATATGTCGGTAGTTATAAATGAACTACAGACCTAATGATATGGAATGTGCATATTCCAAATATGAGTCTTTAGAAA
>CAZULD010000196.1:0-3298 GCA_964621135.1 uncultured Bacteroides sp. | reverse complement strand
TGTTGTTGCGGTTATTGTTGTGACGCTGCTGACCGTTATTGTTGTAGCCTCCGGGACGGTTGTTGTTATAGCCGCCCTGACGCTGCTGACCGTTATTGTTGTAGCCTCCGGCACGGTTGTTGTTATAGCCGCCCTGACGCTGCTGACCGTTATTGTTGTAGCCTCCGGCGCGGTTGTTGTTATAACCGCCCTGGCGCTGCTGGCCGTTATTGTTGTAACCGCCCTGATTGTTGCGGTTGTAGTTATTGCGGTTGAAGTTGGGATTATAACTATTGTAGCGGGGATAAGCCTGCTGAGTGCTGTGCTGTGCTTCGCCTTCGGCCGCTCCTTCTGTAGCAGACTGAGCAGCGGCGTCGGGGGCCTGATAGTCAGCGCGCTGACGGGGCTGATAACCGCCGTTCGAACGGTAGTTGTTGTAACCGCCGCCGTTGTTATTGTTATAGTATCCGCCCTGACGATTATTGTTGTAAGAATTCTGGCGTGGTGCGTAAGGACGCTGATAGCGAGGCGCATCCTCAGCTCCGGCGGGTTTATCGCCGTCGGCTGCCGGTTTGCCATAATTCACTTTCTCATAGCGAGTGAACTCACTTGACTCGCCCATCGGACGCGGTGACTGACCGATGCGGGGGCGTTTAGGTTTCTTTTCGTTTTCAGATGATTCCATAATTCAGCATTTAGTTTTTGTTCCAGTAGTGTAAGTCTGAATGTGTTAAGTTAAATTTTTGAAAGATTGTATCCGGCCTCTCGGCTCTTGATTGTAATGTAATTGAAGTTTTTAGGGTATTTACTAATTTATTTGCTTATAACTATCTAATTTAATAATATCTATGTTTTTATGTCGTCTGACTGCGTATTTAAATCTTGCATGCAAGAATAATATCAAATCAAAAATCTGCTTCAAGCGCAGACCGCTCTTTGCGACTGCAAATATACAAAAAAATCCGTTATTATCCATTCATTTATAGATTTTTATTCCAAGAAAATATCACCCGAAACGCAAGCCCTGATTCATTCCATAATTTTTAAAACAGCTATATTATACAATCGTTTTAGAATTATTAACGCGCAAGGAAGGAGAATTGGAGCGACAGAGATTTTGCGGGACGAAAGATTATGTGCAATTTTGTAGGACGAAAATAAACTTATCAATTTATAACCTCAAAACCTGTTAAACCAAATGAAATTCAAATCTATTCTATTGGCAGCGATCGCAGCGATGTCAGCAACATGCTGTTTCGCCAATGGCCACGAAGTTAAAGTAATAGCTCACCGCGGCTACTGGACAGCTCCCGGCTCGGCCCAGAATTCGATCGACGCACTCATCAAAGCTGACTCTGTAGGTTGCTACGGCACCGAGTTTGACGTGTGGTTGACTTCTGACTCTGTTCTCGTTGTAAACCACGACGGTTGGATCAACGGTCACAGCGTGCAGTACACTCCCGCCGAAATCATCTGCGCACAGAAGATCGAAAACGGCGAAACCATCCCCACTCTCGAAGAATATTTCACTGAAGCCGTTAAGCATCCCAATCTTCGTCTTATCTGCGAAATGAAGTTCCCCAACAGCAAACATCAGGAATCGGAAATGGCACGCAAGATCTGCGAAATGGCTAAGAAATTCGGTGTAGAAGACCGCATCGACTATATCACTTTCTCACGCGACGGTATGCTGAGTCTTAAGAAATATGCTCATCCCGGAGCTCAGATCTATTATCTAACAGGCGACTATGTGCCCGAACAGCTCAAGTTTATGGGCGCTGCCGGTGCCGATTACAACTACTGGGCATATCAGCGCAATCCGCAGTGGGTGCAGCAGCTCAAAGATCTCGGTCTCGAAATCAATGTATGGACCGTGGACAATATCGATGAAATGAAATGGTGTATCGACAACGAAGTAGACTACATCACAACCAACTATCCCGAACGCTTCATGGAACTCCAGAAGACATACAAGAAATAATTCAACTATACCATAATCCACAAAAACTCGCCGCGGGCCAAAACGTCCTCGGCGAGTTTTTTATTGTTTAGATATAGTGATTACTCCTTGAGGGTAACCGCACTCCTAACCTTCTCCTTTGCCACAGACTTCTGAAATTCTTCCTTCTCACGAAGATACTCTTGACGAAGTTCTGAGTATTCCTTGCGAAGTTCAGCATATTCCTCAGCAAGTTCTTGCCACTCTTTAGCCAACTCTGCCTGTTCATGGGCGAACGCTTCTTTTTCAATCTCGTAGTCTGATTTTGTCGAACAAGAAGTTACGACACATATAGCCGCAGCTATAATGATATATATTATCTTTTTCATCTTATCAACGGTTATCTTTGGTTTCGCGATATTCCTGTATGCCGTCAACAGCAGCCACTTTGACCTTCTTGCCGCCCGAGAAGTTCCAAGCTACGGATAAACCTATATATTGAACGGGGGTCGTGTATTTGTACGATACTTTATTTACACCGACCTGTCGGTCAAGTTTACGACGGTTGCCAAAGGCGTTGAAGTCAAGAGCTATTTGGAGATTATCGCCAAGGAATGTTTTGTAAAATTGTCCGCTTATATTGTAAACCGCATGGTATGTGCGGTCGAGAGTACGATATGTCGGTTCAAAAGTTGCGTTGAGCATTCCACCCCAGCCATTAGAGAATGTAAAGTTGTTGTTGATGTAGCAATACTCTTTGAATCTGGTTTTGTTATAAAATACGCCATCTACAGTTAGGTTTTCGGGGGTGATTTCAACTCGGCCGGACAGTTTGAAGCGCCACCATTTCACAGGTGCTTCCATCCATTCTGCTCCTATGCCCCAAACACCCTGACCGGATATGTTTATCGGTTTTGTGTAGAAAACATCAGGATTTGACGCGTCTTGGAAAGACTGCCAATAAATGCGATCATGGGTGTGGGCATACAAAGCCGTAAAATTTAATTTGTTTCGAAAAAGTGATAGGCCGGCCATTATCATATCAGACGACTGTGCTTTCAGATTGGGGTTACCGACAGTATAATTATAGGCATCAGTCCAATTTATAACTGAAGATATGGCTGTGTATGGAATATCGCTGAGTGTACATTTGTAGTTCAGCATAACGGCGTGGTTCATTTTTGCACCGAAAGGCATCATTACCTGTACGGTCGGATTTATCGACCATTGGGTATTATGGTTGGTGACATGCCGGTTGCGGTCGGTATAGCCGATGCGATTAAGTTGCCAGTTTAATCCGGCACTATAACGCAGTTTCCATGCCATACCCTGAGCAGCGGCATATACGATAGGCGTAAAGCCTGTTGTCTTTGTCGGTAT
>CAZULD010000195.1:0-3300 GCA_964621135.1 uncultured Bacteroides sp. | reverse complement strand
ACTTTCCTATAGAATGGGAACTTGCTTCAAATGATCCTTCACCGATTACTCTACCGGAGAATCTTATGTCGTTAGGAGAAGGAGCATTCAACGGTTGTATAAAGTTGCCTTCCATCAATTTCCCCACCTCATTGACAACAATTCCCGACGAGGCATTCAATGGGTGTGAAAACCTTTCTGAGATTATTCTCCCTGAAGGCGTCACAACTATTGGCAGCTCCGCGTTCGGAGGCTGCAAGGGAGTGAAAGAGATCTCTGTTCCCGCATCTTTAGAAAAGGCAAGTCGAGTTTTCGTTGACTGCGACAGCGCATTAACGGTATATTACTATGCTGTCCAGCCGAAAACCTTTGATGAGGCGTTCTTCTCTCCCAAGGTATATTCCAGCAAGGAGGCGGAACTTAATACTCCGAATGCTCTCATCGAAAATGTAAAGGGAATAAGCCCATGGGCCCATTTCTATAAGATTGTAGCCCAAAACGACACTCTTATTCATTTAGAGAGAGTGCTTGAGGAAAAAAACGGTCTACGTTTCAGAGTATTGAGTAATAAACCTACACCTTACTGCGAGGTGGCGGGACCTGCTTTTAAATTTTCTCAAATCTCTGGCGAGGATACCGTATCTGCAGAAGACTCTGACGGATCGCAGGATGAAGAGGCAGCCGGCTCCTCAGAAGCGCCTATCGAACGCGCTTCATACGTGGTTCCTGAATATGTATACAACATCGACGAAGAGAGCCCATATTTTGGACAGGCTTACAAAGTGATAAGAATCGGAAACGATGCTTTCGAAAATGATCTTACCCTCGTTGGGATAACTATTCCCGAATCGGTGATTGAAATTGGTCAGGAGGCTTTCAACGGATGCAAAAACCTGCCGGAAATCAATCTCCCGGCATCCATCACCAACATGGGCGAACGTGCTTTTGCCAACTGCTATGGTTTGACATATTTCGAAGTTCCGCCGCTCGTCACCATCCTTAATCCCGAAGTTCTCAAAGACTGCCGCGGCCTCTATTCTATCAAAATGCACGAAAATATCAAGGAGCTCGGCATGGGAGCATTGATGGACTGCCGACACCTGCGAGCCTTCGAACGCTCCGAGAACTGGAAATTGACGCTTATCGACGACTATGCATTGAAAAACTGCATCGAGCTCGAAGACATCAACATACCTAGCAGCGTACAGAAAATCGGTAAGGAGGCAATGTATTATTGCCAAAAGCTGAAAACTGTCTCACTACCAAAAACTCTGCTTGAACTTGGAGAAAAAACATTCGATGATTGCGAAGAGCTCACTATAATCAAGGTGTATACTGAGACTCCTCCCAAGATGATAGGTGAAAGACATCTTACCGACCAGAGCTGTAAGATTTATGTACAGGCAAATTACGTTGATGTCTACAAGGATCTATGGAAGGTGCATGAGAATAGAATAGAACCGGGCATTAGAATGACGCAACCTGCCGATGACGATATGCCCGAATATATTAAGGGCTCCACTTACAAGATCGCTTCTGTTATGCCTTTGGCCGGCCAGAAGATGACATGGAGTTCAGGCAATAAAGCGGTGGCCACAGAAGCCGACTCACATGACGGTACGATAGAGTTGAATGCAGTGGGACACTCAGTAATCCGTGTTAAGACAGATCAGGATTTCTATCACGAATGTAATCTCGATGTGTATCCCCAGCGTGCAGATGCTAACTGGGACGGTCACTTCGATATCTCGGACGCGGTAAATATCGCCAACTATGCGGTATGGAATCAGGACGTGCTCACAAACTGGTGGAAGACAGAGCGAAAAGATTTCACCACAGAGGAGGTATGGAATAAATTCTATTACCGAGGTGCCGACGTCAATGGTGACAAGTCCATCTCTTTTGCCGATGCCTCGGCTACGGTGAAGGTCGTGCTTGCGCAGGAGGTTAATCAACCTTCTTCTGAAAACCGTGTCAAACCGCTCGGCGTCAGCAACCGGGATCTCGATGCGCTGGTCATCTTCCCCTCCGCCGACAACGCTGTCGGTGTCCGTCTGGATGGTAGCCGCGAGTATGTGGCTCTGCAGGCCAATATCCGTGTGCCGGAAGGCATGAAACTTGTCAATGTCACTGCAGGCAAGGGTGCCGACGGTCATGTACTGAGCTCGCGCCGCATCGACGACCGGACAATGCGCGTCGTGCTCTTCGACCTCAACAATTCGGCTTTCGCCGCCGGCTTTGAACCGCTGCTCAGACTCGAGGTCAGCGACAATGCAACTGCTACCGATGTCGAAATATTTGATATCATAGCTTCCGACATAAGCTCGACAAGTCATTCACTGACCACACGCTACGACGCATCAATGTCGGGACTCGCATCTGTTTCAGGCGAAGAGCCGTCCTACGACTTGACTCTCGACGGACTGACTCTTAACGATGTAGCGGGCAAGAGCATCGCCGTCTATACTGTGGACGGTCGCGTCATCAAGTCGTTCACGGCTGAGTCCGACTCTGAAACTATACGCCTCAGTGCGGGCATATACATCGTGTCTGTTAACGGTAATTCCTTTAAAATCGCAGTAAAATAAAGACTTAGGGACGCACAAACTGTGCGTCCCTATTTTTTAATATACCAATCATTATAATGATGAAAAAGTTCTCTAAGTTATCTTCGTTGCTGCTGATGCTGGTAACATTCGCATCAGCCACTGCATACGCGCAAAACAACAGCTTTTTCCTGAATCCGATAGATATCGAACCGGGTACAGAGGAAACACTCCAGCTTATGCTTGACAACACAGATACGTTCTACGGTTTTTCGTGTGAAGTGGCACTGCCGACCGGCCTTGAATTCGTAAAAGTAGACGGTAAGGCCGACGTCCGCCTCAACGCTGACCGCTTCGCCGACTCCTATCAGCTCGTCACGAATATCAAAGACGGCAAGCTGCTCATGGGCGCTTTTTCATCAGATCCCGACAATGCGATTGTAGGCTCAAACGGAGCCGTGGTATATATTAAAGTAAAGGCTGCCGCTACCTACCATCAGGGCAACCTCACTCTATCCAATATCAAGTTGATTACTGCTGACGACCGCGATGTTCCGCTTCAGCAACAATCATCGCCCATTCGAGTGCTACCCACGTCGATCACATTCGATAAAAAAGGGTTAAGTTTACAAGTGACAGATGGTGTGCAAGAAACAGCACAGTTATCGGTGACATTCACTCCGGATTGGACCACCAACAGGGACCTTACATGGTCTTCTTCTGACGAGTCGGTCGCAACCGTCGATGCAAACGGTAAAGTGACGGCAATATATAA
>CAZULD010000194.1:0-3336 GCA_964621135.1 uncultured Bacteroides sp. | reverse complement strand
TACGGTTCCCGAATTCTGAAAAGCTATTTCTAATTTGAGATTGGAATCGGGATTGCCTACGATAATATATGTAATCACGTCCATCTTCCGGTGCAGTCGGGCAGCAACAAGGTGCTCAAGGCGATGAACCGCAAGTATACCCGCGAATGGTATCTCGACCGCATCGCCGCCATACGCCGTGCCATCCCTGACTGCGGCATCTCGACGGATCTCTTTACCGGTTTCCACGACGAGAGCGAGGAGGATTTCGAGGAAACGCTCAGCCTGATGCGTGAGGTGGGCTTCGACTCGTCGTTCATGTTCAAATATTCGGAGCGCCCGGGTACACTCGCCGCACGGACGATGCCCGACAACATCCCCGAAGATGTTAAGATAGACCGCCTCAACCGCATGATAGCTCTTCAGAACGAGCTGTCGCTCGAGTCTAACCGCCGGGATATCGGCAAGACGTTCGACGTTCTGGTCGAAGGAGCGGCCAAGCGTTCGGCTGAGCAGCGTGTAGGCCGTAATCAGCAGAACAAGACCTGTGTTTTCCCCCGCGGAGATTTCCGAATCGGCGACACGGTGAAGGTGCGTGTGACCGACGCATCATCGGCCACTCTTATCTGCGAACTTGCGTAGGACTGCCACCCGGCTTGCACTGCACAGATAAAAGTTTGATTTTTTGTGCGCTGTGAGCAAACCATAGCTCCGACGAAATGGTTATTATAGCTATAATCCGATTCGTCACACGATAATTCATCACATACAGTGAAATTTATTACTGTTATCCGCAAAATATTCAAGGTCTTAGGCTTCCTTGTTCTGGCTGTCGTACTGCTCCTGACCGGTACGATAGTGACATTGTACTCACCCTGGATGCAAGAGTTGCTCCGCTCGCGAATCGTAGAGCGGATGAACACCAAGCCGGGAGTGTCGATGACTCTCGACCGTTTCAAGGTCGGTTTCCCGATAAAACTGAGCCTCGAAGGTCTGAGCTATGTTCAGGACGGCGACACCCTTGTGGCCGCTTCGGAGATGAATGCGTCCGTGTCGTTATGGCCGTTGCTTAAAGGCGATGCGCGGGTGACCGAGCTGAACATGAAAGATGCGCGCTATGTGATGGGTGCGCCTGACTCGACGATGTACATGACCCTTGCTGCCGACGAACTGATACTCCAGCCCGTCAACGTCGAGTTGTCGGATATGATAATCAATGTCGATAGCGGTCGTTTGGCCGGAGCGACTGTAGCGATGGTTATTTCGCCTGATACGGCTGCTGTGGCGACCCCTGCCGCCGAGCCGACTCAGATGTCGATCAAGATCGGTTCGCTCGACCTCGATGACTTCACTTACCGCATGAAACTGCTTCCGGCGATTGACTCGCTGGGCGCCAATATAGCCCAAGGTCGGATGCACAACGCACTGATCAACCTTACGACTCAGGAGATTCTGCTCGACTCGCTGACGGGACGGGGATTGGACGTGGCATATATCGCTCCGGATTCGGCCACAGTTGCTGCCACACCCGTGGTCACCACGGTCGACACCGCCCAGACCGTGCCGTGGACCATCGAGATTGACTCTATCGGCTTCAGCGGCTCGAAGGCTCTCTACACGACCCGCGGAATCGTTCCCGCTCCGGGTCTTGACTTCGGCTATATCTCCGTCGATTCGCTCGATCTGAGCATCACTGATTTTTATGATCAGGCAACCACGCTTAAGGTGCCCCTCTCGCTGCACGGCACCGAACGCTGCGGCGTGACGCTCGACGTCACCGGCGAACTGGCTCTCGACTCGGTAGCTATGCGGCTCAATAATTTCAAAATTACTACGCCGACGACCTATCTTCACCTCGACCTGCTCATGGGCATGGGCGATCTGATGAGTGACCCCGCGCTGCCGCTGCGACTCGACCTCGAAGGCGGACTCGGTGTGGAGGACTTGCGCCTGATGTTCCCGGCATTCATGCCTTATCTTGTGACACTGCCCGCTACGAATCAGCTCGGTGTGGTACTCGGAGTCGACGGTACGCCCGCTCATCTCGACATCAACCAGTTGCGCCTCGCCCTCAACGGCTGCATCACGGCTAACGGCAGCGGCTATATAGGCAATCTGACCGATATGTCGAATCTTACGGGCGACATACGTCTTGCCGGCAATGTAATCAACCTCAACCGCATAAAAGACAGCCTCATGGGCAAGAACGCCGCCAAGGAGTTCAACATTCCCCGCATGGCTCTTAACGGACATGTGACGATGCGCTCAGGTGTGGTCGACGGCAAGCTGAACGTTAAGACCGGCAACGGCACTGTGGCCCTCGACGGCAAATGGAACTCACGCCGCGAAGACTACTCGGCTCGCCTCGATGTGGTCGACTTCCCGATTGAAACCTTCATGCCCAACCTCGGTGCGGCTGATGTGACCGCTTCACTGGTCGCTTCGGGTCACGGCTACGATCCGTTCAGCGAAAAGATGAAGGCCGACGTTGACCTCACGGTGAACAGCGCACGTTACGACGACTACACCTACCGCGACATATATCTGACGGCTCATGCGGCCGACGGACAGGGCAGTGTAGATCTGCGTTCGGACAATCCTGACACTAAGATCAACGTCAGCGCACGCGGCAATCTTGCCGGACTGCCTCTGAAGTGGACACTGGACGCCTCGGGCGATGATATAGACCTCTTCGCCTTGAAAATGAGCCAGCTCGAGAGCGAACTCTCGTTCAACCTCAAGGGTGATGCATCGTTCAACCTCAAGACCAACGAGATCGAGGGACGTCTGCGACTGGTCGACTTTGACTGGACCGAGCCCGCAAGCCATATATCTATTTCAGACGTACTCGCCCGACTGAACTCAAACGACTCTCTGACCGACCTTTCGATCCACAACCGCGATCTTACGGCACGCTTCACTTCCGAGATGTCGCTCGACTCGCTGATGGCCGGTTTCACGCGCACATCCGTGCGTCTCGACAACCAGATTGTGGCTCGCCGCATCAACGTCGAGGAGCTCCAGAGCGTGATGCCTCGCTTTGTGTTCGATGTCAACGGCGGCTCAGACAACGCCATTACCGACATCCTTATGTCCAACCGAATGGCTTTCCGCAAGATCAATATCAATGCCACCAACGACTCGACGCTGCGCTTTGACTCGCGTGTGCTCGGCTTCATGACCCCCACGACGAGACTCGACACTATCGCTGTCGACTTGCAGCAGGAGGGCGAATTCCTGAGCCTTAACGCCAAGGTGGAGAACCGTCCCGGCACGTTCGATGAGTGGGCCCATGTCAACCTCGGCGGCTACCTGATGTACAACGAGGCCGGTCTGCGTCTGCGCCAGAGCAACATC
>CAZULD010000193.1:0-3387 GCA_964621135.1 uncultured Bacteroides sp. | reverse complement strand
TCTATATTAAATTCAGATTATATTAATAATTCAAAATCCGAAAGCGGCACAGCAAATCTTGGTGGAGTTAATGCTAAGTCGGCTTCAGGTGTAGCCTTAGCAGACAGCATCATTCTTAATATATCAGGTATTACTGCCGATAATGCTACTTTCCTTACAAGAAGCCTGAACCATTTGGAAGCAAATGCAGAAGAAATGCCAATAGCCGGTTTAATCGGAACGGACATATTTGGTGGATATGATATTATTTATGACTACTCTTCCAAGAAGTTGACTCTTATAGATTCTCAAGCACAAATTCGCCTTCAAGGTAATCCTATTGCTACTATTCCATACAGCCAGTTTGCTTCTGACTATCTGCCTTGTATAAAAGTTAATGTCAATGGTAAGGAAGTTGTGTTAGGTATTGATAGTGGTGCAGGTGCAAATCTGATTCACAAATCGGCATTACCTGAAGGTGTACAGTTTAAAACAGTTCATCTTGCTGGCATCTCAGGTGATAAAACAGAGCAAGAATATGGGAATCTGAATTTCTCAATAGATGACATAATGTTTGCAGACCAGCCGTTTGTCATTGGTGATATAAGCCATTTGAATCTTAACATCGATGGCTTACTTGGTTATCCATTTTTAAGTTCACACAAAATGATGTTCAAAAATTCGACTAAAGAATTGATTATATTTTAAATAAGATAAATATATCATTCATGAAATAAACGACTTCGGCATTCCCGTGGTCGTTTATTTCATAGCTTCTGCAAGATGTGTTCTTGACGGCCTTCCTAAGTCGTGTCAACATTAAACCTTCTGCTACAAATTTCGTCATAAAATGTATGCGACTCATTATCCTTTCATCCTTATTAATCTTAGTCGCCTTTTGCTCGTCAGCAAAAGGCACATTCTCCAATCATATCGACGAAGTTCCCGGCGGATATAACTTCATTCTGTATGAACCTGACTCGGCGGCTTCACCTCAACCCTTGATCATCAGTCTCCACAGCCGTGGCTCTTCAGGCACAGACCTTACCGAGGTTGATCGGTTCGGTACGATCGACGCTTTGCATTCCGGCCTGCAACTTGATGCTGTGGTGCTTGCTCCGCAGGCCACCGGGGATAAATGGGATGTAGAGATGATTATAAAGGATCTCGATTGGGTGCTTGCCAACCGTAACATTGATCCCGATCGCATCTATGCCATAGGCATGAGCATGGGCGGCAACGGGGTTGCCGATCTTGCCGCTGCTTATCCAGACAGGATAGCGGCAGCGATTGTCTTGGCCGGAGGTCTGACCTCAGGCGATGTCGCTAATCTTAATAAATTGCCTCTCTGGGTCGTCCGCGGACAAAGCGACCGACCGGAAGCGATTGCCCGTACGGATAAAATGATCGACGAGATGCGCTCACAGCCCGATCATGCGCCCCGCTTAGTGTATTCCAAAGTAAAGAACCTCGACCATCGGCAGCACGAGCGCATACTCTATATGCCATATTTTTACGAATGGCTGATGTCGCATAATCTTACCAATCCCGGTCGAGCGGTCAACACGACGATAGATCTCACTCCAAAATTCCTGAAGAACTCTTATAAAGGCTTAAACCTCCGCGACTGCTCGGCTGCTAAACGCAAAAGTCGTCACTCCGGCCGTTCTCGCAGTTGGATTGATATTATTCTGCGTTGAAGTGGACACGTTCCGGATGCCATTTGTCCATCGGCTTATGATCTGCCTCGGGATATCCTACCGGTATAAGGTTGAACGGCACGAGATTATCACCTAAGTTCAATATCTTCTTCACCGGCTCGATTCGGTCTTCGTGAGGATAGAGACAGGTCCAAACTCCTCCCAGCCCCAGCGCATGTGCCGCAAGAAGAATGTTTTCGCTCGCCGCAGAGCAATCCTGCTCCCATAGCACGCTGTCTTCATCAGCTAAGAAACGCTCCTTATTTCCGCAGACGATTATTGCTAACGGAGCATGGGCTGTCATCTTCGCGTACGGCAACGCATCTGCCAGCTCTTTCAATAATTTGCGGTCATCAACAACGATAAACTCCCATGGCTGTTTGTTCACTCCGCTCGGAGCCGCCATAGCCGCGTGGAGTAGGGCATTTACATCCTCATCTGACACGCTTTGGTCGGTAAATCGTCTTACACTTACTCTTGATAAAATATTTTTATATGCCGGCTTCTCCATTATCTCAGCCGCAACAGTGTCTGTCAAATTCATCGTTATTTATTTTAGTTATATAATGAATAACACCTTTCGGACGTTCATGGTTGGCTATGGCCTCAACAACAAAGAAGGCGCGCCATTTCTGACGCGCCTTCTGTTTGTTTTATAGTACTTTTATATAATTTAATCTTCGACGACACCTGCGGTTTCAATGGCATCTTCAACAATGTCTGAGTCGGGTTTTGCGTCATTATTATCATCTATAAGTGTACCGCCTTGCATAGGTTTATTTAGTTCGCCAAGAGTCTTAGCATTATTTACTGGTGCGGTTACCATATTAACCATGAAGTCCACCTGAGCTTCAGGAATTTCTTGATTCTGAAGTTCCCCGACTTTGTTAAGGGTGGCAGTGAAGAAATTCTTCATTGCTTCTTTGAGTACGGTACGGTCATTGTCCGTAAGTTGATAATCAGCGTTTTCAGTGATAATTTTATCAGCGGCCTGAATACCCTCTTGAATTTTAGCGTATTCTTCAGGTGTCTTCACGGATGCCACCTGTGAAGAGAGTTTGTTTAAGGCTTCTGCAAATTGCTCTGCCGGAGTCGCTTTGCTACATGCGCCGAGTCCCATAAGGATAGCCACCATAGCCAGCGCGAGAATTGATTTGATTGCTTTCATAATTGTTTGTATTTAAATGATTAATTAATTGACAGAATTACCGAATGGGAACAATGCCAGACGCATCAGCTTGAAATGCTGTAGTCCAAAGGGTATACCGATTATCGTCACGCAGAATATAAGCCCCCATGCAAGGTGAGTTAGTGCTATTACGAAACCGCCCAAGAACCACCATATTACGTTCATCAGTCCGGCCAGACATCCTGACGGCCATCCCGAATCTACTATTCGCGTTCCGAATGGCCATAGTGCCAGTATTGCCAGCTTAAGAGTCTGCAAGCCAAACGGTATGCCGATTATGGTGATCATCATCCCCACACTTGCCAGAGCATATTCGATCGCAATCATTATGCCACCGAACACCACCCATATGATGTTGAGTATTAGTTTCACTTTTTACGGTTCTAAAAGTTTTATGTCTATAAAACGTTTTAAACCACAAAAATATTGCCTCACATCCTTAACTCGACCGATTCCTTTAATTTTTATCTCTGTGTCAGTCAGATTTTCGAACATTTCTGACCGACTGCGTGTTGCATT
>CAZULD010000192.1:0-3479 GCA_964621135.1 uncultured Bacteroides sp. | reverse complement strand
CCGACTCCCGCATGGGTAAGCTATATGGAGATGGTCAAGCTCGCCGAGGGCAAGAATGTTCTCGTCCCCGCAGGCATCGAAACAAATTTCAAGATCACACCCGATCAGCTTCGCGCCGCAATCACTCCGCGCACGCGCATGATCCTTATATGTTCGCCGTCAAATCCGACCGGATCTGTTTATACCCGCGACGAACTCGTCGCCCTTGTCGCCGTTCTCGCCGAGCATCCTCAGATCATTGTCCTTGCTGACGAGATCTACGAGCATATCAACTACACCGGATCGTTCACCTCGCTGGCTTCGTTCCCCGAAATAGCTGACCGCACGGTTGTGGTCAACGGCGTGTCGAAGGCTTACGCCATGACCGGCTGGCGCATCGGTTACTGCGCTGCTCCACTCGCTATCGCGAAAGCGTGCACCAAGCTCCAGGGGCAGTACACATCAGGAGCGTCGTCCATTGCGCAAAAGGCGGCCGAGGCTGCCTACACCGGTTCGCAGCAGTGCGTCGAAGACATGCGTCAGGCATTTGAGCGCCGCCGCAACCTCGTTGTGAAGCTCGCCCGTGAAATTCCCGGACTTAAGGTCAATGAGCCGGAAGGAGCCTTCTATCTCTTCCCGGAGGTAAGCGCATATTTCGGCAAGCGTTTCGGCGACCGTGTGATCTCCGATGCGTCAGATCTGGCGATGTATCTTCTTGAGGAAGGCCATGTTGCGACTGTGGCAGGCGACGCATTCAGTGCTCCCGGCTATATTCGTCTGAGCTATGCGACTTCCGACGCCAACATCACAGAGGCCATGAAGCGCATCTCCGCCGCCCTCGCCGCACTTAAATGACCTTTACTCTGTGTATTTCATTTTTTTGGTTTAGTAAGGTGAACTAAAAAATGTCTATATAGTTTCTATATATGTAGACTTTTTTGTATCTTTGCAGTGAAACTAACAATATATGTATAAGCCACTCTTTAAACTGGTAACCCTTAAGGAGGCTGAGGACTTTATCAATAGCCTCGCTCCGGAAGTGATCCGTAAGATGTTCTATAACATTGACAAGGTTGCCGGAGGTGTAAAAGATAAGGAACTCTTTAAGAAGTTAGGTGATACAGATATTTGGGAATTTCGCACCATGTGGCAGGGTATGGCTTACCGCCTGTTTGCTTTTTGGGATAAAGACGGCGAAACCCTTGTGATCGCAACCCACGGATTGGTAAAGAAGACACAAAAGACACCCAAAAGTGAAATTAAGAAAGCTCAAGCGATTAGAAAGGAATATTTTGACAATAAGGAATAGAACGATATGGCACAGATGATTACAAGTACATTTGAAGAATTGAAGAATAAGCATCTCGGCGAAATTGGTACGCCCGAACGCGACGCATACGAAGCAGAGGTGCGTGAGGCTATTCAGTCTTATCATATCGGAGAAGCTATTAAGGCCGCACGCACTGAACGAAATATGACTCAAAGCCAATTGGCAGAACTCATGGGAGTTAAGAAAGCTCAAGTTAGCCGTATAGAGCGCGGTGCAAATCCAACGATCAATACCATCACCCGTGCGTTTAATGCGCTTGGAATGGCGGTGTCGCTCACATGTGGAAACAAACGTATATCACTTGGTTGAGCCGAAACAACGGATTGTTGGGTTTAGGGGGAGTATCCGGAATGGGATTTTCGGGTAGAGGCGGAATAAAGTTTGATTTGAAGCGATAAAAATTTATAGATATTCCATAGGTGGTATATTGCTGTTATACAGCGATGTATCACCGACTTTTATTGTGGAAACTGCACGGATGAAACCTTTTTGAGTAAACCTTTTTGGGGGGCGGGCGTTAGAATGGTATACAACGAGGGAACGACGTCAGCTCTCCACAATGAGAAAATAAAAAAGAAATTTTAAAGAAACAGAATGTTAAATGTTGGTCAAAACTGACCTTTTATTACTAACAAGTATGAAACGATTTATCCTCATCCCGGCACTCGCACTTGGTGTTATGTCGGCTTCTGCTCAGGCAATCGAGCAATCAGGAATTTTTGACAATGTGTCAGTAGGCGTGAACGGTGGTGTTACTACCCCGATGGCTCACGCAGCTTTCTTCAAATCAATGCGCCCTGTAGTAGGCGTTACAGTAGATAAGATGATTACTCCGACCTTCGGCGTAGGTGTCGAATCACTCTTCGGAATCAATACATCAACTCAATTCGGCGGCGTTCACAGCTCGACCGCATTTGACAACTCATATGTAGGTGCTTACGGTAAAGTAGACCTCTTCAACCTCTTCGGTGGTTATCAGTGTGCAGTACGTCCCTTCACAATCGAAGCTCTTGCAGGAGCCGGTTGGGGTCACGACTACATCAATAGCGCTAACGGCGATGACTGGAACTACTTCGCAACCAAGGCCGGTCTTAATTTCCGCATCAACACAAGCGACCGCTTCTCAATCAACATCCAGCCTTCAGTGCTCTTTAACATGACAGGCTATGACATCGACCAGACTTCAGTTGGTTATGCCCGTCAGGCTGCATCATTCAACATCACAGCCGGTGTATCTTACCGCTTCGGTGACGGCTTCGAATGTGTAGTTCCTTACAACCAGGCAGAAGTAGACGCTCTTAATGCACAGGTTAACGCTCTCCGTGGCGCCCTCAACGATGCAACTATCCTTGCAGCAGCCAACGAAGCAACCGCAGCCGATCTCGCAGCTCAGCTTCAGGCTTGCCAGAACAAGAAACCTGTCGTAATCAAGGAGACCACTACTACTACCAACCTCGAATCAGTACGTTACATCTTCTTCCGCAACGGTTCTTCAGTAATCACCGCCGATCAGCAGCCTAACGTAGAAATGATCGCCGCTTACCTCAACAACCACCCCGGATCGAAGGTAGTCATCAAGGGTTACGCTTCACAGGACGGTAACTATGACTTCAACGTGAAACTTGCTCAGAAACGTGCAGAAGCAGTGAAGACCGCTCTCATCAACCGCTACAAGATCAAAGCTGACCGCATCACAGCAGAAGGTCAGGGTGTAGGTAAGATGTTCAGCGAAGAATCTTGGAACCGCGTCAGCATCTGTACTCTCGAAGACGGTAAGTAATCGTCAGAGAAAGTAAGAATTAAAAACTCTCCAAACGAAAATTATATCGGTCACCCGTGGCACAGTATGAGTCACGGGTGACTCGTTATTTTAACCAAATAAATATTATCGATATGGGTCTCAGCGCAACCGACATAATAGGCTATCTGGCGAGTATCTGCATGATACTCGGTTATCTTCCTCAAGCGATAATGACCATCCGCACACGCGACACCGAGGGAATCTCGATGATGACGTTCTCGATGATGGGGCTCGGATCGATCTTCTTTGTGATCAACGGCCTGATGTGGGGCAACATTCCGCTGACGGTCACAAACCTCATCACCGGCACCTGCTCCGTAATAATCTTCGCCATCAAAATCCGCAACGACCTCCGCCGAAAAAAGCGGT
>CAZULD010000191.1:0-3488 GCA_964621135.1 uncultured Bacteroides sp. | reverse complement strand
AGGCAACGGCTGGAGCTACAAGTACGCCCGCCGACAGTGGGATCTCGTCGACCGCCAGGATCTCAAATACCGCTTCCTCAACGATTTTGACAACGCCATGGTCGAACTCGTCAGCTCGCAGTACGACTTCCAGGCCCTGCCGATACGCAAACTCTGGGAGAAGGACGACGATCAGGTGCTCGCCTTCATGCGCGGCGACCTCGTCTTCGTGTTCAACTTCAACCCCTTCAAATCATTCGAGGGCTACGGCATCCTTGCGCCCGGCGGAACATACACCACCGTCCTGTCGACCGACCGCCCTGCTTTCGGCGGCTACGGCAACATCGACGAGACCGTCGACCATCTCACCGCCTCCGATCCTCTCTACGCCCCCCACGGCGTCGAGTGGCTGCGCCTATACCTCCCCTCCCGCTCCGCCCTCGTCCTGCGCCGCAAACCCCGCCGCGGCCGAAAAAAATAAAAATCATCAGCACCGACCGGTCAAAATAGCCGTGAGCCCGCCATTGGTGCGGGTTTGCGGCGATTTTCGTCTCCGGTCGTTCCAACTTCCTATCGCTCAGACACCTTTATTTTAACAAGTATTTCCCCAATTGTTAACGAAGTTTAACAATTGGGGGGGGGTAATTTATTAAAAAATCTATAATTTTGCATCGTATTCAGCAGTATAAACCGCTGCGGGTACACCACACGAATTAATAAACCGAAATAAACCGTACCACACACCTTCTCCGGAAGGGTCCATGTTCTATGAAAAAATTAATAGCTTATGCTATAACCTTACTGTCTGCGTTCGCCGTCTACGGTCAGAACCCTGCAGACTCGACCAAGGTATATTTCCGCATAAGTCATCGTCAATTTGATCCTACGCTGGGCGACAACCGCGCTGCGATGGACGGATTTGTCGATCGGGTTCGCAAGGCCGACGCCGCCAGCGACATCGATCATCTCGTCGTCCGTGCCTACGCTTCGCCCGACGGTCTCAACACGGCCAACATCCGCCTCACCGGCAACCGCTGCGACGCCATCGTCGACTACATCGTCGGTCAGACAGGCATCGACCGCGCCCTCATCCAGTCGGCCCCCGAAGGCATCGCCTGGGATGAGCTCCGCCGCCTCGTGGCCGCCACTCCCGAAGTCCCCTCGCAGCAGCAGGTTCTCGACATCCTCGACAATACCCCCGTCTGGATCTTCGACGCTGCCGGCAACGTTGTCGACGGCCGCAAGAAACAGTTGATGTCGCTCGCAGCCGGCGAGCCTTACCGCTGGATGTTCGACAACCTCTTCCCTAAGCTCCGCAACGCCGTTGCCGTCTCCCTCTACCTTAAGAGTGATATCCGCGCGGCCCGCGACGCCGCTGTTGCCGCAGCCCGCGCTGCCGCAGCCGCTGCAGTCGCCGCCTCTGATGCCGCCCGTGCGGCCGCCGAGGCATCGCAGGCAGCCGCCAACGCCACTTCCGACATAGCCGAAGCCATCCGCGCCGCTAAAGAAGCCGCCGACAAAGCCGCCAAGGCCGCAGCCGAAGCACGCGAAGCTGCCGACCGCGCCCAGGTCGCTGCCGATCAGGCCGTCAAAGCCTCTGAAGAAGCCGCCGCTACCGACGATGTCACCCGCGCACGCTCCAAGGCTCGCGAAGCCGACGAAGCCCGCATGGTTGCCGAGTCAGCCCAGGCCGCAGCCGAAGCCTCGCTCTCCGCTGCCGAGGCCGCCCGTGCAGCCGCCGAGGCCCTCGCCGCTGCCGAAGCAGCCGACAACACTGACGTCGCCGAGACTCCCGTGGCCGCCGAGGACTCAGTCCCCGCCGAGCCCCGCCATCGCTTCGCTCTGAAAAACAACATCCTCTACGACGCAGCCCTGATGCCTAACCTCGAATTCGAGTGGCTCATCAACGACCGCTGGTCCGTGGCCGTCGAAGCCGACGTCGCATGGTGGAGCCGCGCATCGCGCCACAAATACTATCAGATAGCCCTCGCTACGGTCGAAGGCCGCCGCTGGATCCGTCCGCGCGCACCGTGGCACGGCATGTATGTCGGCCTCTTTGCCGGAGGCGGCAAATATGACCTTGAGAACGGCGGCAAAGGCTACAAGGGCGAAGGCGGTCTCGCAGGCCTCTCGTTCGGCTACATGTTCCCGATCTCGCGTTGCTTCTCCCTCGAAGCCGCCATCGGCGCAGGCTATATGTACACACGCTACAAAGAGTACCGCCCCTACGACGGTCACTACCTCTACGAACGCACCAAGACCCTCAACTACTTCGGCCCGCTCAAAGCCAAGTTTGCCGTAGTCTGGCGCTTCAACGATATCAATAAAACCAAGAAAGTCAATCCCGCCCTATGAAACTCTCTAAATTAATTGTCATAGCCGCGGCGACGGTCGGCATGTCAGCGATGACATCGTGCCGTAAGGACTTATGCTATAACCACTTCCGTACGGCGGCCCTCGACCTGACGTGGGAACACGAGTGGGAGCGCGACTACGGCATGAACCATGCCGCCAACTGGGACGCCGCCCTCCACGGCTTCGACTACACCGATCTGAGGCCGACGATGCCCGAGTGGGTCAACCTTATCACATACTCGCGCGAAGGCTCGCCCCGCGAATCCTTCCTCGACGTCCGCGGCGGCGAAGTGTCGGTCGACGGATCGACCGACCTGTCGTTTCTCCTCTACAACGGCGACACTGAGTATATAGTCCTCTCCGACATGGCCTCGCTCACCGAAGCCCGCGCAACATCGACATCACGCTCGCGCACATCGCTCGCCGCCCTTTCTGCCCTCTATCCGAGCATGCGATCGACCAACCCGCCCGACGTGCTCTATGCCGCCTATGTCGACAATGTCCCCGAGGTCGGCCTGCATGAGACCCACCACATGCCCGTCAAGATGCAGCCCCTCGTCTACACCTATGTCATCCGCTACGAATTCGAGTACGGCATCCAGCACGTTGCCCTCGCCCGCGGCGCCCTCCTCGGCATGGCCGAGTCAGTCTACCTCCGCAACGGCGTCACCTCCGAATCGTCGACCATGACCCTCTACGACTGCGACATCACCGACTATGGCTGCGAGGCTCATGTGCGCACTTTCGGCGTGCCCGGCTTCCCCGACGAATACTATGGACGCTCACCCAAGTCGCGCAGCGACTTCCCCTATCACCTCAATCTCGAGGTGCGCCTCAAAAACGGCAAGACCTTCGAGTTTAACTACGACATCGCCGACCAGATCGCCAAGCAGCCCCGCGGGGGTGTGATTCGCGTCAGCGGCATCCGCATCGAGGACGAGCAGAACATGTCTGATTCAGGCTTCGAAGTCGAGGTTTCCGACTGGGGTGAACATAGAGATATAGAGTTGCCGGATGATATTTTTGGAGTACAATAAACATAATTAATAATCAATCAATTTTTTTAATCCTCTAATTTAATTAACAATGAAGAAATCATTCTTATTTCTTGCTGTCTGCGCGGCTGCGATGACAGCATGTACGTCGGAAGACGT
>CAZULD010000190.1:0-3542 GCA_964621135.1 uncultured Bacteroides sp. | reverse complement strand
TAAAATGCAGGTCGAGGAAAGCACTTTCCACAAGATGGCCGCCAAGGAAGTGGGCTGGAATTTCTCCGATCAGGAGGAGGCCGCCATCATCGACATGCGCATGGGCATGGAGAAGAATTTCATCTTCGGCTCTCGTGCCGTCATCAAGGATCCACTCAAACACGAGTATGTCTATCTCACCGGCGGCATCTGGAATCAGGCTCCGCGTAAGATAGAGGTGACTCTCGACGATTTCTCCGAACAAACTCTCATCGACATCGCCCATCAGGCCTTCACCGGCAACTGCGGTTCGAAGCGTAAGCTCTTTGTCTGTGGCAGCGAACTGATGCGACGCATCTCCCGCATCGAGTGCCACCGCCTGCGTCGCACCAATGATGCCACTGTCAAGTGGGGTCTCGTCTTCAATGAGATTGCGACCAATTTCGGCAGCCTCTATTTCATCCACTCCGAGATTTTCGACCAGTGTGGCCACGCTGACGACGGTCTTGTCATCGATCCCGACTACATGACCAAGTATGTCCACATTCCATTCCGCTCTGACAAACTCGACCTGCGCAGCTCCGGCACCCGCAACTCTTCGGCCGTCGTCCTTACCGAAGCGTCGTGTGTCGTGCTCCGCTACCCCGAGGCTCATCTCCGCGTGATTGGTGTTCAGGTCGAATCTTCAGCCGACCGACAGTCATGACCGTCACTTTGACCCGCTCTCAGATGCTTCAGGCTTGGCGCCGTCGCGCCGGCCTGGAGCCTTCGGCGGCGGCTTGCTCGGTGGAGCGTTTCGACTGCGTCGACATTGATTCGCTCATCGAGACTCGCATGCGCGTCTGGTATCTCGACCTGCTCGACCGCGGCCTGACCGACCTTGTGGGCCCTCCGGCCGCTGATGTCACTTCGCTGCTCACGCTGACCGTCGCCCCCTGTGGCTACGAGGCTGTCATTACCCTCGATCCTTCGTTGCGGCGCCTCGCCTCGATCCGTCTTGACGACTGGCTGACCGATGCCTCCGTCGTCTGCGATCGTGATCTATCGAAGACTCTCGCCCGGCAGCCCAATCGCTTTGCCCGCGCAGGCGCGGCCGCTCCCCTCTCATGGTGCGCTCCCGGAGGATCGGTCCGCGCGATTCCCGCCCGCAGCGCTTCGCGCATCGTGGCCGCCACGGGTTTCGTCGACCCCGGGCCCGAGCTCTATGTCCTCGACGAATGTGCCTTGACTTATATTCCTGACATTTTCAAACTTTTACAGCTATGACTCCCGATAATAATCTCACCGTTCTTACCGCCGCCCGCGACGCGTGGCTCGCCGCTGCATCATTCCGCGAGCAACGCGAACGCCATAAGCGCTACACTTATGGCGACCAGTGGGGCGACCTCCTCCCTGACCCCGACGGCCGTCTCTGTCGCGAAGGCGACCTTGTCGCCGCCTCAGGTCGCCGCCCTCTGACCAATAATATGATTCGCCATATCGTCAAAACCGTCATTGGCCGTTATCGTGTGACGAGCCGCGATGACGAGAGCTATGCTCCCGCCGATGATGTCCGTCGGTCGATCGTCGATGACAATTCACTCCTCGAACTCGACTGCCGTATGCTCGAAGAATTCCTCATCTCTGGCTGCGCCGTGCAGCGCGTCGCCCGCGAAAGTCGCCGCGGCTGTTCGCGCCTGTGGATTGACAATGTTGATCCCCGACGCTTCTTCGTCAACGCTTATCGTGACCCGCGCGGCAACGATATCGAACTGATCGGCATGCTCCATGATCTCTCATTCCCCGACATTATCGCCCGCTTTGCAGGCAGTAGCCGTTCGCGTGCCGCTGAGCTTGCACGCATCTATGGCTCTGGTGAGATCGTGGCCGACTGCGCGGGTGTGCTGGGCGATTCGACTACTGATTCGACCGATTTTTTCACTGCTCCCGCGGGTCGCTGCCGCGCTATAGAAGTGTGGACGCTCGACTGCCGCAACAAGCTGCTCTGTCATGACCGACGCGCTGCCCGCGCGTTCCGTGTCGATAACCGCAAGGACGGGCGCAGTGCTGTCAGCCGTCTCAACGGTCTCCGTCTCCGTTCGGGCGATCAGAAACTCGCTACCCGTCGCACACTCGAATTTGTGTGGCACTGCCGCTGGTTTGCTCCCGACGGTTCGCTGCTGGCTTCGTTCGATTCGCCCTATCCTCACGCTTCCCATCCCTTTGTCGTCAAGCTCTATCCTCTGACCGACGGCGAGGTACACTCTTTCGTCGAGGACGTCATAGATCAGCAGAAGTGCATCAACCGCATGATTCTTATGATAGACCATGTTATCGGGTCGTCGGCTAAAGGCGTGCTGCTCTTTCCTCAGGATCAGAAGCCTGCAGGCGTCGATTGGCGCGATATCGCCTCGACATGGGCGCGCTCAAACGGCGTAATCCCCATCACCGGCAACAGTCAGCATCTGCCTCAGCAGGTGATGACGTCGACCGCTGACTGCGGCGCGTATCAGCTCCTCGATCTGGAGATGAAGCTCTTCAACAACATTTCGGGGATCAGCGACGCTATAGCTGGCCGAAACGTTTCGCCCTCTACGGGCAGTGCGCTTTATGAAAGTCAGTTGCGCAACTCAATCATTGCCCTCACTGATCTGATCGACTCGTTCGCAGCCTTCCGTCGTGACCGCGACCGCAAAGCCTCCCAAGCCTGAATCACACATTATTGATTAACTTCTTACACATAAAACCCAATTTACACACCATCCCTATGAAACGCAAGACTTTAACCCAACTCCGTGACGAGGATTTCATCCAATGCCTCCGTTACGTCGTCAGCGAACATCCCTCGGCTTCGCCCGACGTTCTGATCGACCTTGCGATTGCTTCTCAGCCACGCCGCTACTATCTCACTTATAACTCAGTGAATACCGTGCTCCCGAAACTTCGTAAAAAAGGTCTGCCCCGTCGTCCGTCCAGCTACTCAGGAAAGCAGTCCTACGAGCGCTGGATCGACATCAACAATGCCGTCTGCCGCTACATGGCCCTCACGAAGCACTCGACCGTTGCCGACGCTATCACTCACGTCCTCAACTTCGAGCGGCCCTCGCGCTTCTTTATTCCGCGCCGTCGTGCCGTCGAGATCTTCAACGCTATCATTTGTCAGGAGTACCGCATTGTGAGCTGATTCCCTGTCATTATCAATATTAACAGTTTAAATCCAATTAAGCAATTATGAAAGTCATACTCCAACTCGACGCTCTGCTCGACGATTTATATGCCGACTCGGCTCTCGCCGATCTTTCTGAAGAGGCTCCCGTTCTCACATCTGACCGTCGTGCGGCACTGCAGCGCTTCATCATCAACGCTGTCGCCGACCTTATCGGCGAACTCAGTCCCGCGCTTTGCGACATCGTTCTCCCCGATAGCGAAGACCCCGGCTGCTGCATCATATTTGAGTTCTCCGATGACATCACTCTTTCACCCGAGATCCTCGGCGCCTGCCTTTCCTCCGTAATAGTCCGATCTACCCTCCGTCACCTCGCCATCGCCCGAGGCGACACCTCCCGCAGCACTCTCCACGCAGC
>CAZULD010000189.1:0-3566 GCA_964621135.1 uncultured Bacteroides sp. | reverse complement strand
CCATCACCTCCCCCGACCTCCTCACCCACATCTTCTCCCACTTCTGCATCGGCAAATAATCCCCAAACAACCTATAATATAAGATTACAACATCGCAAAATTACACCATAGAAACCTTATATTGAATTGTTAATATTAAACCATACTCTTTAATCAATGAACAAAAAGCAGAATAATCTTAAATTTAATTTATTTAAGATTGGAATTAAACAATCTTTCTGGATTATATTCTTTGACTTTATTTCAATTCTGGCTTCTATCATAACAATTTATTCTTCTTACTATCAATCTCGGTCTTTTAACCTAAATTGCATATGGGATTTCATTATTAATGTGGTTGCCTTATTAGCATTAATGTTATTTGTATATAGATGCTATCAAATTATAGGTAAATGGGAAAAATTGGTGCTCCCAAAGGCATTATTCTTTAAATACATTGAATATCAAATCCTTAAAGCCGATAATGAAATCAAAAACATAGCAGGCGATTTATCATGGCTGGAACGTTTAAAAGACAAATACTTTACTATTAAAAAAGAAAACAATATATCTATTGTTATTTATTATTCCTCTGATAAGATATCAAATAACTCTAAATTACAATGTTTGATAAAAGAATATCAAGATAACGGCATTCAAATGATTTCATATCCACCGGAGATTCGACCAAACAGGATAAAAGGCATGTTGATTGACATTAGTAATAATGAAAGATTTCTATCCTTTACGAAGGAAAAAGATGGCGATTTTATTTGCTGTAACAAATATTACTGCCATACCAATGAATATTACATGGCTCTGGCCTTTCTAAATACCATAGAGGCCTATATTTCCTTGAAAGAGAAATACGAGAAACAATCCACTAATACAAAACAAAAAATTTTCATAGGAATCTCAGGAATAAATAATATAGGCAAAACAACCTTATGCAATGAATTAAAACAAACATATGGTAATAAGGTTGCTATAATTGGAGATCCGTTTATAAGTGATTTAAATAAAAGCTCCTTCGAAATCGCAATATTCTGTTTACTCAACCAATTGATTGAATATCATAGAATAATAAATGAATATAAAGATAAATCAATTTTTATATTTGACAGAACTCCAATCGATAATTTCGCCTTTCTAATTCACCACAAAAACACCAACGAATACGATAGGTATATTGAACATCTAAAACATGAAATCAAAAAATTTATGTTATATTTTGATGTCTTAGTATTGATGTATCCAGATGAAAAATACATTTGGAAAAAGACAAGCGTACTGTCACCAGATGAAAGAAAAAAGATCAATGAAACCATACAAGACTTATATTCTGAACTTTATTCAGACAAACTAATAAAATATGGGCTCAAGACGTATTCTCAAAAGAAATTCAGACAACATATAAAGACAATTATTTCTGACCTTTCCACAAAGATACCACGTGTCTAATATATTCATTGACCCTCTGACAAGTTAACCGATAATATCCAATTTGCCCCGTTTTTTCTTCCCATGTTATACTTCAATATTCAACCAAAGTTCCCCCAGGCAAAGGCAATGACTTCCTCATCTAACACCTCGGCAGCTTCATCAGATTCCTGATGAACCCCAGCAGAACGCACCAAATCCAACACCTCGCCATCGCCTTCTCAAAGGACACCGACAATCTCCCCAACGCCGTCAAAACCGCCGACATAACCTGCATCCGCCTCTACTAATCCCCACTCAACCCCTCGCCCCGACAAGAAATCCCCCTCTTGTCGGGGCTTAGCTTATGTTTATCAGCATATTCCATTGTAGTCTGAGAAATTTTCGTAACTTTGCATATAATAGTATATCCAAATTTCTAATGGCGGTTAAAAGATCAAATCGATGCCTATATAAATCGGACTTCAAATCATTTATTGAATCCGATCCCTATTCCATCTTAGGACGCATTCACGATGCGTTTCACGGACAGGCCTTGACTACGACTGATGAGGCGTGGATTGGGGAAATTAATCTTTTACAGAAAGTTCTTGTTCCATGGAAAAATGAGGAGGCTGAGATAATATTTGAGTATGATATTCCTCGTCTTGGCAAACGTATAGATGTGGTCTTGCTACTCCGTGGAATTATATTTTGCCTCGAATTCAAGGTTGGACAAAAGGATGCTTTACAATCCGATGTAGAGCAAGTGATGGACTATGCCCTTGACTTGAAAAATTTCCATCGTTACAGCCACGATCGCATTATCGTGCCCATCTTAATCCCGACTAAACACAAGTCTTCATCAAGTTCTTTTACACCCTCGGTGTATAACGACTCCATCTTCAATCCTCTTATTACCGGCGCTGACGGATTGCAAAATCTTATAAAAAAAGTCTTACAACACTCAGATGCAAAGGTGCCAGGCACAATAACCGATTGGATTATTAGCCCATATACTCCTACCCCAACCATAATTGAGGCCGCTCGGTCTCTCTACGAAAATCATTCTGTAGAGGATATTACTCGACATGAGGCTGACAAGGTCACAACTGATGCAACTATCGCTTATATACTTGATGTAATTAACCACTCAAAGAGAAACGGTGAGAAGAGCATCTGCTTCGTTACAGGTGTACCCGGTGCCGGTAAAACATTGGTGGGCCTCGATGTTGCCGTAAAACAGTCATATCAAGAAGACGGGACTTTAAACGAAGATGACGGAGCTGTGTATCTTTCAGGAAACGGTCCACTTGTGGCCGTTCTTACAGAAGCTCTTGCACGAAATAACTACAAGAAATCTAAAGACAACGGAGATAATAAAAAGCTATCCGACTCTCGCCGAGAAGTAAGCAAGTTTATCCAAATCATCCACCGATATAGAGATAACATGCTCGCTAAGATTAAGAATCCTGTGGTGGACGGTAAACTTGAAATTGATCCGGAGAAAGCCGTAAAACTTCAGCAAAGCGGATATGGTGAAGTAGAGCACGTTGCTATTTTTGACGAAGCTCAAAGAGCATGGACTCATAAGCGTATTGCTGATTACCTGAAACGCGGTGGCACATACGGAAATAAACTCAAAGTAGCAAATTTTCCAATGTCAGAGGCCGCATTTCTGATTTGGTCTCTTGATCAACGAGAAGATTGGGCTACAATCGTATGCCTTATCGGAGGCGGTCAGGAAATAAATACAGGCGAAGCAGGCATATCAGAATGGATTGCTGCACTTAATGATCGCTTCCCGCATTGGAAAGTCTACATTTCCGACAAATTGACAGAACCGGAATATGCCGAGGGCAAAGTAAATGAATTGCTTAAGCATAACTCGAATGTGGCGTATTCCGATAGGCTGCATTTGGGTGTGAGCCTACGGTCTTTCAGAGCCGAAAGATTATCGGCATTTGTTCATTCCCTGCTATCATTTAATTCGGACGCAAAAGAATTATATCAGAACGTAGTCAGCCATGGCTATCCCATCGTGCTAACTCGCAGCATGGATAAAGCCCGCGCATGGCTTCGGCACCAAGCCAGAGGCACACAACAAACCGGCATACTTATCTCCAAGGTTTCAGCCCGCTTCAAACCATTAGCCGTTCATGTTCTGC
>CAZULD010000188.1:0-3643 GCA_964621135.1 uncultured Bacteroides sp. | reverse complement strand
GCCACGCCGCAGGAGATTACCGGCCAAAAGCGGTTTGCGCAGGCCATACGCCTCGGCACGGCTGACGATTACATAGAGCTGGCCTACCGCAATGGTGGGCTCAGGGTGTCGGGCAATTTTGTGGCCGCGGGCGAGGTGACCGCCTACGGCTCGGAGGAGTACATGAGCTCGCTGAGGCTGGACGCCCTGGGGGATGTGAGCCTCGGGGCTGTGGCCGTGGGTGAGGCTCTGGTGTGGGACGGCTCTAAGTGGACCAACAAGGCTGTGGCCGCGGGTGGGCTGGATACCACAGCCGGGGATGCGAGGTATCTACGGCTGGCGGGTGGCGAGATGGCCGGCAATATCACCATGGGGGCCAACCATTATATCTATGGCATCAATGAGACTTATGGCTCCATAGCCCATTTTGACGGCACGCGCACTGTGCTCGGCAGCATCGGTGCGTCAACGACCGCGGCCACGCTGCTCAGGAGCAAGACGGGGCATGCGCAGATAACCAACGGCACCACCACTTACACGATGCTTGACACGGGCAACTACGCCTCGGCTCTCGATGGCCGCTATGTCAATGCCTCGGGCGACAGCATGAGCGGTGCGCTCTCGCTGCCGCGGCTCAATATACTGGGCACGGCAGAGTCTAACGCCTACATCACGGCGGACACGGCGGACAATGCCTACATCAATGTGGGTGGCCGCTCGCTCATGGTGTGGAGCAACTCCACCAACTCGGTGCGTCCGAGCAAATCTCTCCCGGGGGCCATATCGCTGGGCACGGAGGATGTGAGGTGGGGCACGATATATGGCGGCTCGGGCAACTTTTCGGGGGAGGCGCGTGCGGCCTCTTTTGTCAAGGTGGGAGGTACATCCTCACAATTTCTCAAAGCAGACGGGTCGGTTGACAGCAACAGTTATCTCAAGGTAGACGGCACCAACGGCACTCAGGCGGGTGTGTCGGCTCTCATGCGCGCGCTGGCTGAGGCAACGGGAGTGGTTACTGATGATACGCTGTTTGTGACGAGCCATTATGCCCCCTCCACTACTAACAACCTCTTTTATCGTCGCCCGGCGTCGTTCTTATGGAGCTACATCCAGGGCAAGGGGGATGCGCGATATGTGACGCTCGCCGGGGCGCAGACAATAACCGGGCTCAAGACGCTCGGGGCTAAGGTGGGCGTGCCTGCGGATAACGGCAATGTCAACCGCCTGTGCATAACTCCTTATGCCCACACGGGTGGGCCGTGGTATATCAACAGCTACGATACGCCCGACCTTGCATGGCTGAGAGTGATGTATGGGAGTACCCGGATAATGGCCCTATCTCACAAGGGGGAGCTACGTGTCACGTCTCTGCGGCTGGGTAGCTCTACGGACTACGTGGAGCTGTCCTACTCCAATGGCGCGCTCGTAGTCTCAAAAAACCTGCTCGGCAAGGGTGAGGTGACGGCTTATGGGGGTAATGGCAGTGCGTCGGGTGGAGTCTCGGCAGGAGCTACACGGCTGCGCATGCTTGAGGACGTGCTGCTGCCCGAGAGCGGCATAGCCAATGGGCGCGTGCTGACCTACAACGCGGCCACAGGCAAGTGGGTGGACGGCGTGCCGGGGCTCGACACTACGGCGGGGGATGCACGCTATGTCAAAAAGGCCGGGGATAGTATGAGCGGGATGCTCACAATCAAGACGGCCAATTTTGGCGAGCAGCTCAATATATACCGCAACAGCACAACGGCCAACGCTGTAATCAGGTATACCAACGCGGAAAAGGTGCTTGGCTATCTCGGTTTTTGCGGTGGCTCAGGTGCTTATCCTTACGACTTATACATAAAAAAGGACGACACCGAGTACAGGGTGCTCCACACGGGCAACTATACGGGTGTCCTTGACTCGCGATACGTCAACGCCTCCGGTGACAGCATGAGCGGGCCGCTCTCTATCAGCAGCGCAGGATGGCAAAACCAGCTCAAGGTAATCCGTCCGGAGGGTAATCCGTCAATAGTGTTGGCCGACGCAAATGGCGACACGGGCAAGCTCTACACATCGGGCGGAGTAATCTATGTGGCCGACACGGTGGCCTCGGGTGAGATTATCCACACGGGCAACTACACAAGCAAGCTCGATGCAAGGTACGTCAATGCTGCGGGGGACACCGTAACGGGCGACCTGACTGTTGACAACTATCTTACTGTCAACAAGACGATAAAAAATAACAACATCAACTCGATTGATGGCAATGGGCTGCTGTCCTACCATCCGACGGCGTGGACGGGAGTGAGCGACACGCAGTGGGGCGTGGGGGCCAATACGTCGCAGGGCGTGATACGCAGCAGCAATGCGTCGCTCATCCATTACCGCGCGGGCGTGGGCAACTCGACCATCTGGGACTCGGCCAACGATGGCGCGGGGAGCGGGCTGGATGCGGACACGGTGGACGGCATCCAGGAGGTGTCTCTTTTCCGCGATACGATTGCCTCTATTGCCGAGGCGGACATACTCACCAAGCTCCCCGGCACCCGAAACGGCACCTATGTTATCAATCATTCCGGCTGGAGCGGTGCGGCTGTGGTATTTCATGCGGGCGCGTCTAACTCGGGGCTCGCGTTTTATCGCCCCGGTGGCTCCAACTCCATGCCTAAGATACTGCTGTCGCTTGACAGCTCCAACACCTGGACTGACAAGGGGACGATACTGACAACAAGCGTGGGCAACGCGGTGAGCGCGTCTAAGCTCCAGACGGCGCGGAGCCTGTGGGGCAACAATTTTGACGGTACGGCGGGTGTGAGCGGTACGCTCAATGTGACGGGCGTGAGCGGCACTGCGCAGGGTCTAATCGTCAATGGCATAAATTATTCCGTATGTTTTATGATTGGTGGGGGAAATGTTAACAGAGGCATTTACGACAACACCAATAAAAACTGGATAATATATCGTGACGCTACCTCCAACGTGCTGCTCCACGGGTCTACTCTGCCGGATGGGAGCCACACGTACAATCTCGGCGACACGACCCATGTGTGGGAGCGCGGATACATCCGCTATCTCGACACCGATAGCGGGTATGCGCTGAGGATATGCACGGCGGGCACCCAGAGGATACACGTGATGGCCGACAAGCTCGGCGTGGCTATCGGCAAGACTACGGCGGACTATGTGCTGGACGTGGAGGGCACCATCAGATCTACATCGGGGATGTATGTAACTGGGGCGGATGGATATTACCGCGGAAGCACCAATGCCCCCGGGTTTACGTGGAATAACGGCTCGGCAGCATTTTGCGTGGGCATCCAAAACAATGCTAACCAGACCCCGCTGCTACTCGCTACGCGGGCCGGGGCTGGGTGGGCTCCCACCGGGGCTAACAGGCTCTTTGCGATGGAGCTGCTCAACTCGGGAGGCACACTGAGATTTTGCTTCGGTGGCGCGTACAAATACTCAATGGATAGTTCGGGCAACTTCCTTGCGACCGGGGAGGTGACGGCGTACTCGGACGCAAGGCTCAAGAGCGACATCGAGGTGGTCAAGAGCAAGGGCAGACTGCGGCCGGTGACCTTTTATAAGGACGGCAGCAAGCACGTGGGATTGATAGCTCAGGACGTGCAGCTGCTCTGCCCGGAGGCTGTGAGCGACGCGGGAGAGTGGCTCGCGCTCA
>CAZULD010000187.1:0-3715 GCA_964621135.1 uncultured Bacteroides sp. | reverse complement strand
GGGAAGGAAATATCTAACGAGGTGGTTAATGGAGATTTTTTATTATCTTTGCGAGGAGGGAATGGATTAAGATGCAAAGTATAACATACATCCCCTCACGTTAATCCAAGAATTTTAAAATTGATCATTTTGAAAACTCCTTATATAATATATGTATTGGCGGCTGCCATATTTGGGTCTGGCTTAACGGCTGCGGAAGCAAAAGATCCGATAAAACTCGGTGACGGATATTTCACAGCCGACACACTCATTCACGTCACCGTCGGTCCGGGAATGGTTACAACAGGCATAAGGCTGTGCGGCGCGGATGCCTCAAACGCTTCCGTGCGGACTAATATTTTTTATACTGAAACGGATCTCCGTAATCCTGATCTTGTTCTCACCGGAGTGCAGGCTCTTGACAAGGAACGCGGCTCAGAGAATGTATTGAATATGGGTGAGCGAAAGAACCGTCAGAGCGACGACTTACAGTATATCGCAGGCGTAAATGGCGACCATGCCAATCTCAACGGTGAGTACAAGCGCACCAACGGTATTGCCTACTTTGACCATCAATTATATAATTATGGTATCGGGGATACGAACTGGAAGATGTTCGAATCGTATATAACCGTTCAAGGCTCGAAGGATATCGGTATCGGTGAGGTTGTAACGATGACACTCCCGCTAAGATTCCCTAACGGCGAAGATTACGACATACATATCAACACACCAAGAAACGAGAACTATCTTGTGATCTACACACCCGAGCGCGGCGCATCGACCCTCACCAATCCGTGGGGCAAAGAATGCACAATGAAACTCGTCAGTGGATCGATGACAGGCTGCAACGCAGTGTTCGAGGTAACATCCGACCCGGTCGGTGAGTGTAACAACAATCCTGCGGACGGGAATATGGCAATACCGACTGACGGCTATGTACTGTCTGGCGTTGGAGCAGCCTTCTCTTGGGTTGCCCGACTGAAACCCGGCGACAGACTTTCGTTACAACCGGTAAGTTTCAAACTTGACGGATTAAAGACTAACGACATAACAACGATCTTAGGGGGCTGTCCACTGATAGTTGACAACGGTGAGCCGATCGCGGCTGCCGAATGTTCAAGACTCAACAGCGCCACCGCAATTCAGATTACCCCTACTGCACGTACGGCAGTAGGATATAATGAAGACCGAACCCGTATGGTCATGGCCGTAACCGATTCTTATAAATCGAACGGTTATACCACAGGAGACAAGGCCGGCTATGGTGCTACGTCGTCGGGCCTCGACTTCGAGAGATTGGCCGAATTTATGATCTATATGGGATGCAACACGGCGCAGGCCATGGACGGAGGAGGATCGTCGCAACTTTATAATATCGAACTCGGCATATGTAATATTCCTTACGGACTGTCGAATTATCTTCGCCCGGTCGCAAACGGTTTCTTCGTGGCAAACTCGACTCCGGATGATAATGAAATAGCCGCCATCGAAGTTCTTCAGAAAAATGTAAAGCTCACGACAGGCGAAACGTTCACGCCTACAGTCTATGGATATAACCGCTACGGCGTACTAGTAAACACAAATATCACAGACTTCACGCTGACTGTCAACAGCGAACTCGGCGCGGCCAGCGGTAAAACATTCACTGCCGGACCGGCTAACGCCTCCACAACGGCCGTGGTGAGTAGCGGCAAGCTGCGATGCGGCATAAGAATGACAGTCAACGGAGGTGGCCGATTCGTTGACAGTGGTGAAAACGCACCCGTTGAAGTACAGCCGCCCTACCTCGCCGATGATCCGACCGGATTAGAAGATATCATGAACGACAGCCTTCCCGAATCGGACGCTGAATACATCAATCTTCAAGGATTGCGGGTGAATAATCCTCGCGGCGGAATATTTATAGAGCGACGAGGTAATACTGCAAAAAAGGTCTATGTCCGACCCTAAAACCGACCCAATCACAAGGATATTACCTTGAAAAGTATAGACAAATACGGCCGTAGCGGAGTTTTCGATTAAAAAAAACATAGGACAACTGGCGGAAAATCAAAAAATAATCATTACTTTTGTGAAAATTTGGAGAAAAAATGGCCGTAGATCTCAAACACCAGCTTGACCGGGTGACAGCGAAAGCTGACCTGATAATCCAATGCTGTCTGAGTCTCACCCGTGAACGCGATGAAGCGCTCGGGCGTATAGCCGAACTCGAAGCAACACTTGCAGCACGCGACAAGGAGTTGGCGCAAATGCGGGTAGAGAACGAGAATCTCCGCGTGGTTTCGGCCGTTTGGCCCGACCGCAGCGAAGTTGAGAAGGCGAGGTCATTGATATCTGAATTAGTGCGGGATATTGACCGCTGCATCCTCGACCTTAAAGAATGAAGATGTAGATGAACGATAAACTTAGAGTGACAATCAAAATAGCCGACGTCGAACCGATCCATTTTGAGATCAAACGCGACGAAGAAGTGATCTACCGCAAAGCGGAGTATCACGTCAACAAACTTTGGAGCGAATGGCGTCAGGCACAAAAAAATAAATCGTCTCACGACGTACTTGCCCGAGTGGCACTTGCGTTTGCCGAACTATACTATCGCAAAACCGATAACCTTGAGGCTCAGGCAGAGATGATTGACAATTTTGAAAAACAGCTCGACCAGCTTCTGCTCAAAATCAAGACAGACTGATCGCTGCCGACATAACTCTAAAGCATATTGCTTTGGCCACTGGCTCAAGAGTGAGCCGCCGGTCATATAAGGTATTTCCGCACTTCTACCCCATCCGGCGATCCGGAAGAGGAGTTGTGCGTTTTTTATTAACTGAATATTAACATTAAACTAATCAATATCAACTAAATATCATGGAATTAAATATAGTGATATGTGTGGCGGTAGGAGTTATAGCAGCCGCCATAGCCGTAGGAGTCACAGTTATCCTGCAGCGCTCAATGGCTAAGACACGCGCAAAATCGATACTCGCTGACGCCGAGCGTGAAGCTGACGATCTGAAACGCAATAAGATACTTGAAGGTCGAGAAGAAGCACTCCAGATTACTGCTGACGCCGAGAAACAGGCCAATCAACGTATGGCCAAGATGCAATCAGCCGAAGCTAAGATCAAACAGCGCGAACTTCAGCTCAACCAGCAGCAGAGTGAAAATGCGCGCGCAAGAAACGAAATCGAAGCCTCGCGTCAGACTCTCGAACAGCAATTTGCTGCCTCTGAAGCCCGTCAGGCAGAACTCGACCGTCTGCACCACACCGCACAGGAACAGCTCGAGCGCATCTCGGGCCTGTCATCGGACGAAGCGCGCGAAAAACTCATCGAATCGCTTAAAGACGAAGCCAAGACCGCCGCGGCATCGTATATCAACGACATCATGGACGAGGCCAAGATGACGGCCAACAAGGAAGCAAAGCGAATCGTGGTACAGACCATCCAGCGCGTTGCCACCGAAACGGCGATCGAGAACTCGGTGACCGTTTTCCACATTGATTCAGACGAAATCAAGGGCCGCATTATCGGTCGCGAAGGTCGTAATATTCGCGCACTTGAAGCTGCTACCGGCATTGAGATTATCGTTGACGATACCCCGGAGGCAATCGTCCTCTCAGGGTTCGATCCCGTGCGCCGCGAGATAGCCCGTCTTGCTCTGCACCAGCTTGTAGCTGACGGACGTATCCACCCGGCCCGCATCGAAGAAGTAGTAGCAAAGGTGCGCAAGCAGATCG
>CAZULD010000186.1:0-3733 GCA_964621135.1 uncultured Bacteroides sp. | reverse complement strand
GTGCTAAGCCCGACGATCCCGTTATCGTAGCCGCTGCTGACGATGCCGAAGCTGTCGCTAAGGTCGCTTCCTGGACTGCCTTCTCTGCTGAGAAATTAGTTTACGGTCTCCCCGGTCTCGCTTCGTTTGACTACGAAATTACTGCTGCAGCTCCCGGATCTAAAGAGAATCCCTATGAGATCGCAACCGTAGAAGATCTCTGCAACGCATACCTCAAGGTTAAGGCTAATCCCACCGGCGCTACCTATTTCGTACAGACTGCCGACATCGACATGGAAGGCGTCAAGGACTGGCACGCTATCTGCGGCTTCAACGGTGACGCTTCTTATGGTGCCGTTGTCGTTTACGACGGTCAGAACCACCTCATCAAGAACTTCGCTCCCGAAGTTACAGCTCCCGACGCTGCTAAGGACAACTACTATATGGGTACTATTTTCGGCGTACTCTCCGGTGAACTCAAAAACCTCGGTATCGTCGACGCAAAGGTCGTTAATCCCCAGCAGGGCGGCGGTTTCATCGCTGCTTATATAGGTCACAGCGCTTCTGCCGACCTGATGGCTGAGACTCTCGAAACTTACAGAACTTACATCAAGAATGTATTCGCCACCGGTTCTTATGACGCTACCGGAAACGTAAACTACATCGGTGGTCTCGCAGGTACTACAGGCGCTATGGTTACCGTTGAAGACTGCTTCGTTAACGCTACCATCAAGGGTGAAAACAACGTAGCAGGTTTCATCGGTCGTCTCCGCAACGAACTCGAAATCACTCGCTCTTACGTTGCAGGCACTGTAAGCGGTACCGGCGCTAACGTTGCTCTCGCTATCGCTTCTGACAAGACTCCCAATGTCATCACCGACGGCGTCTATGCTTTCAATACCGGTGCTGACGCTGCGGTTGTTGGTGCTAAGCCCGACGATCCCGTTATCGTAGCCGCTGCTAACGATGCCGACGCTGTCGCTAAGGTTGCTTCCTGGGCTGCCTTCTCTGCTGAGAAATTAGTTTACGGTCTCCCCGGCCTCGCTTCGTTCGACTACGAAGTTGAAGCTCCCATCGTAGCTAACTCTGTTAAGGAGACCCTCGCTCTCGAAAGCAAGACAACATTCACTGTTAACTACGCTCTCACCGTTGGCTTCGTAAACGCTAAGAATGTATTCGCTTGCGATGCTGAAGGTGACTTCATCCAGCTCTACGGTACTAATACCCTCAAGGCAGGTGACGTGATCCCCGCAGGTTGGGAAGCTACTTACGAACTCTACAACAACGTAACTCCCGAACTCACAGGCTTCACTCTGCCCGAAGTTACCGAAGGCACTTTCGAACCTAAGGAAGTTGCTGCCGGTGACATCACAACTGATCTCGTTAACTCTGTAATCCTCGTTAAGGATGTTGTCCTCGCAGAAGCTACTCCGGGCAAAGATGTTACAGATAATAATGCGAAGAACTTTGTAGGTACTGTCGGCGACGTTGAGCTCAACCTCCGCAACAACTACAAGCTCGAAAGCGTTGAAGCCGGAACTTACGACATCACCGTTGTGGTTACGATCTACAACAACGCTCCTTCACTCTACGTTATAAACTTCACTCCGTCTCAGACTTCAGGTATCGAAGATCTCGAAGCTGACGACGCTGAGGCAGTTTACTACAACCTCCAGGGTGTTAAGATCGTTAACCCGGCCGAAGGTCAGGTTGTGATCGTTCGTCGCGGCAACAAGGTAACTAAAGAAGTTATCCTCTAAGCGATAAACCCATAATCTCTTATATTCGGGGAGCAGCTCGGCTGCTCCCCGATTTTTTATATTAGCTTTCTACTTGACTACTATTTTGGAGGATTGGATAATGTTTTGTAAATTTGCAACAAATTGGACACTCACCTAATCACTTTGGAACAATGGATTTGTTTGAAACAGTCAATGCAGCGATAAAGAGCGCGATGCTCGCCCGGGATCAGGTGCGTCTGCAGGCTCTCCGTGGTATCAAAAAAGAATTTTTAGAGGCCAAGACGGCTCCCGGCAGTGACGGTACGCTCTCCGACGAGGCCGCGATGAAAGTGCTCGTCAAGATGGCCAAGCAGCGTCGCGAAAGTGCGCGTATATATCAGGAACAGAACCGTCCCGACCTCGCCGAGACCGAGTTGGCCGAAATGGCTGTGATCGAGGAATATCTTCCCAAGGCTCTGACCGACGAAGAACTCACGGCCGAACTCACAAAGATCATCACTCAGGTCGGTGCCGCAGGTCCGCAGGACATGGGCAAGGTTATGGGCGTAGCTACAAAGGCTCTCGCCGGCCGCGCCGACGGTCGTGCTATCTCGGCCAAAGTCAAGGAATTGCTTCAGAAATAATCATACAATATAATGCTAACCCTTCAGCAAATCAAAGAAAACCCCGAGCAGATAGTTGCCCGGCTTGCAGTCAAAGGCTTTGACGGCAAGGAATCAATCGAACGCATCATTGCTCTGGACGATAACCGTCGTCAGCTTCAGCTAAAAAACGATAACGCCGCTGCCGAGCTCAAGAAACTCGCCGCCTCGATCGGCCAACTCATGAAAGCCGGTCAGAAAGAGGAAGCGGACAAGGCTAAAGAGACTGTGGCTTCGCTCAAGGAGACTCAGAAGACTATCGCTGACGAACTCGCTCAGACCGAACAGACCATTACCGAAATCCTTCTCTCGGTGCCCAACGTTCCCTGCGCTATGGTTCCCGAAGGCCGCACGGCCGAAGATAATGTCGTCGAGAAAACCGGCGGCAAGATGCCCGAACTCCCCGAAGACGCCCTGCCTCACTGGGATCTCGCAAAGAAATACAATCTCATCGACTTTGACCTCGGTGTGAAGATCACCGGTGCCGGCTTCCCTGTATATATCGGTAAAGGCGCAAAACTCCAGCGTGCCCTCATCCAGTTCTTCCTTGACGAGGCATCAAAGGCCGGCTATGTTGAAATCCAGCCGCCTTATGTTGTCAACGAAGCATCGGGTTACGGCACAGGTCAGCTCCCCGACAAAGAAGGTCAGATGTACCATGTCACCCTCCACAATCTCTACCTTATCCCGACCGCCGAGGTACCCGTCACCAATCTCTATCGCGACGTGATCCTCAACGACAACCAGCTCCCGGTGAAGAACTGTGCCTACTCGGCCTGCTTCCGCCGCGAAGCCGGCAGCTACGGCAAGGACGTGCGCGGCCTCAACCGTCTCCATCAGTTTGACAAGGTAGAGATAGTCCGCATCGAGAAGCCCGAAAATTCGTATGCCGCTCTCGAAGAAATGAAAGATCACGTTCAGGGTCTGCTCGAAAAACTCGGTTTACCCTGGCATATACTCCGTCTCTGCGGCGGCGATATGAGCTTTACATCGGCCATAACCTTCGACTTCGAAGTGTTCTCTGCCGCTCAGAAGCGCTGGCTAGAGGTATCGTCAGTATCCAACTTCGAAACCTATCAGGCCAACCGCCTCAAATGCCGTTACCGTGCGGAGGACAAGAAAACGCGCCTCTGCCACACTCTCAACGGCTCGGCTCTCGCCCTGCCCCGTATCGTAGCAGCTCTGCTCGAGAACAATCAGACTCCCGAAGGCATCGTCGTTCCCGAATGCTTGCGCAAATACACGGGCTTTGATATTATCGACTGAAATTTGTTTTTTAATTATAAGCGCCGACATCATGATGATGCCGGCGCTTATTTTTTATAATAAAGTCGCTTATTTTCTGATCAGACGCATTACTTCGCCTATCCA
>CAZULD010000185.1:0-3740 GCA_964621135.1 uncultured Bacteroides sp. | reverse complement strand
TCTGTCCACTGATTGGGATAAGTGTAGAAGGGAGAATTCAGACGATAGGGATAACCTTTCTCCTCATCTTCATCCGCATTTTTTGTAAAGGCGCGCCCCTTTTGATTGTCCGGTGAACTTGCAGAGGTGTAGTAATAATCGGAAGTTGTCAAGGTATGAAGTGAGGGAGTCACGGCAGAAGACTTCACACCATTAGTGATGTAGACCTGCATACCGTTACCATTCAAAACGGGCTTCCATTCGCGGCCGGCCAAGTCTGTGACGGAATCCTTGACTCTGACATTCAGGGAAATTTTGGCCGCGGAACGCTTAAGTCTTACTTCACCCTCGACTTCATCTTTCGAAGTATTGTCGACATTTCTCTTAATGGTGAGCTCTGCGTCGCCGTTCATCACAAAAGAAGACGGTTCCAGACTCGATTCGAAGGGTGAAGTGACGGCCAGAGCCTCCAGCTCGCCAAGGGTGGGATCTGCGGGGACATTTACACCCGCGTCCTTAAGATTGGCAAAGACATGAATAATCGCATTGTCAACTCCTTCAGGGAAAATCTCATCTATCTTATCCTTACTGATCTGAAGGGTTACGGTTTTCTGGGTTCTTGCGGAAACGTCAACGGTCTGCATGAAGACAGGATGATTGGTGTCGGCCGACTCTCCGACCTTGAAAATGCATATCAAGGCATCCTTCATGAGGTTTTCTTTACCGAAATCATCATTTTCGGTAGCCCTTGACCCTACAGGCAGACTCGAGAGTCTGATTGTCACATTACCGGTATCTCCCGGCACATCCAGATCACCCATCACATCTTCGGAGCATGAGGGAGCGAGGAGCACAACTGCAGCCATAGCCAAGAGTTTCGATCCCAACCCTCGCACAGCAGACAATATGTTATTCTTCGAATTCATTATAAATTAAAGAGAAGCGTTCTGTATGATTGTAAAATATGTATTACCTTTATATTCATCAGGGTCCAAGACATTGGCAGAGATGATACGGTCATCAAAAGTCTTCACGGTGAATATCAATCGGGCACGACGGTTGAAGGTAGTGGGAGAATAGTTAGCTACGATTTTGATTGTATCCGACTTGCCATCGATCTCACCGGAGATTTCACTGACCCTGTTACCGTCAGCATCCAAGAACATAAATGCATCAGTTTCGGTAGTACCCTCATCAGTAGTCTCAGGTGCAAACGTCGCTGTCCACTGGCCGCCCTTCGGCTCATCGAAATTAAATGTACCGGTCAAAGTGGCGTCGGTGCCAATTACGACTTCAGCCGTAGCGGTAGAGACGGTAATGTTGGGATTAGTAGCCCAAGTCAGGTAACCATCATCTGTCATACCGGGGTTGTCAGTATAGTTCCAAATGATTTCCTTTGAATCCCAGTCCTCGACAATGAGGGTGACATTAACAGCAGTACCGATACCGGTGATCTCGTAACGATAGATATTGTTGCGGAGAATCGAAAGGAGATTGCCCGGCTTATTGTCAACGTAGGGAGCAGGGTCGAGGCGATACAGTGTGGAACTGCTTTGCGCCGTGCCCGGGCCATGGATAGTCAAGCGCATCCACATAGGATAGGCAGAGTTCAGGTTATCGGGGTCGTATTCCGTAAGATAGCAGGAGAAGACCTCGCAGTTATCGTTACGAAGGGCCTTGGAAGCACCGTCCTTGAAGAAGTTGACGGTGGCATTTTCTTTATCGGTAGTAAATCCATCGGTAGGCTGTTGGCCTAAGTATGAATTGTCTGACGGGATTGAAGGCGTTCTAACATATTGGGTCTCATAAGGATTTCCCGAACGATTCCATTGAGCGAGAGTCGGGAAAATGGAGCCTCTTGTAGAGTGGCCGATCAGCTCGACTTTCTCAATCCAACTGCGGCTTTCGATACCTGGCTGAAAGTCATTTGCGAAACCGATCTTATCGACGATTTCGATTTTTGCGAGAGCGCGGAGCATGTTGATATCCTTGCCGTTATCGTCTGTAGAGATTATATAAGGTTTGCCTGGTGAGCTGGCGCGTAAATCGGCGACGCTGACAGTAAAGGTCTGCATACCTGCCATGGGGATATAGCCGGCCTGCTGTCCGTTTTCGCCCGGATAAATTGACGGTATCCAACTGGCACCCCAATTATTGCTGATTGGCATCGCGAAGGTACCAACCTTGGCCGGATCAAACAGATCTTCAAGTTTCATACCCGGAGCAAAACCGAATCGCTGAGGCGAGAGGCGCTGATAGTTGCCAAGCACGACTATAGTGAAGGTAAGATCAGTTGAAGTAGCATGCAGGAAGTAGGGATCACTAAGGAAGGCTGTGACTTTATATTTCGCGTAAGAAGTAGGACTTTCCGGCGCAACATATGGGCTTAGGATCTGGAGCAGTTCCTGCTTGTCGTCGAAAAGCAGAAAGGTCAGATTGTCAAGGTCGAGGTAATCTTCAGCCTCTGTTCCTGCCTGGGTGGAGCCGGGAGGAGTTAAAAGCGCACGACTTCCTTTAGCGGCCGGCATGCGTGTATCCAGAGAGAATTCAATTGTTATGCCTTCCTTCTGATCCTGCTCCTGACCGTCCTTGCAAACCGCATCATCGTCGATACAGCCCGCAAGCGGAAGCAGAAATGCCAGCACCAGAGGCGATATTATTTTACTTATACTCTGCATAAGAATGAAGAATCTTGGCAATAATTAAAACTCGTTATGTTGAGGGGGAACGACCTTCCAACCAAGGATATTAATACCTTTGGCGGTGTACCAGTTGAGATCGGCGTCGACGAAGAAGGTCATCGTGTAGCGGTCGACGCGATCGAGATACTCCTGACCGTTATAGGGGAAATGTCCACGAACGAGCATCAGCAATTCGATAAGGTCGAGACGGATGATGTCGGCGTCGTCCCACTGACGGTGAACAACCAGCATCGGGCGGCTGTCGGCCATCAGTCGGCTTGTGGTGAGCTCGGCAAGGAGACCTGTGACATTGCCAGTTGTCTCGCCCTCTGCTTTAGAGGCCGGGCGCTGGCTCTGGAGCAGCGACTGGCTCCATGCACGGTATACGAAGGGATCGTCGCCGACGGGTTGGTTTTGCCAACTCAAGACGTTGTTGCTCTGACTTTCAATCGAAACGGCAAGAGCATCTTCAGCAATCGGAAGACCTTCGTAGTTCTCAAGAGCGATCACAAAGGTATTGGTGTCTTTGGTGAGATCGATAGCAGGGAGCGTGATTGTGCCGTAAGTATCGGGGCAGTCGACTGCGGGAGCATAGCCGTAGAACAGCGGCGTCAGATCCTTGTCGCTGTAGTAGTCGCCCTCGCTGCCGCTGAGAGGAAGTGTGGCTGAAAGGCCTGTGATCTGAGTGCCGTCGCCAATCGTAAAACTCGTTGCCGGAGTAGCATTGGGAGTACCCTCAGCCCATGCCAGCATCTGATACTTGCCGGGTAAGAGTTCGACATCCATAGCATAGTTGGGCTTTTTCAGTGCCTCTCCGCTCTCGGTCTTCTGCAAGACGAGCGTACCCTGCTCGTTGTAGACGTAGAGAGTCACGGCGCTCACCTGAGATGAGAACGCGTCCGCGTCGAGGACATTCATCTTGTAAGTGATGGGCACGCGGTAGTGAACCGAACAATCGCCCTGATCGTCGAAGATCATCGAGTCGCAGGAACTCAGTAATGTACCGGCGGCTAATGCGGAAAATGTGAATAATGCTTGGATGCTCTTTTTCATCGTGGATTATATGTTTGATAGCTTTTT
>CAZULD010000184.1:0-3772 GCA_964621135.1 uncultured Bacteroides sp. | reverse complement strand
GTGACCGGCAGCTTCCGCACCGCTGCCGACGCCGAGATTAAGGCCGAGCTCTCGCGCCGACTCACCGACGAGGCTGCCGCCAAGGAGTTTATCGACGAGTGTGCCGACGCTGAGTTTACCGTGGGCGAGGTGATGGTGAAGGAGGCCATGAAGTCGCCCGCACCGCCGTTCACCACCTCCACCCTGCAGCAGGAGGCTTCGCGCAAGCTCGGCTTCACAGTGTCGCAGACCATGATGGTGGCCCAGCGGCTCTACGAGGCCGGACACATTACATATATGCGTACGGACTCGCTCAATCTGTCGACACTCGCGCTCAACGCCATATCCAAGGAGATTACCGACAAGCTCGGCGCCCGCTACCTGAAGAGGAGGAAGTATCACACCTCATCGAAAGGGGCGCAGGAGGCCCACGAGGCTATTCGCCCCACCTATGCCGACAAGCGCACCATAGAGGGCACGGCCCAGGAGAAGCGCCTCTACGACCTGATATGGAAGCGCACCATGGCCTCGCAGATGGCCGACGCGGAGATAGAGAAGACCACCGTGGAAATCAAACCGTCGACCCGCAAGGAGCATTTCACCGCCACCGGCGAGGTGATAAAGTTTGACGGCTTCCTGAGAGTATATATCGAAAGCACCGACGACGCGCAGGATACCCCCGACGCACTGCCGGGCATACTGCCCCAGGTGAGCGAAGGGGAGAAGCTGACCGTGGAGACCATCACGGCCACGGAGCGCTTCACGCAGCATCCGCCGCGCTACACCGAGGCTTCGCTCGTGAAGAAGATGGAGGAGCTGGGCATAGGCCGTCCGTCGACCTACGCACCGACCATCTCCACCATACAGCAGCGCGGCTACGTGGAGAAGGGCGACCGCCCCGGCGAGAAACATTCGCTGCTCACCCTCGCCCTCAAGGACGGCAAGGTGACGAGCTCGCGCCGCTCGGAGACCACCGGAGCCGACAAGGGCAAACTGATACCGACCGACACCGGTATGGTGGTCAACGAATTTCTGACCGAATATTTCCCCAACGTGCTCGACTACAACTTCACCGCTTCGGTGGAGGAGCGCTTTGACCAGATAGCCGAAGGCAATGCCAACTGGAACAACGAGATAGGCGAATTTTACGGCGTGTTCCACCCCGAGGTGACCAAGGCCAACGAGATGCGGCTTGAGCACAAGGTGGGCGAGCGAGTGCTCGGCACCGACCCCGAGACCGGCAAGCCGGTGTCGGTGAAGATAGGCCGCTTCGGCCCTGTGGTGCAGATAGGCGACAGCGCCGACACCGAGAAGCCCCGCTTCGCCTCGCTGCGCAAGGAGCAGTCGGTGTTTGACCTCACCCTCGAGGAGGCCCTGAAGCTCTTCGACCTGCCGCGAAACCTTGGCGAGTTCGAGGGCTCGGAGGTGACTATCGGCGTAGGCCGCTTCGGCCCCTACGTGCGCCATGCGGGCAAATTCGTGTCGATACCCAAGGATATGAGCCCCACCGAAATCACTCTCGAAGAGGCCATAGAGCTCATCGCAGCCAAGCGCGACGCCGACAGCAAGAAGGTGGTGAAGAGCTTTGACGAGGAGCCCGACCTGCAGATACTCAACGGCCGCTACGGAGTGTATATCTCCTACAAGAAGGCCAACTACAAGATACCCAAGACTGTGACCGATCCTGCAGCCCTCACCCTCGAGGAGTGCATGAAGATAATCGCCGACCAGCCCGAGGCAGCCAAGAAAACCACCCGCCGCAAAACAGCCAAGAAATGAGCACCAAGCGTCCCAACCATAAGCCGGGAGCCGAGCGCCAGGCTTTCAAGCCCGATGTGATAGAGAAATACAGCGTGGAGGCTCCGTCGACGCTGCTGGAGTTTCTGATTCAGGCGATGCCCCAGCGCAAGCGCACCAACGTGAAGGAACTGCTGAAGCACAACCAGGTGGCGGTCAACGGCACCCCGGTGACACAGTTTGACGCCCCGCTGGCCGAGGGCGACGAGGTGAAGGTGAACCTTACCCGCGAATTCAGGGTGTTCTATCACCGGAGGCTCAAACTGGTGTATGAGGACGACGACATCATCGTGGTCAACAAGGGCTACGGCCTGCTGTCGATGGGCAATGACAAGGTGAAGGACGGCACGGCCTACTCCATACTGCGCGACTACGTGAAGTGGGGCGACCCGCGCAACAAGATATTCATCGTCCACCGCCTGGACCGCGACACCTCGGGCCTGATGGTATTCGCCAAGACCGAGGAGGCCAAGGAGCGCCTGCAGCACAACTGGAACAACATGGTGCTCGAGCGCAAATATCTCGCCGTGGTAGAGGGGGCTCCCGAGCCTCCGCAGGGCATGGTGAAGAGCTATCTGACGGAAAATTCGCAGTTTGAGGTCTACAGCACCGACGACCCCACCAAGGGGAAGCTCGCCGTGACCCGCTACAACACCCTGCGCGCCAAGGGAAAATATGCTCTGCTCGAGGTGGAGCTCGACACCGGCCGCAAAAACCAGATAAGGGTGCATATGAAGGATTTGGGTCACCCGATAGCGGGCGACAGGAAATATGGCGCCGAGCCGAGCCCCATACACCGCCTGGCGCTCCATGCCCGCACCCTGCGCTTCGTCCACCCGGTCACCCGCAAGGAGATGAGCTTCACCACCCCTATCCCCGCCGCATTTGCCTCGATGGTGAAATAAAACTGAAAAGCTTCATTTTTTCAGCTTTCATTTTTCATTTCTCGCTTTTCATTTCTCACTTTTCGATTTTCTGGCTATCTTTGCAGTGTAAACCATTGCGAAGTCACATTTGAGGCATTCTCAAATCTATATAATCCTACTGATGGCCCTGCTATGGGTCGCATCGGCCGCTGCCGGCTCGCGAGATATGTTGCTCAGCGAGGAGGTGGTCTCCGTGCGTAGTATCTTAGGTATTCCCGATAGCGTAGACCTTGATTCCCAGGAGCCTGACAGCATACTGTCACAACTGGCGACCCCCGATACGATAGCCATCGTGCCCGACTCGACAGCCGCCCCGGCCGAAGAGCAGGCTGACTCCTCGCGCCCCCACCTCACCCCGGCCCAGATGCAGCGCCGGCGCCTGAGCCCCGACACCACTCTGGCCGCTGCGGGTGCACCGGCCCCCAAGCGCTCGAGAATATCGCGCGTGAAGGCCGACATCAACAACGCCGTAGACATTTCGGCGGCCGACTCTATGGTGATAGTGGGGCGCAACAACGCTTATCTCTACGGCAACGGAAGCGTGGTCTACGGCACCCAGCAGATTGACGCCGACGAGATACAGCTCGACATGGCCACCAACACGGTCTATGCCGTAGGACGCCCCGACTCCACGGGCGAGGTGCAGGGCAACCCTGTGTTTCAGGACGGCGGTGCATCCTACACCGCCAAGACGATGGAATATAACTTCCGCTCGGAGAAGGGTATCATCACCGACATCATCACCGAGCAGGGCGAGGGCTACCTCACCGGCGGCAGGGCCAAGAAGGTGGAGGAGAACACTTTCTATCTGCAGGACGGCCGCTACACCACCTGCGACCACCACGACCATCCCCACTTCTGGTTCCAGCTCACCAAGGCCAAGGTCAAGCCGCAGAAGGACATAGTGTTCGGTCCCGCATATCTGGTGCTCGCCGGGCTGCCGCTGCCGCTTGCGGTGCCGTTCGGCTACTTCCCCTTCTCCGAGAAGTATTCGTCGGGCATCATCTTCCCCACCTTCGGCGACGACTACAACCGCGGCTTCTATCTGAGCAACGGCGGCTACTACTTCG
>CAZULD010000183.1:0-3798 GCA_964621135.1 uncultured Bacteroides sp. | reverse complement strand
TGCGTTTGGCCTCCTTGTTGGCTGTCATCTTGGCTTCGTCCATGATGTCGTTGATATATGATGCAGCGGCTGTCTTGGCTTCATCTTTGAGTGACTCGATGAGCTTTTCGCGGGCCTCATCTGATGAAAGGCCTGAGATGTGTTCGAGCTGTTCCTGAGCGCTGCGATGAAGTTTGTCAAGCTCAGCCTGACGGGCTTCGGCCGCAGCAAACTGAGCCTCGAGGGTCTGGCGGGAAGCTTCGATCTCATTCTTTGCGCGGGCGTTTTCACTCTGCTGCTGATTGAGCTGGAGCTCACGCTGCTTGATTTTTGCTTCTGCAGACTGGAGTTTGGCCATACGCTGGTTAGCCTGCTTTTCGGCATCGGCGGTGATCTGAAGGGCCTCTTCGCGGCCTTCGAGCACTTTGTTGCGTTTGAGGTCATCGGCCTCGCGCTCGGCGTCGGCCAGAATGCTTTTTGCCCGTGTACTTGCCATCGAGCGCTGAACGATAATCGTGACTGCCACAGCGATCGCTGCTGCGATGACTCCGACGGCCACACATATCAGTATGTAAATTAAATCCATGATATTTAGTTATATAAATTATTATGTTAATACTGTTTACAATAAAAAAACGCACTTCGCTCGCTGCAGGGCTATAAGGCCTTGCGGCATGCGGCAGTGCGGTAATATCTTTTTCTGACTCACTCTTGAGTCAGTGACCGGGACGGCAAAATCGTCCCCCATTTACTCAACCTTCTTCAGCAGCTTGTCGAGCTGCTTTTCGAAATCGTCAATCATCTGAGCCTGCTGGTCAAGTTGCCCTGTCTTACGATAGAAAAGTTCGGCAGTCGCTAATGCTACCCGGGCCAGCACATCTTGTGATGATTCATTTTTCAGAGCTTGTCGCCACTTAGCCCAAAGTTCGTTGACGTGATGTTCGGCCTTGCGGTAGACGATTTCCTCATCACGTTTGATCTTAAGTTGAAAGGGCGCGGCGTCAGCTATTTTTATAGTTATTTTAAATACATCTTCATTCATCTACATCTTCATTCTTTTAGGTCGAGGATGCAGCGGTCAATATCCCGCACTAATTCGGAAATCAATGACCTCGCTTGCTCCACTTTGCTGCGGTCGGGGCAAAGCGCCGCAACCACGCGGAGATTTTCGTTGTCGACCCTCAGCTGCTCCAACTCCTTGTCGCGTGCTGCGAGTGCGGCTTCAAGCTCGGCGATACGCCCGATAGCTTCATCTCGCTGGCGGGTGAGGCTCTCACAGCGTTGCACGATGAGGTCGGCTTTAGCTGCCACCCGATCAAGCTGCTGTTTGAGGTCTACGGCCATTTTGTCTCCAAATTTTCACAAAAGTAATGATTATTTTTTGATTTGCCCTACCAATTGGTAAATTTTTTTCACAACACGGGTCCACTTAGGGTAAAAGAAATACTTTTTTAGCCGACTTGTTGTTGCGGGCGATGTAGATCCCCTTGCCAGGGTGGGTGACTTTGACCCCTTGAAGATTGTAGTAGGCCGTCGGTTGGTCGCCGTCTTGAGATGACATTATGTCAGTGATGCCGGTATCGCTATCATCAAGGTAAGGCGCAGCGACCTCGATTTCGACATCAGGCCCGCTGCTCACAAATGCGCCCCCGCCATTTAAGATCAGGCGCACTCCGCATTTAAGATCTGCATAAGAGATGATGCCGATGGTGGTTGCGCCGCTGTTGCCGGCGGTCAACGATGATCCGGCGGCGTCGCCAAGATCAGGGTTGACGGTTAATGTGAAGCCGGTGATGTCGGTATTGACGAGCACGCCATAGCGGTTGTAGCCGTAGACTTTTGGAGTGAAAGATTGGCCGCTCTCGAGTCTGACATTCTTTTGCAGGACCTCGATTGCTGATATTTCATTATCTTCAGGGCTGTCGTTAGCTGCAAAAAATCCATTGGCCACAGGTCGCAGATAGCTCGCCAGGCCATAAGGTATGTTGCATATGCCAAGACCTATGTTATACAGTTGCGACGATCCGCCTCCGTCCATGGCTGTCGCTGTGTGACAGCCGAGATAGATCATAAACTTGGCAAGCATCTCGAAATCAAGGCCTGATGAGGTCGCGCCGTAACCGGCTTTATCACCTGAAGTATGGTCGTTAGACTTATATGAATCGGCCACGACCAGATACATCTTGGTCTTGTCTTGGTTATAGCCGACAGCTGTCCTTGCCGTCGGGGTGATCTGGATGGCTGTAGTCTTGTTGAGCTTGGTGCACTCTTGAGCCGAGATGGGGTTGCCGTTAGTGACGATCAGCGGGCAGCCACCGACGATGGTCGTGGCGCTTGCATTTTTCTTGCCGTTGATTGTGAATTTAGGCTTTAACATTTCGATGCGGTCGCCGATTTTCAATTGCGACACCATCGGCATTGTCATACCGACCCCCGAGAGAACGAAGCCGTCGGAGGGGATTGCCATATTACCGTCTGCCTCATTGCCCTTGCACTCTCCAACCGGATCGCAGGTGACCTCAAAGACCGCGTCGCAGCCGATCAGTGAGCCATCGATCAGTTTCAACGTACACTCTTTGCCCCAGGGGTTTGTCTTGGTTGACTCTCCGTATTCGGGTGTGTAAAGCACCAGAGTGCCTTCGTTGCGCTGGGTGTTGATATTGATGTTGTATTCGCGTCCGCTGGGTAGTCGTACAGGGAGAGCCAGCTTCACAGAGCCGGTTATGTCTATGTCTTTGCGGTCGTCGACTGTGACATATGACTCAAACTGTTTCCAGTTGCTATCGCCGATGCCCCAATTATAGAGGCAGTTGTCGATGAAGGTGATGCCGTTGGTGCGCTTGAGGTCGCCGTTGAGATTGGCGTGGTCGCCATTGACACCGGCTATATATTGCAGGCCGCCTTGACTGTTCTTGCGGTTGCCCATATTGAGAAGGTTTTCAGAGCCGCACTCTTTGTCGAGAGCCTGGACGCCGGTCAACACCAGATTGGGATTGGCAAGATCAACGGCGGTGTAGAAAATGTTGGTCGCGACTGATTTGTTGGAGGTTTCGGCGCCCGAAAGGCGGATGCCTGTGGTCTGCATGCCGGGGCCGACGGTCACGTGGATAAGGGTGTCGGCTGTGAAATCTTCATTGCCGACCTTGATTGTTGACTGAGCGTCGCATAATGAGGCTGTCAACAAGGCTGATAGTAGAATAGCTTTTTTCATAGACTGCAAATATACAAAAAAATGGAACGCATCGCAACAGGGCGGCGCGTTCCAATAAGCACTGTGTCATAAATCCATCGGGACACAGATTCTATGATGAGATAGAGAGTTGATTAAAATGAAAATTTTTCGAGAGTGAGTGTACCGCATTTTTCGAGCTCGGGCACGAGGCGGCGGAAGTGGTCAGCCTCAGTGTGGGCCTTGAGCGATTGCTCATCTTGCCATGTTTCGACTATCTGGATGTGGTTGTCAGACGTCAGGCTGCCAAAAGCCTCGTAGGTGATGCATCCTTTGTCGTGAAGACTGAGCTCAACAAGTTCGATCGCCGTCTCAACGGCGTGCTTGGTCAGCGAACTGTCAGCTATTTCGAGAAAACAATTTACGCGTATCATTGTATTTGTTGTTTAAAAAAATAACCCGATTCATTACAGCTGTGTGATGAACCGGGTTATATTATAGTTAGTCAAATTTGTTTAGGTCAGGATTACTTAACTTCTTCAAATCTAACTATATTTGATTATTAGTGATTTAACCTTATATGGTACAAATATGGGATTTCAAATGGCTAAGAATTATATCGTTTACTTCATCATTTCTTATTTTGGAAG
>CAZULD010000182.1:0-3838 GCA_964621135.1 uncultured Bacteroides sp. | reverse complement strand
TACTCATGAAATTAAATCCTATACCTGTTTTAAATAAATATGAAAAGTTTTATTAAAGTCTTTATTATAGGATTGAAATATTTAAGTAAAAAGATATTTGAAGAAAATCATGAATGTCTAGCGTTATTTATTATATGTATTTCATTTTGGATACCCTATAAAATTGTTAAGGACAAGAGTCTATATAGAAATGCGGTCTATACAGTTGGTGTGATTACAAAAATAAATCAAGGTAGAAATGATCGCAAAATATATGAATTCTATGTTAATAATAAAAAAGTAACCGGGTCAACAGGGTGTGGAGGGTTATCTAAAATTACTGTTGGTGACTCTCTATATATTGTTTACGATTCGATTAACCCTAATAATAATTACATAATGGGCTATTTCGAGTATCGACTGGATCGCTCAAAACTCCCGGATACGGTATATCACAGACAAGAAATTGATAAAATGCGAAGACCGATAAAATGAAAAACTTAATTGTATTTATTACTCTTTCAATGGTATTGGTTGGATGTTCAGATAGAATTGCTGATCTTCCATCAAAAGGTACATGGATAGACATTAATCGAATGCCATATTATGGGCCATGTTATTTGATAGATGGAAAGTTATATATAGTAGATGTAATTATGCGAGAAACGTATGACGTTTCGTCTGTATTAGATTCAATTAAAGAAGAGGTACCTCCGATAAATACGGCTGATATTGATCTTCAAACGTTTAAATTTCTGCTTACGTTTGATAAAGAATTATTTTATGCAAAAGATAAAAATAAGGTATATTATCCTGTTATATGTTGTCTAGAAAGTGAGTACATTACTTGCATCGATACATATGCAGATTTTTTGTATGCGCTAAAAAACGCAGATCCTCAAACATTTAAATATTTGGGTAAAGGTTACGCAGTAGACAAAAACAATATGTATTACAATGGTAGCAGGATCCAATGGAATGATAGTATTCTTGATCGATTCAGAGTCGAAACTAAATAGCCATAACATTACGAAAGAGGTATGTGAGCTGATTTATAAATAGATATTGTTTATATTGATTATTGATGTTGATAAAGTGTTGAAAGGCGTTGATAAGTGGGGAGGAAGTTTTGAACAAATAAATTTTGAAGTTTGGAGCGGGTGTGTATAATAGAAAAGTCGGCGGATAAATAATCTACATCGGGGTAAAATTTGAGAGGGTATTATAAATGCAGTTTTCATTATTATCAACGCAAAAAGTAGAAGAATTTTATTAACTTTGCACATTATAAACATAATGTTGATAAAAGTGAGAATTATTTGAAAATCAAAAGCTAAGTATATTGATAAAGCATTGATATGATCAAGGTGGACTTCAATAACTCATAAAAGCAAATAATGATCAAAAAAGTTATCACGGCTATCAACAGTCATTATTCTTCTTGTAATAATTATTTTTTTAAGATTTAATTTTTATAAAATATAAAATGAATGTCGAAAAACCCTCGACGGCTGCTGCTGAAAAAATGGACCGCGAAAGTCTGATCAAGGAAATCAACCGTCTGAAGAAAGAAAAGAAGGCGGTGGTGCTGGCTCATTATTATCAGCGCCCGGAGATTCAGGACATAGCCGATCACATCGGCGACTCGCTTGCGCTGGCCCGCTACGCTGCGACGCTGGACGATGTCGATATCATAGTGCTCTGCGGAGTTCATTTCATGGGTGAGACAGCTAAGATACTTTCGCCCGAAAAGAAGGTGCTGATTCCGGATCTTGAGGCAGGATGTTCGCTGGCCGACAGTTGTGACGCAGCGGCGTTCAAGAAATTTCTCGAACAGTATCCTGACCACACCGTAATATCGTATGTCAACACATCGGTCGGCGTGAAGGCTCTGACCGACGTGCTTGTAACGTCAGGCAACGCCGTAAAGATAGTCGAGACATTCCCCAAGGACGAAAAGATAGTGTTCGGGCCTGACCGCAATTTAGGCAACTATATAAATTCGTTGACAGGGCGACAGATGGTGCTGTGGGACGGTGCATGTCACGTCCATGAGCAGTTCTCGATAGAAAAACTTATAGAGCTGAAGAAAGCTCATCCCGAGGCAAAGGTGCTGGTGCATCCGGAGTGCAAGAAGCCTCTCAGACTGCTTGCAGACAAAGTCGGATCAACAGCCGCACTGATAGATTATGCAGGGAGCAGCGATGCGGACAGTTTCATTGTGGTGACCGAAAGCGGAATCATGCATGAACTCGAAAAACGATTCCCCGAAAAGACATTCATCGCCGCTCCGCCTGAGGACGGAGGATGCGCGTGCAACGAATGCGGCTACATGAAGCTGAACACGCTCGAAAAACTGTATGAATGCCTGCGCGATGAATCGCCGGAGATAACAGTGGATGAGGCGGTGGCCGCTGCTGCCCGCAAACCCATTGAGCGGATGCTCGAATTATCATAATTATAGAAAAATAAATAAACGATATAATATGGAATACAATCACAGGGATATCGAAAGCCGCTGGCAACAGCGCTGGCGCGACGAAAAGACATACAAATGCGAGATAGACAAGAACAAGAAGAAATTCTATGTTCTCGATATGTTTCCCTATCCTTCGGGAGCGGGTCTGCACGTCGGCCATCCGCTCGGCTATATAGCGAGCGACATCTATTCGCGCTACAAGCGTCTGCAGGGCTACAATGTGCTGCACCCGATGGGTTACGATGCCTACGGTCTGCCTGCAGAGCAGTATGCCATACAGACAGGCCAGCATCCTGAGGTGACGACACGCATCAACATCGACCGCTACCGCAATCAGCTCGACAAGATCGGTTTCTCATACGACTGGAGCAGAGAGATCAAAACTTGTGATCCGGAATATTACAAGTGGACACAGTGGGCGTTCATCAAGATGTTCGGCTCTTATTATGACAAGACCACAGACAAGGCTGAGCCTATAGAAAAACTCGAAGAATATTTTGATGCCAACGGCAGCGCAGGCTGTCCGGCATTGGGATCGAAAGATCTGACTTTTACAGCCGAAGAGTGGAAAGCTATGAGCGAGAAAGAGAAGAGCGACGTGCTGATGAACTACCGCATAGCTTATCTTGGCAATACGATGGTAAACTGGTGTCCGGCTCTGGGCACTGTCTTAGCCAACGACGAGGTGAGCGAAGGTGTGTCGATCCGCGGCGGTCACCCTGTGGAACAAAAGATGATGTATCAGTGGTGTCTGCGAGTGTCGGCCTACGCTCAGCGTCTGCTCGACGGTCTGGAAAGACTCGACTGGACCGATTCGCTTAAAGAAACACAGCGCAACTGGATTGGTCGCTCGGAGGGCGCAGAGATGCTGTTCCCCGTAGCGGGCAGCGACGAGGTGCTGGAGATATTCACAACGCGCGCAGACACAGTGTTCGGCGTGACATTTATGGTGCTTGCGCCGGAGAGCATCTATGTTGACAAAGTGACTACTCCCGAACAGCGCGAAGCTGTAGAGGAATATATCAAGTCGATCAAACACAAGACCGAGCGCGAACGCATGATAGACAAGAAGGTGAGCGGTGTGTTCACAGGATCATACGCCGTCAATCCGCTTACGGGCAAACAGATACCTATCTGGGTTAGCGATTATGTGCTGGCTGGCTACGGTACGGGAGCCATTATGGCCGTTCCGGCTCACGACAGCCGCGACTATGCGTTTGCCAAGCATTTCGATCTGCCTATCATACCTCTGATCGAGGGTGCTGATGTCAGCGAGGAGAGCTTCGACGCCAAAACAGGTAAGATGATCAATTCAGCTTCGGCCGAACTCGATCTCAACGGCATGGAAGTGAAAGACGCCATAGCCAAGACAAAGAAATT
>CAZULD010000181.1:0-3856 GCA_964621135.1 uncultured Bacteroides sp. | reverse complement strand
TGCAGGGCGGCGTCAAGACCGTCATCTGGACCGACACCCTCAAGAGCTTCTGCCTGATCCTGTCGATCATCCTCTGCATCTTCTTCGTGTCGTCAAACCTCGGCTTCTCATTCTCCGACATGGCCTCGGCGATCGCTGACCATCCGACCTCGCGCATATTCTTCTTCGACAACCCCAAAGAGGGCACATACTTCTGGAAGCAGTTCCTCGCCGGCATCTTCATGGCCATCGCGACGACGGGCCTCGACCAAGACATGATGCAACGCAACCTTGCCTGCCGCGACGCCAACCAGTCGCGCAAGAACATGATCGTCAGCGGCATCACCCAGTTCTTCGTCATCGCCCTCTTCCTCTTGCTCGGCACCTTGATGCTCATCTTCATCGACCGTCAGGGCATGTCTGTTCCCGATAAGACCGACGACCTCTTCGGCCTCGTCGCCTTCCACTCTTCGATGCCGCTGATCGTCGGCGTCCTCTTCATCCTCGGCCTTGTGGCCGCCGCCTATTCCGCCGCAGGGTCGGCCCTCACATCACTGACGACATCGTTTACCGTCGATATCCTCCAGGCCCACAAGTCAGACGACGACCGCCGCGTCACCCGCACGCGTCGCGCCGTCCACATCGCCATGTCCATAATCATGGGTCTCGTCATCGTCGTCTTCTACTACATCAGCAATCAGGACGCCATCAGCGCCGTCTACACTCTGGCATCGTACACTTACGGCCCGATCCTCGGACTATTTGTCTACGGCATGTTCACCCGCCGCCCCGTCCGTGACCACCTCGTACCGGTGGTCTGCATCGTCGCTCCCGGTCTGTCGTGGTGCGTGCAGTGGGCCCTGCTTCGCCTGTTCGACTATCAGACCAGCTTCGAGCTGCTGATCATCAACGCCCTCATCACCTTCATCGGGCTACACCTGCTGTCGCTGCGTCACCGCCCGGCCGAAACCGTCGCTGACAATGGCTAAAGACCTTATCAACCGCTACGTCTGGCTCGTCGACACCATCCGCCGATACGGACGCATCACCCGCCGCGAGCTCGACGACTGCTGGCGTCGTTCGGGCTTCTCCGACGGCGAGGCCACCCTGCCGCGCCGGACGTTCTACAACTACCGTCAGGCTATCGAAGACATTTTCGACATCAACATCTGTTGCGACCAGAAAACGTTTGAATACTACATCGCAGACGGTGACGCCCACAACGAGAACGTCACCGAGTGGCTGCTCAACACCGCCGCCACCAACGACGTGCTCAGCTCCTCGCGCGAGATTTCTCATAAGATCTTCCTTGAGGATGTTCCGTCGGCCCGCGAGCACCTCGGATCCGTGATGACCGCGCTCAAATCGTCGACACTCATCCGCTTCGACTACCATCCCTACACCCGCTCCACACCGACGACCGGCATCACTATCGAGCCTTACTTCCTCAAGATCTTCCGTCAGCGCTGGTATCTCACCGGACGAGTCATCGCCGAAAACCGCATCAAGACCTATGCCCTCGACCGCATGAGCGGACTCGTCGTGCTGCCCGAAACCTTCGAACCCGATCCGGCCTTCGACGCCGAGACCTACTCGCGCGACTCCTTCGGCATCATCTTCTCGCAGGGCGACGTCAAAGACATAATGATCCGCACGGATTCGCGTCAGGCCAAGTATTTCCGCGCCCTGCCCCTCCACAGCTCCCAGCAGGAGAGTGTCCATGACGACTTCTCGAATTTCACCTACCGGATGCGCATCACCGACGACCTCGTCGCCGAGCTCCTCTCTTACGGCCCGCGCATCACAGTCATCTCGCCGCCCGAACTGCGCGCCATCATGCGCGACCGCCTGACGAAGGCTCTCGACAATTACAACCATTAGCCCCATTGCGGTGTTATAGTGATATATGCATTCATCAACACTCAACCCATCAGAAACCGTCCTGTCGCGCAGCATAGGCTTGCTCTCTAAAGCATCTGAGAGCGAGGAGCGTATGGTGCCCGACGGATCGGGCGCTTTTCCGTCGCTTGACAGCATCGGAGAAGTGATCTCCCTCATACGCCAGATAGTCTTTCCCGACTTTTTCAACCGCCGCCGCAACAGTTGCGTGACCCGCGCCCACTATATCGGCGTGGCCGTCGATAAGCTCTACTCCACCCTGCGACGCGAGATCGAACGCAGTCTCCGTTTCGACGAAACACAGAGTCCCGCCGACGCCGACGAGGCCGCAAACCGTCTAGCCATAGGCTTCATCGACCAGTTGCCCGAGATCAAACGCCTGCTGCTTACCGACGTAGAGGCAATGTACAACAACGATCCCGCGGTCGAAAACTTCGGCGAGATCATCCTCTGTTACCCCGTCGTTCAGGCGATGGTCCATTACCGTGTGGCCCACGCCCTGCTCGGACTCGGCATGCCCGTGCTGCCGCGCATCATCACTGAGTTAGCCCACTCATCGACCGGCATCGACATCCACCCCGGAGCGCAGATCGGCGAATACTTCAGCATCGACCACGGCACAGGCGTAGTCATCGGCGAGACCTGTGTCATCGGCAAACACGTCAACCTCTATCAGGGCGTGACCCTCGGAGCCAAGAACTTCTCTATCGGAAGCGACGGTCGCCCGGCCAACATTCCCCGTCACCCCATCATTGAGGACAACGTCACCATCTACTCTAACGCTACCGTCCTCGGCCGCATAACGATCGGCCATGACTCGATCATAGGCGGTAACGTCTGGCTCACAAACAGTGTGCCCCCCGGATCAAGAATTCTCCAGCGCAAGGCCGTCACCACAAGTTTCACCGACGGTCTCGGCATTTGATAACCCATTAATCCCCCCTCAACGAACCAATGGCAAAGATCTACAAAAGCCTCACCGAGCTGATCGGTTCAACCCCCCTGCTCGAAGTCACCAACATCGAGAAATCAGAAGGCCTCCGCGCCCGTCTGCTCGTGAAACTCGAGTCATTCAATCCCGGCGGCAGCGTCAAGGACCGTGTGGCTCTGTCGATGATCGAAGCCGCCGAACGCGACGGACTCCTCGCTCCCGGCGCGACAATAATCGAGCCGACCAGCGGCAACACAGGCATAGGCCTCGCATGGGTCGCATCGGTCAAAGGCTACAAACTCGTGCTCACCATGCCCGACACTATGAGCGTCGAGCGTCAGAACCTACTCAAAGCCCTCGGAGCAACCCTCATCCTCACTCCCGGCAACCAGGGCATGAAGGGCGCCATCGCCCGCGCCGAAGAGCTGCGCGACGCCACTCCGGGCTCAATCATCCTCCAGCAGTTTGCAAATCCCGCCAATCCTGAGGCTCACCGCCACACTACCGGAGAGGAAATCTGGCGCGACACCGACGGCAAGGTCGATATCTTCGTGGCCGGCGTCGGTACAGGCGGCACAATCAGCGGCACAGCCGAGACTCTCAAGTCTCACAATCCTGCCGTGAAGGCTATCGCCGTCGAGCCCGCCGATTCGCCCGTACTTTCAGGCGGTCAACCCGGGCCGCATAAGATTCAGGGCATAGGCGCAGGCTTCGTGCCCGCCAACTACCATTCAGAGGTTATCGACAAAGTCGTCACCGTCAGCAACGATGATGCTATGCGCGGTTCGCGTCTGCTGGCCGAGCGCGAGGGCGTCCTTGCAGGCATATCGTCGGGTGCTGCACTGTGGGCGGCTATTGCTGAAGCCCGTCGTGAAGAAAATGCCGGCAAGACCATCGTAGCGTTGCTCCCCGACACCGGCGAACGCTATCTGTCGACCGTCCTTTTTGCCCGCGACGAATACCCCCTCGACTAATCTAACGGTCTTACATAACTTCTTCGAGCATCCCGGACGCTGCATAGCGCTCGGGATGTTTTGCCATGCGGCG
>CAZULD010000180.1:0-3971 GCA_964621135.1 uncultured Bacteroides sp. | reverse complement strand
GGCGACGTGACCCAGATTGACCTGCCGCGCACGACTTCGTCGGGCCTGATCCAGGCTTTGAAGGTGCTGAAGGACGTTAAGGGCATCGGTCGCGTGGAGTTCGGCAAAAAAGACATCATCCGCCACCAGCTCGTGCAGCGGATCGTCGAGGCTTACGAACACTTCGACGAAGAGCAGAAAGCTGCACGCGAAGAGGCTCTCGCCGCCATCAGCGACGATCAGCCCGACATCCAATAAATAAAAATAATCCAACGATATAACATCACATTATCAAATGGCTACAACATTAACCCGCACAGATTTCAACTTCCCCGGTCAAACAGCAGTCTATCACGGAAAAGTCCGCGACGTCTACACTATCAACGACTCGATCATGGTGATGGTCGCCACTGACCGCATATCGGCGTTCGACGTCATCCTCCCCGAAGGCATCCCCTACAAGGGTCAGATGCTCAACCAGATCGCAGCACAGTTCCTCGACGCTACGGCCGACGTTGTTCCCAACTGGAAGATAGCCGTGCCCGACCCGATGGTAACTGTCGGCTACAAGTGTGAAGGTTTCAGAGTGGAAATGATTATCCGCGGTTATCTCACCGGCAGCGCATGGCGCGAATATGCCGCAGGCGCACGCGAAATCTGCGGTGTGAAGCTCCCCGACGGTATGCGCGAGAACCAGCGTTTCGACGAACCCATCATTACCCCCACCACCAAGGCCGAAGCCGGTCACGATGAAAACATCTCCAAAGAAGAAATCATCGCTCAGGGCATCGTCAGCAAGGAAGACTACGAGACGATGGAGAAATACACCCGCGAGCTCTTTGCCATCGGCACCCGCATGGCTGCTGAAAAGGGGTTGATCCTCGTCGACACCAAATATGAATTCGGCAAACTCGCCGACAAGGTGATCCTCATCGACGAAATCCATACTCCCGACTCGTCGCGCTACTTCTATGCCGACGGCTATCAGGAGCGTTTCGAGGCCGGCGAACCCCAGCGTCAGTTGTCAAAGGAATTCGTCCGCCAGTGGCTCATGGATAACGGCTTCATGGGTAAAGCCGGACAGAAAGTGCCCGAAATGACTCCCGAGGTATGCGAAAGCATCTCAAACCGTTATATCGAACTCTACGAACACATTACCGGCAAAAAGTTTGTCAAAGCGCCCGAAGATCATCTCGCTGACCGCATCGCGCGCAATGTGCTCGACTGTCTCGACAATCTCAAAGGATAAATATTGGAAGTCAAGGCCGAACATATAAAGCCCTACGACGACCGGTCAGACAAAGGCACGCAGGTCAGACAGATGTTTGACTCCATAGCGCCTGCCTATGACTGGATGAACCGCGCCATGACTTTCGGCGTGGACAAGATCTGGCGTCGCAAGGCTGTCAGGCTTGTAGCCTCCGATAAGCCGGCCACGATCGTGGATATCGCCACAGGCACCGGCGATCTCGCCATCGCTCTCGGGCGCCGACTTCCACAGTCGCACATAACCGGCATTGATCTGTCGGAAGGCATGATCGAGATCGGGCGTCGCAAAGTAGCTGAAGCCGGCATGTCCGGCCGGATCGATCTGCGTCAGGGCGATTGCCTTGCGCTGGATCTCCCCGACGCTTCGGCCGACGCGCTCACCGTGGCCTACGGTGTGCGTAATTTCGAGCACCTCGACCGCGGCTACCGCGAAATGTGCAGGGTGCTTAAGCCCGGCGGAATGCTTTGTGTCGTCGAACTCTCTACTCCGGTCAATCCTGTAGTTAAACCATTCTACAAACTCTACACCCGACTGATAATCCCCGCTCTGGGACGGATAGTTTCGAAAGATACCCGCGCGTACAGCTATCTGCCGGAGAGTATAGCCGCCGTCCCGCAGGGCGACGATATGCTGCGGCTTATATCCGAGGCCGGATTCACCGACACGGCGTTCCGGAGGCTGACATTCGGCGTATGCACCATCTACACTGCCCGCAAACCATCATAGACTAACAGAATAACCAACGTTTCAACACTATCGACATGAACCTCAAAACAATTGCCGCGATGCTAACCGGACTGTTTGCGACTGCGTCGCTGACAGCCAATGCCCAGGAAACCGTGACCGTACAGGCCACCGCGCCGATCGCCACCCCGGTTCTCAACGAGACATATTCCGCCCTCGAATACGAGGATCCTAACGACAGCACCATCTTCGCTCCCGACGGACGCCGCTGGGTCGACATACCTGATTACGAAGCCGTAGGATTCGCTCTCGATACTGTCGTAGTGTTGCCTACTATTCCTGACTACTTCTTCCGTCCGGCAGTCTTCGATCATTTCGAATTTCCCGACACTGTAAATTTCGATGACCGAATGTTCTCTGGTCGTCCGGAATTACGCTGGATCGAGGAGCTCAACGTTGTCAATCGCAATATGGCTTCGATGCGTTATCACCTGTTCTACAGACATCCCCAACTGGTGAAATACAACATCAACATGCTGCCGCAGGCTCCGAAATTCGTACAGACTGTGATTGATCCCCTCAACCACACCATCGAGATCCGCGAATCGTTGATCGCACCTGTTGATGAGACTACCCTCGTTGCCGAAGAGGTCAAGAAGCGTCACTGGATACGCAACTTCTCGGCCTCACTACAGTTCTCGCAGGCCTATGTATCGCCCAACTGGTATCAGGGTGGTAACAACAACCTCAACTTGCTCGGTCAACTATATTATAATGTGAAACTCAATCCTGAATTCCACCCCAAGTTCCTCGTCGACTTCACTGCCCAGTATAAACTCGGTCTCAACAGCGCGCCCGACGATTCGATCAGAAATTACAGCATTTCCGATGACCTTCTCCAGTTAAACGGATCAGTCGGTATCAAGGCTGTCGAGCACTGGTACTATTCATTTACCGGCCAGTTCAAGACTCAGGTGATGAACTCCTATACGAGTAATACCCGCAATCTTCGTTCGGCCTTCCTGTCTCCAGGTGAGTTTACCGGTGGTGTCGGTATGACCTATAACTATAACAACGCTAAGAAAACCTTCACCTTTGAAGCGAACATGCCTCTGCTCTCTTACAACATGAAAACGTGTATAAACCATCAACTCGATGAAACCGCCTACGGCATCAAGCCGGGTCACAAAACGGTGAGCACTTACGGTTCTACGGCCGAGTTGAAACTGTTCTGGCAGATGGCATCCAATATTTCGTTGCGTTCGCGCTTCTTCACATTCACTAATTATTCATATCTGCAGGCAGACTGGGAGAACACCTTGTTCTTCGAAATCAACCGCTTCCTTACAACTCAGGTCTACGCACACTTGCGCTATGACACCAACGGTGTGCCGGCTGATGGTACAAAATGGAAGAAACTTCAGGTCAAAGAGCTACTTTCAATCGGCTTTACTTATAAATTCAGCTCGATCTAAGATATGACGCGCGCAGCCCGATGTCTGCTTGCGGCAATCGCAATTTCGGCTTCGCTGACACTCAGCGGAGCCGAACCTGTTTCGCGACGTCAGGCTCGCGAGATCATCGACTCGCGCGGCACAGATCCGCTCACCGGTATCTGGAAAATCGGCGGCGACGGGGCGACGATAGCCTTTCTTCCACGCGTAGGAAGCACATCGACTTTCGACATAGTTCTGCTTGACTCGCCCGATCTTTCGATTCTTCCCGGCGGCATAATAGGCGAGGCGGTCTCGACGGGACGGCTTGCGACTTACGACGCTACGATGAACGTTTCGCCCGGCACGACCGGACGGAAGACAAAATCGATCCTCACCATAGATAAGGACGGTCGCCTCAACATCAAACCGTACAAACAGGGCAAGACCATAAAATTATGGCGTTGGTTGCCGTACCTGTTCCGCATATCCGTGACGGACAACAACACGCGGCCCGACGGAGTCGACGGAGCCGTAAAAATTTATCCGGAAAATTTGCCCGCAGGGCCGACGTTGCTATGACTACCGGACGAGCGATCATATTA
>CAZULD010000179.1:1596-3975 GCA_964621135.1 uncultured Bacteroides sp. | reverse complement strand
GTGTGATACCATTGCGAGCCATCGGTGAGGACGGCGTAGACGGTGAGCTGATGAAGCTCTTTATCAGACTCTTCGGAACGATTACGGGTGCGAGAGCGGGAGTTGCCGCAGTGGCCGAAAGAGTGGAGAGTGCCGGAGAGGGAGCTCTCAGAGGCGGGGAGCAGTTCGAAAGACATGGTGACATTTTCAGCCGACACAGAGCCGTCGTGAGGGAAAATAGAGCCGGCCATGCCCGAGAGCGAGGCGCTCAACGACGTCACACCGCTGAGGTTTTTGACGCCGGTTACATTGACATTATAATGGCAGACGACATCGGCCGGGGTGAGTGACAGGGAGGCACGCGAGGTGAACCGGTCGACCACGACCGCATCTTCACGGGCAATCCAGAGCGCGCCGGCCGTGGAGGTCATGCGCTCATCTTCGGTGCCGGGAGCGCGAGGGACATCGGCCGAACGGACCGACAGGCCCTGCAGCTCATAAGCGTCGCGCAGTCGGAGTTCGAACGAGTGGAGATCACCGGTGTTGCACGGGAGAAACTTATCGGTGTTGGAGTTGAAAGCGATAGCTGTGTAAGTGCCGACGGGCACCATTACGCGGTCGCCGTCGCGGCCTTTGAATTCGTATCGCAGGGGCTCGCCGCCGTCGACGGGAAAGAGATAGATGATCATAGACTCGGGATCGGCTTCGGGATGACGACTCCAGTCAAAGCTGATATCGAGCGGACAGCGACCGTGGCCGGCCTTGTCGTAACTGAGCTGCTGCTGAGACTCGCAGGCCTGAAGCAAGACGAGCAGCGCAAGGCTGAGACAGACCGCTACGGCAGAAGTGAATAGGTGAATGAATTTCATTGCCGGCCTCCTTTCCATAAAAACCAGACTAAGGCGATCTCGGCCTTTGTCGGGCCGAAAAAGTGACGGGTGAGGGTCGATTTCCAGACATTGAGGCCGTCAGCGCGGTCATACTTCTGATAGCGGCCGGTGAGATAACCGGCTCCGAGGGTGAAGTCGAGAGAGAAACGCGAGCTCAAAGAGAGCGTGTAGCCAACCATCAGGCCGCCTCCGAGCGTAGGATGATCGAAGAAACCCGCGCCCGAACCGCCGGACAAACTGCCGGACGAGCCCAACAGAACGTCGTAGCGGAGAATCTGAGCGTAAGCGCCGGCAAACCAACCTGACATCATCGGGCGCGCACGGCGTCCGAAATACTTCTTTGTATATAGCTCGCCACCCTGCCAGCGCCAGACACGACTAAGGTCAGAACGGTTCCACCAAGCATAAAAAGCGTCGGCACCGACGGTCCATCCGCGTCCGAGATTGAATTCGACGCCGAGATCGGGCACAGCAAGGACATCGAAAAGCAGATTGCTGCGGAGCGCCATGACAGGGCGAGCGTAATCAGCCCGGACGGGTGTATCCGGAGCAAGGTCGACGACGACGGAAGTCTGAGAGACGGCAGGCTGAGCGTCAACGACGGCGGGGCCGGCGGAGACAATGGTATCTGCGGAGAGAGTGTCAGGGAGCAGAGGCGACAGACGATCATAGATGACGGAAATCCTCGAAACACGGAGATCGGGAAAAAGGTCGCGCTCCATGTTCTGCCACAGAACGTTATCGTGGAGCTCGCGCAAGCGCTTCTTGCGGCCGCCGGCGACAACGCCACCGCGGACAATCCATTCGGGAGTGGAGTCGATAATGTCAATCGCCTCACGAGCATATTGAAGCGAAGATGAGGCAAGTAAGGCTGAGAGGCCCTGCCAGTCGATGCCGATCGAGGAGACGGAAACGAGGGCGCTGTCGAGCGGGATGAATGAGAGGAGTGAGCGAGCGGTAGCCGATCGGTCGTCGGACAGGCGCTGATTAAACAGTGTGTTACCTTCGGGCGAGGCACTTGAAACAATCGTTATACGGCGGATATTGAGGTCGGCGCCGGCTCCGAGCACGGACGTAAGGCGGCCGATGTCGGCGGGATTGGAGCGAAAATCGGGATCGAAGTCGGATTGGCCCTGATGATAATATATATTGATCGCGAGAGTGTCGGTCTGCTGAGCAACGGCTGAGGGAGTCACCGTCAGAAGGGACATCATGACAGCGGAGATGACGGCAAGTGAAGCGCGGGATATGTCGGACTTAGTTATCAAAGGTTATAGACTAAAAAAGTTTTGCAGAAGCAAATTTAAGATGTACAGTCCGAGAGGGGGCGTGAAACGGCGTTTCAAAACATTACATCGGCAAAATGTAATGCGTAACGGCGATGAAACATGTAGGTAAATCGGACGTTTCATTGTAACTTTGCGGCATGAAACATTTACTGACAATATCACTGATTTCGGTGCTTATAGCCCTTGGGGCAATAAGTTGCCGCCGCGCACCCGAGGGCGCA
>CAZULD010000179.1:0-1496 GCA_964621135.1 uncultured Bacteroides sp. | reverse complement strand
GACTGGGGCCAGCAGGGCAATATGGCGATGTACATTTCAAACAATCTGCTCTATCCCGGCACACCGGAACTGAGCCTGCACTATCTCGAGATGGCCGATTCGCTGTTTGAGCTCGCAGGTCTCGAAAGCCGACGCGACGGGTTGCGCATCAACAAATTCACACTGATGTGTCAACTTAAAAGATTTGATGAGGCGCAACAGGAATATGACAAAATACTCGCACAAGCGAAGGAGTACGACGATATACACCTTCAGGAAATAATGCTGCGTAACCACTATTATTTCTATAATGACAGCGCATCGCTCTTTGATGGTTATGAAATGGCCAAACAGATCGCACAGACTACCCCTGCGGAGATCGAAATTATTGGACCGAGAGGGTTATACGAGGGTCTCCTGTGCAGGTACTCATTAGAACACAATGATTTAGATAAGGGAGGGTATTTTGCAACGTTGTGTGAGAAACATTTGGGCGAGCTGAGTGACCCCGACTTAGTGATAATGGAATATGAAGCCTTGGCTGACTATTACAACCGAATCGGCAAGAGCGACAAGGCTCTCGACTATATGAAGAAATATGTCGAGCTGAAAAATGAGCTGAACGAGAATCAGGCGGCAGGCGAAAAGGTGTATCAGGAACGTCTTAACACGATACACCGCTACGATATGGAGGTGGAGGCAGAGCGCCGGGAGATGAAGCAGCGGCAGTATCTCATATTGCTGATCAGCGGGGCTATAATAATAGCGTTAGTGGTGACGGTCAGCCGGTGGAGGAGCCGCCAGAGGGTGAAAACGTTGCAGATGAAGCTGGAAGCGGAGCGCAACGAGCGCAAGATACTGGCGATGTCGATGCACAACGAGGAGACGGAGAAACTGCTGGACTATGTGAAAACGGAGACGGAGCGCATGAGTCAGAAAGGAAATGTGGACAGTAAGGACCTTGCGCAGATCAAAACGAATGTGAAACTTCACATGGCGGGTAAAAACGAAAAGGAAACGTTTGAGGAAGCGTTTGCCAACGTCAGTCCGGAGTTTGCGAAGCGTCTGAAGGCACTGGCTCCGGGGCTCACGACGGCCAACATCAGGCTGTGTACATATATTTATATGGGGTTGACCAATCAGGAGATCGCCAATCTGATGCATATTACGGACAATGGTCTGAGAGTGGCGCGTTTCCGTCTGAAACAGAAATTCGGGCTGGCGAAGGACGATTCGCTTGAAGACTTTCTGAGGAATGTGGTTGAGAAAAAGTGAGCTGTGGTGACGAAGGACGTGGAGGCGCGGACGGCGGTCGGTGGAGCGGTTCGGCGGTTGGCGGCGCTCCGGGCAAGGTCATTAAATCGGTTCGGGGCGAATTTTGACGAAATGCGCGAGAAAGGCTCAAAAAAATTTGCCAGATAAAAAAACATTGTCTACCTTTGCACCACGTTAGCCGCAGGCCAACCGGAAAGGAGAGGTGGGTGAGTGGCTGAAACCACCGGTTTGCTAAACCGACG
>CAZULD010000178.1:0-4000 GCA_964621135.1 uncultured Bacteroides sp. | reverse complement strand
CATCCGCTATCTTTCGGATGTATCCTAATGCTTTCTCTTCCGCAAGAGCTCCTTGCTCCTTGACCATCTGGGATAAAGAAGAACCTTCTACATATTCCATAACATAGTAGGCGGTCCCATTCTCTTGGAATATATCATGAATCGTAATGATGTTAGGATGCCGAAGTTTGGAAATATTCTTTGCTTCCTTTATAAACTTACCTCTAAGCATCTCAACGATATCGACAGAATTTTTTGTCCCTACCGTCACATGACTTGTATTCTCATCTCTGTCGCAATATTCCTTCGGAAAGAATTCCTTTATCGCCACCATCTTATCCAGCATTGTATGCTCCGCCAGATAAGTAATCCCAAATCCCCCTTGCCCAAGGACACGGATAATTCGGTATTTCCCATTTTGAAGTTCTACTTTCCCTTTAAGTTTCATTTTCTTATATCTATTTTGTATTTTTGAGGAGATGTAACCATAATATTATTAATAGCTACTATTTGTGGATATTTGTCGGAATGTCTTTTTTTCATACATAGTTTATTTTTTTAATTTTTTACAGGAAAAAAAGAGAATTATCAGGAAAGGAAGTACTCCAATAACCCAAAGTTTCCAATCCGATGCGGATAATGTTATAAGGTTTGAGGTAATCCATATCCAAATGGCCATTAGAATACCATTTATAAGAAATGATACGATAAAGCATATTGTATCATTCTGCTTTGATATCTGTTCCTCATTATTATCTGCGTGTACAGTTTCCACATCACAAGATGAGTTTTTATTACTCGATGGTTGCTTTAGGTACAATGAATTCTTCTTGGGAGTTACAGTTATCTTTTTTATTTTTTTAGTTGTCCCAAATTTATTTTTAGCAGTAAGAATAACCTCAAAAACTCCATCATTTGTAATTTTAATATTTTTTTCTCTGGCCTGTATAGGTACATTAACATTATTTAAAGTCACGGACTCAGCATCATTAACTTTCCAATGAACGTTTATAATATCTCCTAAGAATACTTCTGATGGAAGATTCCAAGTAACTAAATAACTAATTTCAGGAGCTTCTTTAGATTTTGCGTAAATCGCAAGTTCTTTTTCTACTGTTCCTCCAGTATTAGTTGCTTTCAAAGAAATTGTATTTTCACCTTGATTTAAGATCTTGATTTTATAGGCATTATAATTTGATGGTAATATCTCACCGTTTATGGCAATAGAGTTCGCTCCTTCTATTTCCCATTCAAGTGTTACTATATCTCCAACGTAAACTCTTTTTGTATCTACGCGACGCAAGAATTTAATTGTAGGAGAAATGGGTTTTACAAAATCTGCAATAATAAGGTTTGTATCTTCTTTTCCTTCAGTTGTTGCTGTTTTGCTTTTTGAATCTTCTTGATTATTTTCTATTTCAAAATTTAAGGTTCTTGATATCTCGCCCGCAGAATTCTTAGCTTTAAGTACCAATCTTTTATTGCCGAGAGTTGAATATCTAATTTTCTTAGACTTAATTGAAATATCTAAGGGTTTACCATTTAAGAACACCTGTTCGGCATTTTGAATCGACCATCTAATTTGAATTTCGTCTCCAATTTGATAAGGAGCTTCGTTTACTACGCGAAAACTTCTAATTATAGGTCTTGCGTTTTCTATAGATACATTGTTTTCAATGTTATCTTGTTTCTGTTTATCCGATTTATTATTATAAGAAAAATCTTTTAAGAACTCCTTAATAGAAGAATATCTATCAGCTGGATGATAAGCCATAGCTTTCATCACAATTCCTTTTATCTTTATTGGAATATTAGAGGGGAAGTTAAGCCTATTAGTCGTCGATTCAGATGGGTATGGAGGTAGTTGGCCTGTTAAAGTGGAATAGAAGGTTGCCCCTAAAGAGTAAATATCAAGTTGTGGAGCAAAGTTGTTTACTTCACCATTTAATTGTTCAACAGACGCATACCCCAAACTGGCAGCCGGGAACAGAGTAGTATTAGCATTACCTTGATCGTCGTATGTTTTTGAAATTCCAAAATCTATCACTACGGGTACGTTATTGGATGAACACATCATTATGTTCGTTGGCTTAATATCCAAATGAAGCATCCTTTTAGAATGAATGTGTCCTATTGCTTCTGCAACTTGTTTTATTATCTCCAAGGATTCCTCTATAGAAAACGACTTGCTTCTTATTAAATCAGCTAATGGTTCTCCTTTAATATATTTCATAGCATAATAAGCCGTTCCGTTTTCTTCAAATACCTCTATGACCTTTACTATATTTTTATGATGAAGTAAGGTTATTTTTTGAGCTTCTGATATGAATTTCTTTTTAGGACCTGTCATCTCATTTGACAAAGAGACATATCCTGTTTCCTCATTTCGGATGCATTGTCCAGAAGGGAAAAACTCCTTGATCGCAATGTGTTTCCCTCTTGCACCGCTAGCCAAATACGTAATACCGAATCCTCCCTGTCCAAGGACACGGATGATACGGTATTTTCCATTCTGAAGTTCAGATCCTGCTTTCAGTTGCATATATAATATATTATATTCTTTTATTCTATTAGATAATAATCTATTGAATAATAAACTTCTGTCAGAATTTATGATTATATTACTAACTGTATCTGTTGTTACAAAATCAATATAAATAATGATATCTTAGCCATTGAATATTTAATAAGGAATGCTAGTTTGAAGGTATTTCTGCGTAGTCTTCAGTATCTAAAATTAGAATTTCATTCCCGTTCTTCCCTTCACTGTCTATTTGAAAAGAGATACCATCTGTAGCTAAACTTATGTAATTATAAAAAAAAGGATAATTAAGAGGAATGTTCTGTTTAACAATTCTTCCTTGTTCCTCAATTGATTTAGATGAAAGTGATCCATCATAATCCTGAAATGTGTATTTCAAGGTATGGCGAATTCCAAATCCTTGACCAGTAGTTGAAACTGCAACATTTTTTAATACTAAATTATCCAATTTATGGTATGGTGTAAATTCATTTTCAAGAGAAATATACGAATGTAAAAAATCTTCCGCTTTGGATGAATCAGTTAACTTTTCATATTTTAATAGATCGGAAACAGGTACTATTATTTCATTTTCAGAATTATCATTCAGAAAAATAAATTTATAATTGCGTATCATTCCTCTTTTATTTATTACTGAATCTATAGATGCAAGAATAGGTTTCCATAAATTTACGTTGAGCTTGTTTATATAATTTCTGTTAGAATGTAAATTTGATGATTGGCATGTTAAAACTATATCGTTATTAACCTTTTTCATAGATTCAATTTGGGCCTCAAGCATCAGGTATGGAGTATGAGAATTGAATTCTGTTAGGTATTGTTTTAATTCATTTGAATTGTTGTCTTGATTGGTATATAGAATGAAAGATCCTTCTAGAAGAATCACAATAATTGGTATACTTATAATACCCCAACATTTTGTTGTTGAATAGTCTGAACCTTCATCAAATTCAGATATATTATAAGGGAAAAATAATTTTTTTAATGCTCCTTTAAGTTTATTGAATAGTGCAAACCAAAATATCCATCCTAATGGTAAGGAAAGGATAATTAGACTGAAATGTGTTATAAAATATACTAATTTTCTTGAATTTGATATTGAAAAAGTGTTGGTTAAACAATTAGTACTGGAAATATTGGTCACAAACTTATCGAAATACGATGGCTCTTTTGTCTCATTTTCTTGAACTCCATTATTTGAATCTGATATTGATATATTGTCATCTTCTTTACTGGAAATAATGTCATTCTCAAAAAGAACAGTGTTTTCATTTGTCTCTAAATACGTATTCGAATTATTTTGGAGAGTGGTTTCTCGGCTAGGACTAATAGATAATAACTCATTAAAACAAGAAATATTCATTGGTCTCTTAGCTCTGCTGACGGCCATCGCAACTTGAATCGCTTTCGAGTTGACATCGGAGATGTGGGAAGGTATGGTCAATCCATTCTCTAAGATATCGGAGGCTACTGGGGGGA
>CAZULD010000177.1:0-4016 GCA_964621135.1 uncultured Bacteroides sp. | reverse complement strand
CAAGTTCTACGATAAAGGTGAGAAGTTTATCGGTATTGTAATGCACCACGGTGCCGAGCAGATCGCTGCCATGCTTGCCGTATTGAAAAGTGGTGCGGCCTACGTTCCTGCAGAAACGTTCCTCCCCAAAGATCGTATAGATTACATGATGAAGACTGCAGGCGTGAAACTTGTTATAACTGATGAGTATTGCGAAGATTTGACACCGACTTCCGAAACTTTTGAAGACCGCTCGACTCCCGACGGCATAGCATATATTCTCTATACATCCGGCACAACCGGTAAGCCTAAGGGGGTGATTCAGGAGAATCATTCGGTGGTAAACTACTGCGAGGCATTTGAGGCCGAGATGCACACCGGTCCCGGCGATGTGATGCTGCAATACTCTGTCTGCTCATTCGATATCTTTGTCGAAGAAGTGTTTACCACTCTCCTCAACGGTGCTACGCTCGCAATCCCGACTATCGAGGTTCACAACGGGCCTCTAAGTGGATTGATGGACTTCTGCACACGCCACGGCGTGACCATCATCGACGGTTTCCCCTATCTAATAGCCGACTTAAACAAGAAACCCGACTTGCTCCCGAAATCGGTAAATCTGATAATCAGCGGAGGTGACGTGATCCGCGCAAGCTATATTACCAACCTGCGCAACAGGGGTATAAGAATATACAATACTTACGGACCCTCAGAAACCTGTGTTTGCTCAAACTATTTCCGTGTCGACAACGCCACGCCGCTTGACGACGGAACTTTCTCTATCGGCAAGGCTATCAAGGGCGTAGAGGTAAAAATCCTAGACAAGAACTTTAAAGAGTTGCCGCGAGGCGAAGTTGGCGAAATCTGTATCTTCGGTGAAGGCGTCAACCGTGGCTATGTCGGAAATCCTCCCGAACAGGCCAACTTTGTGACGCTGCCTGACGGTACACGTTTCTATCGTAGCGGCGATATGGGCTATGTACTCCCCGACGGCAACATGGCCTTCCTGCATCGTCGAGACGAACAGGTTATGATTCTCGGCAAACGTGTCGAACCGGAGGAAGTTGAGAATGTACTGAACGAATATCCCGAAGTGGAGCGTGGCATCGTCCGAGCTTTCCTCGATGAAGGAGGCTTGCACTATCTCGTGGCCTATATCGTTCCCCGAAAAGGCTTCTCGCTTCACGACGTGCGCGAATATCTCAAATCGAAACTTACCGATTTTATGGTCCCTGAATTTTTCGTTGAGATCAACGAACTCCCGTTGACTCACCGCGGAAAGATTGACATGAAGTCACTTCCCAAAGTGCTTAAGGAAGGAACCTACAAGTAATTTACGCGATCAATGATCACGCTAAAAGAGATAAAGGCTATTCCGACATTGATGCGTTGGCGCATGGAGGTCATTGAGCATGTATTCGGGCAAAAGCCTGAAAAACGTTTGCTCGTGGCTAACCGTCAGTATTTCGCCAAGCATATTGCCGACGACACTCATCTCGCTGTAGTCGCAGAATATGACGGCGAGGAGTGTGGCTGCGGAGCGGTGTGTTTCACTGAAGAATTGCCTTCGCCTGACAATCCCTCAGGCCGTTGTGCTTATCTGATGAACATTTATGTACGCGAGGCGTTCCGCAATAAAGGCATAGCCCATCACATAGTTTCCCGCCTCATCGCTGAAGCTCGGCAACGCGGCTGCGGAAAGATTTATCTCGAAACAACTTCCGACGGTAAACCCGTTTATGAATCGTTGGGCTTTCACGATATGCCGGATATGATGAAATATTATGACTCAGACGATTGAAATAGGAGGTCTCCACTGTCTTTGCAGCTCTTCCCGCCGCAAAGACAGTGTTGCATACATCCTTTATCCCATGGATATGCTTGAAGGGTGGATTGAGCCCGCTGCAGAAAAATACGACACGACTATCGTCGTTATCACCGGTATGGACTGGCAGAATGTCTTTAGTCCTTGGCCCGCTCCCGGAGTCCCTAAAGGGACACCTGCTTTCAAGGGTGAATCCCCTGAATTCCTGCAACTTCTTCAGCAGACAGTTATCCCTCAACTCGAGCACTCATTAGGAATGGCTCCCGACGTCGAGCGCACGCTTGTCGGCGTATCCATGTCAGGCCTTTTCTCCTTGTGGCAGTGGATGGTTTGTGATACATTCACCAACATTGCCTCTCTGTCCGGTTCATTCTGGTATGAAGGTTTCCTCGAGTGGATGAAAAGCCGTCCCATACCGGCTAAAAGTGGCAAGGGTTATTTTCTGTTGGGTGATCAGGAATCAAAATCAAATGTCACGGCATTTAATTCCGTAGGCGAAAACACTCAGGAGATTCTCGCTCTGCTTCGCGCGGCCGGTATCGACACTGTGTTCCAAAGTGTGCCCGGCAACCATTACGCCGACCCTATCCCTCGTCTCAACAGCGCTTTTACCGACATTTATTCTAACAATAAGCTCTGATTTCAATACTCTCTTTTGGGTTATTAGAGAAATATTTCTTAAATTTGACAACTAAAGAAATAATCTGATAATCCCATGGGAAAAGTACTCATAGAATGTGTCCCCAATTTCAGTGAGGGACGCGATAAAAAAGTTATAAAAGAAATCACTGACGCAATCCGGTCAGTCGAAGGCGTGAAGCTCCTCGACGTTGATCCCGGTCAGGCCACAAATCGCACTGTTGTTACCTTTGTCGGTGAGCCCGAGCCTGTTATGGAGGCGGCTTTCCGCAGCGTAAAGCGTGCCGCCGAACTGATTGACATGTCGAAGCACCACGGCGCCCATCCCCGCATGGGAGCAACCGATGTTCTCCCTCTGATTCCCGTTGAAGGCATCACGCTTGAGGAGTGTGCCGAGCTTGCCCGTCGCCTTGGCAAGCGCATCGCCGACGAACTCGGTATTCCTGTCTACAATTACGAAGCCGCAGCCTCTACCCCCGAACGCAAGAATCTTGCCGTGTGTCGCCGCGGCGAATACGAGGCACTCCCCGAGCGTCTGTCAAGCCTCACCGAAGGCCCCGACTTTGGCCCTAAAGAATTCACCGATGCTGTCGCCAAGACCGGAGCAACTGCTGTCGGTGCGCGCGACTTCCTGATTGCCGTAAATTTCAATCTAAACACCACTTCGACGCGCCGCGCCAATGCCATCGCTTTTGACGTCCGCGAGAAAGGTCGACCCAAGCGCGAAGGCGGCAAACCCAACGGTCGACCTATGAAAGATGAGAACGGTAACACGATTATGCTCCCCGGCACCCTCAAAGGGACTAAGGCTATCGGATGGTTCATTGACGAATACGGCATCGCTCAGGTCTCTATGAACATAACTGACATTGCCGCGACCCCTCTCCATGTCGCATTCGACGAAGTTTGTCGTGCGGCTGCTGAACGTGGCATTCGAGTGACAGGCACTGAGATTGTCGGACTCGTCCCCAAACGTACGCTCATCGCTGCCGGCCGTCATTTCCTCCACAAGCAGCAGCGCTCTACCGGGCTGCCTGATGACGAGATTATCCGTATCGCCGTCAAGTCGATGGGTCTCGACGAACTCGCACCCTTCCGTCCGGAAGAAAAGGTCATTGAGTACATGGTCGGCGATGCTTCTAAAAATCTGCTCACCGATCTCACCTGCCGTAAATTTTCGGAACTCACGGCCTCTGAAGCGCCTGCTCCCGGCGGCGGCTCTATCTCGGCCTATATGGGTGCGCTCGCTGCCGCCCTCGGCACGATGGTAGCCAATCTTTCAGCCCATAAGGCCGGCTGGGACGATCGTTGGAAAGAGTTCTCCGACTATGCCGACAGCGGCCAGCAGTTGATGGAACGCTTGCTCGAACTCGTCGACGAGGATACTGCTGCTTTCAACCGTATCATGGCTGCTATCCAGATGCCTAAATCCACTGACGACGAACGAGCCGCTCGAGACGAGGCCCTTGAAGCCGCTACGCTTTATGCAACCGAAGTGCCTCTCCGAACTATGTCGACGGCTCTCGAAACCTTCCCATTGCTTGCTGCCATGACTACCCTCGGCAATCCCGCG
>CAZULD010000176.1:0-4110 GCA_964621135.1 uncultured Bacteroides sp. | reverse complement strand
CTGACGAGTCGGTCGCAACCGTCGATGCAAACGGTAAAGTGACGGCAATATATAAAGGAGTAGCTACAATTACCGCCACCACGCCAAACGATAAAAAAGCGACATGCTATGTTTCAGTTGGAATCCCGGTGACGAGTGTAGAGATGGATCCCTCCTCAGCAACGATAACAGATAGCGAGCCCCTTACAATCAAAGCCACTCCCCTGCCCGAAGATGCCGACAACAGGGAATTTATACAATGGTACTCAAGCGACGAGACGGTCGCAACCGTAGATGACAGTGGCAACGTAACCCCAATAAGAGCCGGCGAGGTGACGATCACAGCCCAATGTGGTTCGGCGACAGGCACCTGCGCGATAACAGTCATCCCCACCCCGGCCGAAAGAGTAACTCTTGACGCGGAGTCAGCCGAGGTGATGGTGGGTAAAACCGTGACTCTGACAGCCGAAGTTTTCCCCGAGGAGACTACTGACAAGACTGTGACATGGAGTTCAAGCGACCCATCGAAAGCGACAGTAGATGAGAACGGGGTTGTGACGGGTGTAGCTCTTGGCGAGACGACGATCACAGCAACCTGCGGCGAAGTGAGTGCCACATGCACGGTAACTGTCATCCCCACCCCGGCCGAAAGCGTCACTCTGAGCGCAGAGTCGGCTGAGATGAGAGTCGGCGAAAGCGTGACTCTGACGGCCGAAGTGCTGCCCGATGATACTACTGACAAGACGGTGACTTGGTCGTCTTCTGACGAATCGATCGCAACAGTTACTGCCGACGGAGTAGTGACAGGCCTGTCAGTTGGAGAAGTTACCATTACTGCCAAATGCGGCGATGCGAGCGCAACATGTATGGTGAAGGTCAATCCCGTGCTTGCCGAAAGCGTCACGCTGAGCCATGATTCTGCCGAGCTGAAGGTGGGCGAGACCGTAACGCTGACAGCGACTGTCCTTCCGGAAAACACCACCTACAAGACTGTCACATGGTCATCTGAGGATGAGAAAATCGCAACTGTTGATGCCGACGGTAAAGTCACAGCCGTTGCCCTCGGAGAAGTAAACATCATCGCTACCTGTGGCGAGGTAAGTGCGAACTGCAAGGTAACCGTCGTTCCAACTCCGGCGGAAAGCATAACTATCAGTCAGCCGACGGCTGAGCTCATGGTGGGCGGGTCGGTCTCTCTTACCGCGACCGTTTTACCTGAAGACGCCACTGACAAAACCGTCACATGGTCTTCTTCTGACGAGTCGATCGCTACAGTTGATGACGAAGGCAATGTTACCGCAATCGCACTCGGCGAGGCTACCATCACGGCTGCCAACGGCGAACTTACGGCCACTTGTGTCGTAACCGTCATTCCCACGCCTGCACAAAGCATTACCCTCAGTCAGGATTCAGCGATCCTTAAAGTCGGAGAGTCTGTCACCCTTTCAGCCGAGGTTCTCCCCGCTGACGCTACAGACAAGACTGTGACATGGTCGTCTGCCGACGAATCTATCGCTACCGTCGATGCCACCGGCAAAGTAACAGCCCTCGCACTTGGCGAAGTAAACATCATCGCAACCTGCGGCGAGGTCACCGCGGAATGCAAAGTAACTGTCGTTCCCACGCCCGCACAAAGCATAACCCTAAGTCAGGATTCTGCAACGCTTAAAGTCGGAGAGTCTGTAATTCTTTCTGCCGAGGTTCTTCCCGCTGATGCTACAGATAAGACTGTCACATGGTCATCAGCAGATGAATCAATCGCAACCGTCGATGCTAACGGTAAAGTCACTGCCGTTGCACTCGGAGAAGTAAACATCATCGCAACCTGCGGCGAAGTCACCGCGAACTGCAAAGTTACCGTTGTCCCCACGCCTGCACAAAACATTACCCTCAGTCAGGATTCAGCAATCCTTAAAGTCGGTGAGTCTGTAACTCTGTCTGCCGAAGTACTTCCCGCTGATGCCACAGACAAGACTATTACATGGTCTTCAGCCGATGAATCTATCGCTACCGTCGATGCAAACGGCAAAGTTACAGCACTCGCCCTCGGAGAAGTCAACATTATAGCAACCTGCGGCGAGGTAAGTGCGGAATGTAAGGTAACCGTTGTCCCCACGCCTGCACAAAACATTACCCTCAGTCAAGATTCAGCGACCCTTAAAGTCGGTGAGTCTGTAATTCTTTCAGCCGAGGTTCTTCCCGCGGATGTTACCGACAAGACTGTCACTTGGTCGTCTGCCGACGAGTCCATCGCTACCGTCGATGCCACCGGCAAAGTAACCGCCGTCGCCCTCGGCGAAGTCAATATCATCGCAACTTGTGGCGAAGTCACCGCAGAATGCAAGGTTACCGTCGTTCCCACGCCGGCACAAAGCATAACCCTAAGTCAGGATTCTGCAACGCTTAAAGTCGGTGAATCCGTAACTCTGTCTGCCGAAGTACTTCCCGCTGACGCAACAGACAAAACCGTCACATGGTCTTCAGCCGACGAGTCGATAGCTACTGTCGATGCAGAGGGTAAAGTCACTGCGCTTGCACTCGGAGAAGTCAACATTATAGCAACCTGCGGCGAGGTCACCGCTAATTGCAAAGTTACCGTCGTTCCAACTCCCGCACAAAGCATTACCCTCAGTCAGGATTCAGCAACTCTCAAAGTCGGAGAGTCTGTGACTCTGTCTGCCGAAGTACTTCCCGCTGACGCAACAGACAAAACCGTCACATGGTCTTCAGCCGACGAGTCGATAGCTACTGTCGATGCAGAGGGTAAAGTCACTGCGCTTGCACTCGGAGAAGTCAACATTATAGCAACCTGCGGCGAGGTCACCGCTAATTGCAAAGTTACCGTCGTTCCAACTCCCGCACAAAGCATTACCCTCAGTCAGGATTCAGCAACGCTTAAAGTCGGAGAATCTGTCACCCTTTCAGCCGAGGTTCTTCCCGTTGATGCCACAGACAAGACTGTGACATGGTCGTCAGCCGATGAATCTATCGCGACCGTGGATGCCTACGGCAAAGTTACAGCCCTCGCCCTCGGTGAAGTAAACATCATCGCTACTTGCGGCGAGGTCACCGCGGAATGCAAGGTAACCGTTGTCCTCACGCCTGCTCAAAGCATTACCCTCAGTCAGGATTCTGCAACGCTTAAAGTTGGTGAATCCGTAACTCTGTCAGCCGAGGTTCTTCCCGCTGATGCAACAGACAAGACTATTACATGGAATTCTGCCGACGAATCTATCGCAACTGTCGATGCCGACGGCAAAGTTACAGCCCTCGCTCTCGGAGAAGTCAACATTATAGCAACCTGCGGCGAGGTAAGTGCTAACTGTAAGGTTACCGTAGTTCCCACTCCCGCACAAAGCATTACCCTCAGCCAGGATTCTGCAACCCTCAAAGTAGGTAAAAGCGTTGTTCTGACTGCAGAGGTTCTTCCCGCTGACGCCACAGACAAGACTGTCACATGGTCGTCTGCCGACGAATCAATCGCTATCGTTGATGCCGACGGCAAAGTTACAGCCGTTGCCCTCGGAGAAGTCAACATCATCGCTACCTGCGGCGAGGTCAGCGCGGAATGCAAAGTAACTGTCGTTCCCACGCCCGCACAAAGCATAACCCTAAGTCAGGATTCTGCAACGCTTAAAGTTGGTGAATCCGTAACTCTGAATGCAGAGGTTCTCCCCGCTGATGCTACAGACAAAACTGTTACATGGTCGTCTGCCGACGAATCTATCGCTACCGTCGATGCCACCGGCAAAGTAACAGCCCTCGCACTCGGAGAAGTCAACATCATCGCAACCTGCGGCGAGGTCACTGCGAACTGCAAGGTTACCGTCGTTCCGACTCCTGCACAAAGCATAACACTCAGTCAGGATTCAGCTACTCTTAAAGTCGGTGAATCTGTAACTCTGTCAGCAGAGGTTTTACCCGAAGATGCTACCGACAAAACTGTGACATGGACTTCAGCCGACGAGTCGATCGCAACTGTGGATGCCGACGGCAAAGTCACCGCTCTCGCACTCGGAGAAGTCAACATCACCGCTACCTGCGATGAAGTGAGCGCAGAATGCAAAGTTACAGTTGTCCCCACGCCTGTCACAGGAATAACCCTGACTAACACCACTCTTCTTATGAAAG
>CAZULD010000175.1:0-4198 GCA_964621135.1 uncultured Bacteroides sp. | reverse complement strand
TTGGCTCTGAGAGTTGCGCGCCACGACGGCTACTTCGCCACATATTTCCACCCTTGGGAATTTTTCGACCTCTCGTCACGCCCGGATCTCAAACTGCCCTACATCATCCGTCACAATTCCGGCCCGGAGATGGCCCGGCGACTCGGTGATCTGATCGATTATTTCAAAAAACGCGGCGACGAGACCGAAACTTATTATGATTTCGTAAAACAAATAATGCAGCCATGATACGCCTTGCCATAGTCTGCCCCTGCTACAACGAAGAAGAGGTCATCGACCATTCGGCTCAACGCCTCGACGACCTGCTCAACCGCCTCCATGCCGAAGGAAAGGTGACCGCCGACAGTTATGTGCTCTTTGTCAACGACGGGAGCCGCGATCGCACATGGGAGCTCATCACCCGGCTGCACAGCGCTGACAGCGTCCGCTTCAAAGGCATTGATCTGGCCCACAACGCAGGCCATCAGAAGGCCATCCTTGCCGGAATGCTCACTGCCGTCAAGACTGCCGACGCCGTTGTGACTGTTGACGTCGATCTTCAGGACGACATCGAGGCTATCGGCAAGATGCTCGACGCCTACGCCGAAGGTTACGACGTTGTCTACGGCGTCAAAGTGTCGCGCAAGGCCGATCCGGCACTCAAGCGCATGACAGCCGTAGCATTCTACAAACTGCAGAAGCGCCTCGGAGTGGAGACTGTTTATAACCACGCCGACTTCCGTTTCATGAGCCGCCGTGTGGTAGAGGAACTGGCTCGCTACGAAGAGCGAAATATCTATCTGCGCGGCATAATTCCGATGATCGGATTCCGCTCTACGACCGTCGACGATGTCATCAGCGAGCGCGAAGCCGGTGTGTCGAAGTACACCGTGTCAAAGATGCTCACCCTTGCGCTCAACGGCATAACATCATTCTCCGTCAAACCCATATACAGCATTCTGTCGACCGGTCTGATCTTCGTCCTGATTTCCATCGGTATAGGCATCTATGTATTATATTCGCTGATCTCCGGCACAGCCGAACACGGCTGGGCATCACTGATGTTGTCCGTCTGGTTTGTCGGGGGCATAATCCTCCTTGCCATAGGCGTGATCGGCCTATATATCGGCCGAATATTCATCGAAGTGAAGCGCCGCCCGATGTACCACATCCGCGAAGAGCTCAACTAAAGCCATTTTAATCCATGAAAAGACTGTTTATCTCTCTGTTCGCTGCCGCAGCGATCTGCACGGCCGCACACGCGACAGAACTCAATATCATTCCTCTCCCCGCCGAAGTCACGACCACCGAAGGTAAAGGCTCCCGCATTGACGATAAGACAACATGGCGCATCACCGGGGCTGACGATGCAACGGCCCGCAAACTCCGCGCGTCTATGTCATCACTGCTCGGAGCCGACAATGAAAACCGGAAAAAGACCAAAAACTGCATCGACCTGCGCATGGTCTCGGATGACATGCAGCCCGAAGCATACCGACTTAAGGTCGACAAACACGGCGTGACAATCGAGGCGGCCGACGGTGCCGGGCTGTTCTATGGTCTTCAGACCCTTCGCCAGCTAATCGAGAACAGCGGCGACAATATGCTCTCACCAATGGAGATCACCGACAGTCCGCGTTTCGGCTATCGCGGAGTGATGATCGACGTTAGTCGTAATTTCCGCGATAAAAATTTCATCAAGAAGCAGATCGACGCACTGTCGCGCATGAAAATCAACCGCCTTCACCTCCACCTGACCGACGGCGCAGGCTGGCGTATGGAGATCGAACGCTATCCGCGTCTGACCGAGTATGTCGCGTGGCGAAAAGGTGAGACATGGAAGCAATGGGACGGCCGTTACTGCGAGTCGACCGATCCCGATGCTCACGGCGGCTATTACACCAAAGACGATCTTCGTGAGATCATTGACTATGCTTCCGACCGCTTTATCACCGTAATTCCCGAAATCGAAATGCCGGCCCACTCTGAAGAAGTGCTCGCCGCCTACCCCGAACTCTCGTGCACAGGCGAGCCGTTCAAGCACTCCGATTTCTGTATCGGCAACGATCAGACCTTCGAATTTCTTCAGAACGTTCTGGATGAGGTGATTGAAGTATTCCCGTCAGAGTACATTCATATCGGAGGCGACGAAGCGTCGAAACAATCATGGCGCACTTGCGAAAAATGTCTCAAACGCATGGCCGACGAAGGTCTCAACAACGTAGACCAACTGCAGAGCTACTTTATCAAGCGCATCGAGAACTATCTGAACTCCAAAGGCCGCGCACTGATCGGCTGGGACGAGATAATGGAAGGCGGACTTGCTCCGAATGCGACCGTCCTGTCGTGGCGCGGTCCGCAGAACGGCTTCAAGGCTGCCGAGAACGGCCATGATGCCGTGATGGCACCCGGAAAATACTGCTACCTCGACGGTTATCAGGACGCGCCCCACACCCAGCCCGAAGCCATCGGCGGCTATCTTCCGATTAGCCTGATGTACAGCTTCAATCCCGCACCCGACTCGCTGGCTGCGTCCACCCGCGCCCACATCAAAGGCATCGAGGCTACCCTATTCACCGAATATGTGGCCACCGACGACCACGCCGAATACATGCTCTATCCCCGCGTGATGGCGACTGCCGAAATCGGCTGGACGCCGCAGGACCGACGCCACTACGACGACTTCCGTAAACGTGCCCTCGCGTTTAACGGCCGGCTGCGCGACGAAGGCTATAACGCCTTCGATCTCAGCAACGAGATCGGCAACCGCAAAGAATCGACCGAGCCGGTCGACCACTTGGCCCGCGGCAAACGAGTGATCTACAATCAGCCCCAGTGGCCCGAAAAATATGCCGCCGGAGGCGACACGGCTCTGACAGACGGTCAGCGCGGAGGATGGATCTACACCGACGGCCGCTGGCAAGGATTCTACAACGGCGATACAGACCGCGACATGGATGTGACGATTGATCTCGAGAAACCGACCGACATCACCTATATCGGTGCGGAATTCATCCAGTTATGCCCGCCGAACGTGTGGTTCCCGGAGAAAGTCATCATATCGTGCTCTGACGACGGCGAGAACTTCACCACACTTACCACCATAACGACCAACCTGATGAAAGACAACAAAGTCGCATTCCGCACATTCTCATGGGCCGGCAACGTCCGCACGCGCTATGTCCGCTATCAGGCCTTCAACCGCTGGCGCTTCGTCTTCACCGACGAAATCATTATCCGCTAATCTCCCGCCCTCCACCTCCATGAATATGAATCTATAAAATATTTCTCATATTATTTTACTTTTATTTGCAGAATAAAAATATATGCAAACCAAGAGAATTGCAATTATAATAATATTTATAGCAACTATAAACTGCTATTTCTTCGCGTTAATGACTAAGCGCGAGCCCATTGCGTTTGAATATGCATTTGAGGGTGGATATAGTCATTACGATCCAATCGCAACAAACTTTCAAGATAGATTTGGCGACGGTCAAGGCCATTTGATCTCTTTCGGTGCGCCGATTGAATCGATTGAATATGATCCTTTATACATATTCAACAAGGATGAATCTTGGATTGACTATGTTATATTATTTTCGGCAGAGCCCTTATTTTATCAGTTCCATCCTGTAATTACTTATGGGGATACTTCTGAATCGGAATACTATTACAGAGTAGATGAGCATGGGCGCAATATCAACTGTGCGATCATTGAATAATAATTAAAAACGAATTTTATGGCCTCGTTATCATATATTATATCATTTATAAGTTATGTTATTGCTCTGTGTTTGGGGTTATTTTTGACGCGTAAGAGCAACAACGATGTATTGCGAGCGTTGTTAGCGATAGGTTTATATATAAGTATAAACGAATTAATAATCTTACCGATACATCTTATGGCATGTCAGGACTGGGCGCTGAAAGGATTGGTCACTCAAGAATTATTTTATCAATGGTTCCTGCTACCGATTGCCTCTGTCTTCATAATAATATCTGTGATTAAAAACAAGGCAACAATGTGGGTATGCTGTTTGATTGTGTGCTTATGCTGGCAGATCTATTTTATTTTTATAGAAGCGGGCTTGCGAGACCGGCTATAAAATATTGCGTTTGGGTAGATATATTATCTCTTCTTCCTTTATGCTTTAGGCATATAACAGTGCTAAAAAAGGTATTATTAATTTTAGGATGTTTGACCTGTCTTTTTTGC
>CAZULD010000174.1:0-4250 GCA_964621135.1 uncultured Bacteroides sp. | reverse complement strand
TTATGCTAAGGTAATAAAATGGGGTTGTCTTACTCCCATAGCTGCCTTTATCGTTATATTTTACTTGTACACACTCTTCGGAAGAGAAAGCACGGGTTTCGTTCCTGAAGCCGGCATACATTATAAAATTGAACACCTCGCTGAAGCCGATACTACTGATGGGAAAAGAATATATACGGGTAGGCTTTACTTTAGTCGTACCGATACTTTTTCAACAGACATTATTGAATTCAATTATACTCCCGTAACTGCACCCAAAATATATTTTATAGCACCCGATACATTTTATATTATTGACGAAAATAATTTTTATATCCGAGAGATAAAGAGCAAGCAATTCAATATCATACATATCAATCACTTAGTTCCGTCGGCCATTACTAAACTCCCGTGCGATTCCGCCACATATTATACCCTCGTGCGGGCTCTTAATAAGAAAGATAGAGAAGACTCAATTATAGTCTCAAAAACAGATTATACATTTGCATTAAATGAGTACGCAAATGGGATCTCCGTGTTCGATAAGCAAGGAAAACTTATACACCACGATTAAAAGTCTTTTTCTTCGCTCTCGGTAAGATTTGTAAAGAATAACGAGATATTTGATCGGGGGCGCTCGGGGGCAACGCATTTCTCGCATCGAAAAAATCGTTAATATATCTGCGGTTTAAGATTTTTAGCTTATCTTTGCTGTCGCTAAACTCAAACGATCTGTAATGAAACATCATATCACGAAACTCCTTGTCATCGCTGCAATGATCTTTGCCGGAGCAGCAGCCGCAAATGCTCAGTTCCGCTACGCTGCACTGGTCGCTCCCGAATTCACCAACCTTAAGTTCAAACAGGATCTTGTCGATGTGTCGCAAACGTTCAGCTATCAGGCGGGTATTCAGGGCGAAATGATGTTTCCCGGACTCGGATTCGGTCTCGATCTGGGTCTGCTTTACAATCAGCTCGGCGCGAAAGTGAATCTCGGTCAGCGCAAGATCTGGGCTTCGCAGGGCTACGGCGACGAACGTGTGCGCCTGCACACAATCCAGCTCCCACTGCACCTCCGCTTCAAATGGACTCGTCTCAACGGTCTGGAGGATATCGTGGCACCGTTTGTCTACGGCGGCCCTGACTTCAACATCCTCGTAGGCCATGGAAAATGCGATGCGTTCAAATACGCCGGAGGCGATCTGAGTGTGTCAGTAGGCGGCGGTGTCGAACTGTTTCGCCGTTGGCAGGTATCGTTCCACTACAGTTGGGGCATGACTTACGCGCTCAAGACCGTGCTGCTCGACAATTACAGCGCACGCAGCAGATCGTATGCCGTGCGCGTCGCGTACTTCTTCAAGTAAGTCGGTCGGCTACAAATCGTTATAATCAGGAATATCTTTCAGAAAAACGTAACTCTGACGCTCGTCATCGAAGCGGCAGCAGTAGTGCGCCACACCGTTGCTGACGATCAGATAGGGAGCGCCGATGACGCTGTTGTAGCGCGCGATCTGGTCGAACACGGCCTGGGTGACGGCGACCGACGGCGCTTTGTACTCCACGACGACAAGCGGACGGCCCGAACGCGAGTAGACCAGCGTGTCGCAGCGGCGGGAAGTATGATTGAGCTTCAGACTGACCTCGCTGGCCATCAGTCCGGCAGGATATGAGCGGGCGGAGACAAGATAATTCACAAAATGCTGGCGCACCCACTCTTCGGGCGTGAGAGCCACGAATTTACGACGCAGACGGTCGTAAATCCTCACGATGCCGTCGGCGCTCCGCTCGACGCGGACGTCGAATGTCGGAAGATTGAGTGACTTATTGAACGAGTCCATTTGTAACGCAGCATATTTTTTTGTAAATTCGCTACAAATTTACAACTTTATTTCAAACATGACCGCACCCGCCGCAACATACGATTCGATCTGCCGTCAGATCGCCAACGGACAGTTGGCTCCGGTCTACCTGCTCCACGGCGAGGAGGGCTACTACATCGACCAGCTCGTAGAGCGCTTCGAAAACATTCTATCCGAGGAAGAAAAGGAGTTCAACTACCATGTGCTCTATGCTCCCGAGGTCGAGCCGGGCGCCGTGATGGATCTGTGCATGCAGTATCCGATGATGGTCGACCGTCAGGTAGTCATCCTCAAGGAAGCCCAGGCCATACCGGCAACGAAACTCAATCAGCTCCACCGCTACGCTGCGTCGCCGGCCTCGACGACCGTACTCGTCATCTGCTGCCGCGGCGCGCAGGCCAAAGGCAAGGAACTGCTCGCGGCTGTCAGAGCCAACGGTGTGATCTTCGAATCGGTCAAACTGAAAGATCACAACGCTCCGGCCGTGATCAGCGAATTTATCCGCTCAAAGGGTCTGAAAGCCGACCCTAAGGCTCTCGAGATGCTGCGCGACTACGTCGGCACTGACCTGAGCCGTCTCTACAACGAAATCAACAAGCTGACCACGGCGTTAGGCCCCGGCGCGACCGTAACAGCCGAAGCTGTCGAGCGCAACATCGGCATGAGCAAGGACTACAACAACTTCGAGCTGGTCGACGCCCTGTCGGTCAGAGACGCGAAAAGGGCGTTTATAATCGCCGACTATTTCCGCGCCAATCCGAAGAACAATCCGCTGGTGGTGAGCGCGTCGTCGATATTCGCCTACTTCGCCGACCTGCTGGCGGCGTTCTATGCGCCTGACCGCAGCGATTCGTCGCTTATGGCCGAGTTAAAGCTCAGATCGCCCTTCCAACTGCGGCGTTACCGCGCTGGTATGCAGAACTACAACGCCTTTCAGGTCATAGAAATCATAGCGGCAATCCGCCGCTATGACGCAATGAGCAAGGGTGTCGGTTCGCGCCAAGGCGACCATAACCTCTTCCACGACCTCCTTTATCACATCCTCACCGCTCCCGGCAACATCGCATTCTGACCGCCAGCTCACTACAACATAACGAAGACGGCCTCGACTCAGTTGAATCGAGGCCGCCTTTGTATCAAGTGGATAAGACCTTAGCGGATGATTTTGGTGACGGTCGAGCCGCTGCGGCGGATGTAAAGGCCGGGAACAGACGGATCGGCGACGCGCACACCCTGCAGATTATAGTAGACAGCATCAGCCTCGGAATCGGCGTCGACAACGACGTCGGCGATGCCGGCCGACACTTCGGGCGAAGCGTAGAGGGCAAAACTGCTGCCCGGCAGGCGCACAGACAGAGAACCGTCGGCCGCGGTGGGAGTGACAGTTACGCCGGGCGTTACGAATAACAATTCATAAGCCGACGGATCGCCGCAGGAAACGGGAGCGGAAACGGTCTTGGCCTGAGCGGTGGTCGAAGTGTTGATCAGCGCAACGACCTCTTTGTTGCCCGCGCGGAGACGCATGGTGCGGGCGGTCACCAGAGTAGCGTCGAGGTTAGTGGTCTCGAACTCAGCATCCTCGGCGAAAAGTTCGGGGTTAGAGAGGCGGAGGTTGCAGAGTGCCTGATAGGTATCGTGGAGACCTGCGGGGCCTTCTTCGTCGAGAAGATTCCAAACAACGGTCTTGGGCGAAGTGTTGTTGCCGTCTGACGACTTGGTGTTCTGAGCATCACCGAGTTCGCCGAACTGCCAGATCATCTTCGGGCCGGGAGTGAGGAGCATCTCGGCGGCGAGGACACCCATGCGGCGATAAGCGTTGGTGCGCACGGAATTGTTCTTACCGTCGGCCTCGACATAGTAGCCGATGCGCTGCTCGTCGTGGCTCTCGGCGTAGGAAACGGTCGAGCCCCATGGACGGCCGTCCTGAAGGGTCGAAAGGAAGGCGGTGATCGGCGATCCGTAGTTGAGCGACGAGGGTATGCCCTCTTCACCGACATTCCAGCCTGCGGCCAGACGGCCCGAAGCGGAGTTGATGTTGGCCCACTGGAGCATGCCGTCTTCGCCGAGGGCGATCTCCTCGCGTGGCTGGGCAAGGTCTTCGTTGATGTGGATACCGTCGGGCTTGACTGACTTGATGACGGCGTGGAGGCGCTTCATGCGGTTGATGCGCGAAGCGTTGTAGCCGTCTGTGCCGGCATTGTAGCTGTCGTTGTCGCCGAGGCCCTTGACGAGGTCGAAGCGGAAGCCGTCGACGTTGTAGGCCGTCATCCAGTAGCGGATAGCGTCGGTCCACTGCTGCTCGACGAGCGGGTTGCCGCCCTGATTCCAGTCGTTGAGGACGCTATAGTCATGGGGGGCTACGGCGTTATAGAAAGGATTCTCACCGACGGGGTACATCTGATACCACGGGTG
>CAZULD010000173.1:0-4286 GCA_964621135.1 uncultured Bacteroides sp. | reverse complement strand
GTAGCCACTACCCGTCCGGAAACAATAATGGGAGACACTGCCATGTGTATCAATCCCAAGGATCCGAAGAATTCTTGGCTTAAAGGCAAGAAGGTCATCGTTCCTCTTGTCGGCCGCGTAATACCTGTTATCGAGGATCGTTATGTGGAAATAGATTTCGGTACCGGTTGTCTTAAAGTGACGCCTGCCCATGACAAAAACGACTATATGCTTGGTAAAAATCATAATCTTGACTCGATCGATATCTTTAACGAGGACGGTACGGTAAGCGAGGTTGCAGGTATGTATGTCGGCATGGATCGCTTCGATGTCCGCAAGAAAATTGCCGAGGATCTCGTAGCGGCCGGTCTCATGGAGAAGATTGAAGACTATGACAACAAGATTGGTCTGTCAGAACGTACGAAAGTTCCTATTGAACCGCGCCTGTCCATGCAGTGGTTTATTGATATGAAACACTTTGCAGAGATAGCCCTCGGTCCGGTAATGGATGACATTATCCGCTTCGTACCTGAAAAATACAAAACAACATATCGTATCTGGCTCGAAAATATCCAGGATTGGTGTATAAGCCGTCAGTTATGGTGGGGGCACCGTATTCCGGCTTATTACTATACCGCGCCGGACGGAAGTCGTCAGATTGTCGTTGCTGAAACTATTGAGGCGGCCGTTGGAAAAGCCCGTAAGGCTACTGGCAATGACGCGCTCATTGCATCCGACCTCGAACAGGATCCTGACGCTCTTGACACATGGTTCTCAAGCTGGCTTTGGCCTATAACTTTGTTCAATGGCATTCTTGATCCGGGTAACGAAGAAATCAAATACTACTACCCTACCGCCACACTTGTGACCGGTCCGGACATTATTTTCTTCTGGGTAGCCCGTATGATTATGGCCGGATATGAGTATGTTGGCAAACAACCGTTTGATAACGTTTACTTCACCGGTATCGTTCGCGACTCTATAGGCCGCAAGATGTCCAAATCTCTCGGGAACTCGCCAGATCCGCTTGATCTTATCGCACAGTTTGGTGCTGACGGTGTCCGTATGGGATTGATGCTTGCAGCTCCTGCCGGTAACGACATTATGTATGATGACAAACTCTGCGAGCAGGGTCGAAACTTCTGTAATAAGATCTGGAACGCGTTCCGTCTCGTCAAGGGTTGGGATGTGGATGATAAACTCGAACAGCCCGAAGTATCGTCTATAGCAGTTAAATGGTTTGAAACCCGTCTTAACGCAACTCTCGCCGAAGTCAACGATCTGTTCTCCAAATTCCGTATAAGTGAAGCGCTGATGGCCGTTTACCGTCTCTTCTGGGATGAATTTTCTTCATGGTATCTCGAGATGGTAAAGCCTGCATATCAGCAACCGATTGACGGAAAGACTTATCGCGCGACCATCGGATTCTTTGACGCTTTGCTCCGCATGTTGCATCCGTTCATGCCGTTCATCACTGAAGAGCTGTGGCAACATCTGGCCGAACGTCGCGACGGGGAGTCGATTATGTATGCTCCGATGCCTGAAGCCGGTCACATCGACAATGACATTGATGCCGCAATAGAAACTGCCAAGGAAGTGACTACAGGTATTCGCGCAGTGCGTGCTCAGAAGAATATCGCACCGAAGGAGGCCCTCGAGCTCCGAATCATAGGCGATATTACTTCCCTTGCTAAACCGGTGGTTAAGAAACTCGCCAATCTTTCAGAGATCACTATTAACGCCGAAAAGGATGCGGCAGCCGCAACATTCATGGTAGGTACGACCGAATTCAATATTCCGCTCGCTATTGACGTAGCTGCCGAAGTAGCCCGTCTCGAAAAAGAGATCGCTTATCTTGAAGGCTTCAAAGCATCTGTTGAGAAAAAATTGTCGAACGAGCGCTTCGTCAATGGAGCACCGGCAGCCGTGGTTAATAACGAACGAAACAAACTCGCTGATGCCACATCAAAGATCGCTGCTCTCCAAGCTACTCTCAATGCGATAAAGTAAAAGAACGCATCCGAATAATAAAAACGACGGTGCACAGTTTGAAACTGTGCACCGTCGTTTTTATTTGGCTATATTATCTGGCCTTACTAAGAATTATATTGAAATCGATGCCGTCAGGCATTGGTGCTTCGATTGAAAGATAATTACCCTCCATATTCATTGGAGCAGCCTGTATTGCTTTTGCGTCATCTGAATTAATCGTGCCATACATATACACGAAAGAACCTTTGTAACCACTCATAGCTGCAATCAGTATATCGCTTTGATTTGATTCCGTCGGTGTTACATATACATATGCTGCTACTTCACCATTGCTGCCGCCATTGATAATATATGACATCGGCACTTTATTAAGTATTTCAAAGGCACTCTGTCCTGTAGCAAGTGTCTGAGCGGCATCAAGATTATAAGCGGCCGCGATCTTACCGTCCTTTACTACATCAGCAACTACTGGAAGATTGTAGTCGGGAGCAGTTATAGTAACATTTTGAATTTTGGATAGCTCGTCAAAAGCATCTTTTAGTGTTATAGTCTTAGCGGAATCACATTCGGCTGAAGATTCACTTTTAGATTGACATGATGTCAAACCGACTGCAGCCACAATGGCCATCAATAATATCTTCTTCATATTAAATTTTAGATTATATAAACTGTTACATCACCAACAATTTGTTACGACTGAAAGTTCAATAAAAATAATCGGGCCGAAGTTCTGCAAAACTCCGGCCCGACCGTCTTGATGTGATGAATGTTATACAAAGTAAGCTGTGAGACCGCTTACCGACGTGATGTCGAGCAAGTGATTGTACACACAGCTAACGATGCCGAGAAGAATGATACCTGCAACAGCAATCCACATGCCGAGGCGTTCGCTGCAAGACGAACGGAACCAGGTGATCTTACTTTCATCTTCACTGATAAACATAGCCTTTACCACGAGGAGATAATAGTAAAGTGAGATGATAGTGTTGATCAATGCAATCAGAACCAGAACATAGATCGCGATCGAACCCTGATTGATTGCTGAAGTGAAAATGAAGAATTTCGAGAAGAAGCCTGCAAACGGAGGAATACCGGCGAGTGAGAACATTGCAAGCATCATCGCTACCGACAGACGGGGATTGGTCTTATAAAGGCCACGGTAATCATCCATTGAGACCTTACCAGTCGCATTCTCAATCGCACCAATCACGCCGAAAGCTGCAAGATTTGAGAAGATATAGACAAGGATGTAGTAAATCATCGCTGCGACACCCATAGTATTGAAGGCAATTACACCAAGCATGATGTAGCCAGCCTGTGATACAGATGAGAACGCAAGGAATCGTTTCATGTTACGCTGGCGTATTGCGAAAAGGTTACCGACAGTGATAGTAAGGATAATGAGTGCATATAGCATCCATTCCCATACCTTGCTGTAGACCGATCCGAATACCTGAGCGAGAATAACCATGAACGCGAAAGCTGCAGCACCTTTCGATATAACCGAAAGATAAGAAGTAACCGATGTGGGAGCTCCTTGATAAACGTCAGCAGTCCAAAGGTGGAAAGGCACGAGCGAGAGCTTGAATCCGATACCGGCGATCACAAATGCAACTGCGACCACAAGCATGAAACTGAACTGTGAGGTCAGCGCGAAATAGATCTTCTCAAAATAGAGAGAGCCGGTAAGACCGTAAACAAACGATAGACCCATCATGAAGACTGCAGAAGAGAATACAGCAGTAAGCATATATTTTACAGCAGCTTCATGGCTTTCGTAACGGTTCTTGTCAAGTGCGACCATAGCAGCCAGAGGCAGTGAGGCACATTCGAGTCCAATTACGAAAAGGAGGAAATGACGGGCTGAAATCATGAGATACATACCGAAGAGCGTAACGAGCAGAAGTTCGTAGAACTCACCGCGACGATGATGCATCGGTTCAGAGTTAGCCCATTTAATCGATTGGATCAATACTATAACCACACCGACGTTCAGAACATTCTTTATGGCTGCAATCACGGGTGATGTTTCATACATTCCGGCAAACGCAGAGGTTGCAGTCGTATTAACGCAGCAACAGAGAATTCCGCCGAGAGTGAGCAAAAGCATAAGCACCGAAGTGAATGCAGGCAGAGTGCGCTGCGAATTACGCGGCATGAACGTATCGTAAAGGAATACGAGCAGGAACACGATCAACAGACCGATTTCCTGTTTCATTGCTAAAAACTGTGAGTAATCCATTGTTCTGTCAGTTTTATTAGTTCAGGCCGAGCACTTTGAAGATTTCGGGGGAGAATGTGAAATTAATCAGATT
>CAZULD010000172.1:0-4307 GCA_964621135.1 uncultured Bacteroides sp. | reverse complement strand
CATCGGCGACGACCGCTACATGGACCTCCAGATGGTAGATCCTCGCCGAGCCGGAGTTCTGCGACCGGAACTTCAGAAGGACTGCAACCTTGAAAACGAAGCACTGAAGAAACTAAGCAAATAATCTGATACATAAAGATTAAATACGTGGCAAATCATCTGTGCTTAGACGATTTGCTGCGTATTTAAGAGCCAAGCAAGTTTTTACTTCACTATTAAGTTTACATTTTGATGGGAAAGTGATACCATTCTCTGAGAGCTGGCATGTAAGTGACCAAAGCCTAATAATTAAAATTCTGAATGATAAGTATTGTAAATGTAAATACTTTTTCTTATTTTTGCAAAGAAAAGATAAGAGTATGGAAAAGGTCACTCAAATAGCTTCATATTTTCTCGACCGCTATCAGAAGCAGTATGGGGTAGTGATGGATGAGATAAAGTTGCAGAAACTTCTTTATTTCACCCAGAGGGAAGCTATTATCCGCACTGGGGAATTAATGTTTGATGTAGAATTTAGGGCATGGAAATATGGACCTGTAATCGTAGAGATTCATAATAGGTATAAATCCAATGACCTTAAAGAGGAGCTTTCACAAGAAAGTCAGGAGCGATGGAAGGAATGTCTTGATTATGTTTTTTCTGAATTTGCTCCTAAAAAAACCATGAATCTTGTGTCATTGGCGCATGGTGAGAGGTCATGGATAAAAGCCCGGGAAGGTTATGGGAAATACGAGAAAAGCGATGTCCCAATGAAAGATTCTGATATATTTGAGGATGCAAAATATCGTCAGCAACGTAGAGCATCTCTTCCAATACGCCGTGCTATTAATTCTTTTTACCAGCAGCATCCTGAAATCCATAGACTCCCTATTATTCACGGCTTATGAGAATAACGGCAGAACAAAAAGCCATTCTTGAAAGTCTAAAATGTGAACGGCTTTCCTCTAATGAAGAAAACATGCGCCTTGTTGAAGATTTTTTTAACAGACGTAATGCTTCATTGGAACAAACTCTTAAAAATGAGGCCATGGAAGAGGATTTGGAAGGTAGCGTAGCATATTATGTAATCAAGAACAGGGAAGATGACATTCTTTTTTTCTTCTCTTTGAAGAGCGGGTCTCTCTATGATAGTCACTTTGATACAAACGTAATAAAACTTCTTAAGAATCTTAATAGATTTGTTCAGGATAGCTTGGCAGATTCTTGTATCACTGAAGAGCAAAGAAGAATCCTAAATGGGCTCCAAGAAAAGATGCGTTCTCACAAAGGAATTACGAAGACTGATATTGAGAAAATACCAATTAGAAAAAAAGATAAGTTATTTGCAGATCTTGAAAAGGAACTCAATAAAAACGTCACCCATGTCGGAAAAACTTACTCAGGTATTGAAATCGTCCATTTCTGTTCGAATAATGCTTGCGATGAATTATGGGAAAAGTTAGCGTTACCGCATTCAATAGGTGTCGTAGTCTTTTGGTATTTTATTGTAAATAAGATTCTTGAAATAAAGAACATTTTGGGAATACAATATTTGTTTCTGTTTGCTGCAGACCTCTTGGAGGAAGATTCATTAATAAGGTATTATGGTGACAAACTGGAATTTCAGCATGATACAGAACGAGCAACCGTTAAGCCGATTTATGATTTGTCGTGTGAGTTCATGTATCAAGCAACTATGGATTTAAAGGAACGGCAAAAATTATTCTTTGATAACTTTAATCCTGATATCGAAGAAATGTAAGTATTTAACATAAAAACATTCCTCTTCAATTTGTCTTAAATATATAGATGAATTGTTCAAAAAGATTTGAATTTGCATTTCCAATATAAACAATCACATCATGAAAATCAATAGATTTTTTGTCATAGTTATCTTGATGGCTTTCGCTCATAGTCTTGTTGCTTCTGACAACGTCATAATAAACGGAAATGTCATAACTATACCTGACAGTACCGTTGTGTATCTTACTAGATTTGCAGGTAGAAGTGGTATAGATATCGCTATTGATACGGTCATAAATGGAAAATTCCATTTGTTCTGCTCGGTCGATAGTGGTCTGACTAAAACCAAGTTATATCTTTCTAAAGACAATCAGAATAGTAGGGGAAGAATGTTGTATCTTCGTCCCGACTCAAAGATTGAAATCATTGCCACTGATCCTTTTGTTGAGACATGGAACGTTGAGAGTAATGTGCCAGAACAACCTGAGTTTGATAGTTTCATCTCTGGCAGTAAAAAGCTTCTTGATTTGCAGCAAGAGTATAATGGCTTTACTCGTTCTATGCTTGAAGCGGCAAATGTCAAAGTAAAGCCTTCTTTAGATTTAATTTCTAACGAGTCTTTGCGTGATTCTTTACAAGTCGCCACTATGCTAAGAGACATGGATCTTCTTCAACAGATGCATGTCACTCCAGTTTGGCTTGATAAGATGGAAGAGATTGCAAGGAGTATTCGCTTTTATGATGATTATTCTGATACCCTTAAAGAAAAATTGCAAAATCTATATTTAAATCTTAGTGAAGCGGATAAGAATTCAAGGCAAGCTATTATAGCCAATGCTGTGCTAAATCCTCCTGTTAAATTCAAGAAGGGAGAGATAATTTCAGATGTAGAATTCATGGATATTGATGGAAGACAACATCACCTGTCAGAGTTGTGTGGCAAATGGGTGCTACTTGATTTCTGGACATTCGGTTGCTATTCAAGTATGTTTGCTTTCCCGGAGCTAAAAAAGTTTGCTGACGAAAATTCGAATAGGGTTGTTGTGGTCAGTCTCTCAATAGATGATGAAAATACGTGGCGCATGGCATCAGAAATGTTTGTAAAGATAGAAGGAAACAATTGGAATGAAGGCAAAGAGGATATGGGTCTTTTTCAAAAATTCGGAGCTGACGGCACGCCAACATTTGTCTTAATTTCACCGAAAGGAGAGATAAATGGAAAATGGATGCTATACAATCAAGGAAGTTTTGAACGCCAATTCAAACTTTATTCCCGTGAGAAAGGAAAGGCGGAATATTCCGAGATTGATAGTGTAAGATATATTAAGAATCCAAAATATGACTACAACGAGACGCTTGGAAGGCTTGATATTGAGGGTATAGAGATTTCCGAAGATGGAACAAAAGTAGATTTTTTTGCCAATGGAGCGGGAATTACGATATCGCCGGATACTTATCTTCTTTTAGACGACGGCACAAAGTTGAAACTGAAAGATAGCTTTGGAGTCACTCCCGGACAAGAGGTCGATGTGGATACACACGGAACCGGTAATTTCAGTCTGATTTTTGAACCAATGCCAAAGGAGACTCAATCCTTTACATATGTGGAAGCTCCGGGCGGATGGCTCGCTATAAAGAATGTCCAGGTGAAAAAATTAAACATGAAATCCTAAAAATTTACCCCTCCGACAAATCGCCTTTCCGAGGCTACTGAGTATAGATCTTGACCCCAGGCTTTGGGGTTTTGTCATAATAACAGCTCTCCGAGCTGAGGATAATGGGCTATTTGCAAGAGAGGCGATTGAGGAGGAGATTGGTGAATTGGTAATTCTTCAGGCCCCATTTGGGGGCTACTACCAATTCGGGAGGTGAAGATGCAAGGAAGCGCTCTATGCAGATGCTGCGGGGCACTTCCTTGATTATTTTTACGCAAAGGTTAAGATAATCCTCTTGGGAAAAAGGCTCCACTATGATTTCTCCAGTCTGCCATTTTTCCAAAAGGGGAGTGCCTTTCACCACCTGCAGCTGATGCATCTTGATAGACTCAATAGGAAGCTGGCAAGCTTTTCTGACAGTCTCCAATACATCTTCTGGTGATTCTCCCGGCAGTCCGGCAATGAGATGAAGCCCCGTGCGGATGCCTCTATCATGAAGCCTTTTGACTGCATCTTCTACTTGGCTCCAAGTATGATTGCGATTGATTAGCCGTAAGGTGTTGTCGAACGAAGTTTCAGCTCCTATCTCAATGATGACAGGTTTCTCTTTGTTGAGTACCGCAAGCCCATCAAGAAGATAGTCTGGAAGACAATCAGGTCGGGTGCCGATAATTACCCCTACAATATCTTCGCTTCCAGCAGCCTTTCGATACATTGCCAATAATTCTTCAGAGCTGCGACCAAAGGTATTAGTATAGCTCTGGAAATATGCCAGGTATTTCATCTCCGGATATTTCCTTCTGAAGAATGCTTTCCCTTTCTCTATCTGAACTTCTACCGGATCATGTGGCGAGCAATATCCCGGAGTGAAGGATGCGTTGTTGCAATATATGCAGCCTCCTCGCCCGATACTGCCGTCGCGGTTCGGGC
>CAZULD010000171.1:0-4313 GCA_964621135.1 uncultured Bacteroides sp. | reverse complement strand
ACGGAACGCCTTACCGATCTGAGCGATACCGAAAGGTATACGCATGCGGCCGGTCTTCTGCACATTGAGGTAGTTTACAAAGATACCCTGAGCCGTCTCGGGACGGAGATAGACGGTCATCGCACCGTCGGCAGTCGATCCCATTTCTGTTTTGAACATAAGGTTAAACTGACGCACGTCGGTCCAGTTCTTTGTGCCTGAAATCGGGCAAACTATTTCCTCATCAATGATAATCTGGCGGAGTTCGTCGAGATCGTTATCGTTCATTGCTTTTGCAAAACGTTCGTGGAGAGCGTCGCGCTTTGCTGCGTGCTCGAGAACACGAGGATTGGTCTGGCGGAACATCGTTTCGTCGAACGATTCGCCGAAACGTTTGGCAGCCTTAGCCACTTCCTTGTTGATCTTATCATCATATTTGGCAAGCTGATCTTCAATGAGAACGTCAGCGCGGTAACGCTTCTTAGAGTCGCGGTTATCAATCAAGGGATCATTGAACGCATCGACGTGGCCCGAAGCCTTCCAGATTGTCGGGTGCATGAAAATTGCCGAGTCAATGCCGACGATATTCTCGTGAAGGAGGGTCATTGCGTCCCACCAGTAGCGTTTGATGTTATTCTTTAGTTCTACGCCGTTCTGACCATAGTCGTATACCGCCGAAAGGCCGTCGTAGATTTCACTTGACTGAAAAACAAAACCGTATTCCTTTGCATGCGAAACGATTTTCTTGAAGACATCTTCCTGTTGTGCCATATCTTTGTTTAATTTATTATTCTTGCAATTAATAATCTGCAAAATTAATCATTTTTTCGACTCCATCCCTAATTCACATCATAAAAGGTCTTAAAAACAACGGCAATGCCATCCAAATTCAAGCATTGCCGTCATAATTTTATGACTGACGTATGCTATTCCTCGAGGGCTTTTTTGAATACGGAGTCGAGATTGTAAGAAATTTCAGTCGTAAACTCGCCGTTTTTCTTTATAAGAATAGCAAACGGAATACTCTGTATATCGAAATCTGCTTTGAGACGGGCATCATCATCGTTCGACAGAAAGACGTGCTCTCCCTTGATATCGTTTTCTTCCATGAATTTCTCGCAAGGCTCACGATCACTCTCAGGCGCGATATAGATAACCGTCACCGGTTCGTCCATAAACTCCTCCAAAATCTTCTTCTGATTTATTATGCCCGCGCGACACGGCCCGCAATAAGCATCCCAGACATCCACATAGATCACACGACCTTTGTAAGGAGCGATTATCGAGGCAAGGACTTTTGATTTATCCTCAATCATTCGGGAAGTCTCATTCCCGACAGGTCCCATTTCGTTGATCGCAACCTTCTTTGCCAAATCACACAAGGCCGTATGATAATAATCCTGTAAGGTCTTATATTTCACCAAGCGCATTACGTCAGCCCCAAGGGCGGCTACTGATTTGAGCGACTCACTATCATTTTGAGCAGAACGGATAGCCGACAACATACGCTTTGTAATAAAAAGCTGCGACATAAAATCATTGCCGGATCCATACGCATCCTCTTGGTCTTTAAGATAATTTTCAAGCCAGCTATAACGGGTTTTATTCGAAAGCTCCTTATCCATGTTGAATACCGATAAATCAGACATTATAATTTTACCGGAAAAATTAGTTACGATAATATTGATCATCGATTTATCAGTCTCGTATTCAAGTCGATTGATATATGATCCTCCACTACTCATCACATAGGGGTTACCCCACAGATATGCTATATAATCCTCCTGCCCTCCGAAATATTTTTTAAGATCCGGCTTAACATAATCGGGATTTGGGTTACCCACCCTCCTTCCATCCTTATCAACTTCTACAATTGTTTTTTGCATACCGTAATTCATGAGGACTTCCATCATGGGAACATTGATATCAACCAGTAAGGTTGTGAACAATACATCTTTTGCTTTAGGCGAAATATTCAGCGGAGTCAGCAATCTCGTTAAACGCGTCACTGCCTCTCGCGTATTCTCCTTGATCTTTTCGCCAAACGCCATCACATTGTCATACCCTTGACTTGCAACAGGGTAGTATTCACCCCACTCCACTCTTAGATCACGCAGACTGTCAGCCAACACGTCCTTCAAGAGATTGATTTCAACTGTAGCCGGATTATTACAATCGATTATTTCATATTCATATTCTCTTGTAACTTTTCCATCAGGACTCACGATGAGCGGCTTCCTTGTTGTCGCGTTATAGCGCACGGTATCTCCGGGGAAAACGAACGCACGCCAATACGACTCTCCAAGCTCAAACCATATCTCTCTGGCATGAGAAAGCGGAATATCAACTGTAAAATTCCCGATAGAATCCAATTGTGCGATGACTACCGCATCCTTCCCGGATACCTCATTATCAGAATGGAACTGAGCAATCGTACTTCCTATCTCCGGAACATAATTGTCAATTTTTCCAATAAAGTGGACATTTCCGTCGGGGATAACGAAATCCTCATCAATAAACCGTTCTCCCACAGGAGGAGTCCACTCCGAAGGCTCTCCATCACGATTTAAGACATCCTCGACTGTCAAACGAGGTTTGGGTTGAGAGGGCTGACGCTTGCGGTCGAGATGCATACCGTATGTCTGCCGATTGTCCTTCGATCCTACTTCAATCAGGTCCACAGTTTTCACACTTTTGGGTAGCGGCTCGAAATATAGTTTTGCGGCAAGTTTGCCGGTTTTATCCATATCGACTTTTTCATCAAGAGCTATTCCGTCGGCCTTGACCAGCTTATATTCCGTACCCGTAGCACGGTCGCGCAAAAACGTATTCGACGCCAGCATAACCCAACGACCCGGTTCATTAAAAAAGGTCACATCTATAATAGTTGATTGTCTGCCGGTCTTCACCTCGTCAATCGAATACCAGTTTGGCATAAAGTCCACTTCAGGAACAATCGCCGCCGCAAACTCCGCGTATAATGCAATGACGGCTGCAAAGAAAATTCTTTTCACTTTCATGATATTGTGATTTATGATGGTAAAATTACGACTTATTTACAATATTGATAGTTCAGGGAATGCCTATATTCGGGAGCTTACTCTATTTTTAACCAACGTTAACACCTCAAAAAATCACCACTATTATTTTGTTCATAAAATAAAAACCACTACTTTTGCGATAGAATTATAATATCAAAATAATATCATCATGAGTAAAAGATCCGACAACAAGGAATTTATCTACACCGGCATGGCTCTCAATGGCTTTGTAATGTTGCTCATCAACATTATCCTTATCCCTGCCGCTATTGCGTCTCTGTTTATATTCATGTCCGACATAGAGTCGGCGTTGGTCATCGTTCCAACAATATTATTAGCCATCATTTTTCTAATCATGTTAGGCGGCTACATCATTCAGCAGCCCAATCAGTCCAGAGTAATGATATTTTTCGGGGAATATCGCGGTACATTTCTCCGCACCGGGTACTGGTGGGTTAACCCGTTTATCAACGCAAGGAAAATCTCGCTAAGAATACGCAACATGGACATAGCCCCGATCAAGGTCAATGACAAGGCAGGCAACCCAGTGATGATCGGCATGGTATTGGTATGGAAAGTAAAGGATACTTACCGCGCCGTCTTTGACATTGATGCCGCGCCAGATGAAGTAATCGAAAAAGGCAACGATATCAAAATCGTGTCTCACAAAGACTCAGCCCTCAATTCATTTGTCCGCATCCAGAGCGACGCGGCTCTCCGTGAAGTGACCGGTCACTTTGCTTATGATAACGAAGGCAACGCCAAAGAGGAAGTGACTCTGCGCGGAGGCTCAGACGAAATAGTCGCCCTCCTCGAAGAGAAGTTGAACGAGCGTCTGTCGATGGCCGGTATCGAGGTTGTCGAAGCTCGTCTCAATTATCTCGCTTACGCTCCCGAAATCGCAGCTGTAATGCTCCGTCGCCAGCAGGCTTCGGCCATTATTTCAGCTCGTGAAAAAATCGTAGAAGGTGCCGTAAGTATGGTTAAAATGGCTCTCGATCAGTTGAAAAACGAAGGTGTAGTCGAGCTTGACGAAGAACGCAAAGCTGCGATGGTGAGCAATCTGCTCGTGGTGCTCTGCGCCGACGAACAAGCCCAGCCCGTTGTAAACACCGGTACACTCTACAACTGATACCTGCCCGCAGCATGGCAAAAAAAGAATCAGGCAAAAGTTTTCTATTGCGGCTCGACGCTGCCACCATGGCTAAAGTGGAGGCGTGGGCCGCACAGGAATTCCGCTCTGTCAACGGCCAGATCCAATGGATCATAGCCGAGAGTCTCCGCCGCCATCAC
>CAZULD010000170.1:2218-4315 GCA_964621135.1 uncultured Bacteroides sp. | reverse complement strand
GAGTTGTTGCCGTTGAACTCCATTATCGGCATGAGCTCGACGGCGTTGACGCCGAGAGACTTGAGATAGGGGATGCGCTCGATGGCGAGGCGGACTGTGCCGTTGCCGTTGGCTTCGCCGATGGTGCCGGTGAAGTCACGGAAGAGCATTTCGTAGACCACGAGCTGAGAATGATCGGGAATGGCGAAGTCCTTGACCGTCCAGTCGTAGCTGTCGATGTCGCCGCGATAGACGGCAAGCACGATGTTGTCAAACTTCTCGTAAGGATATTTCGGCATATCGGGCCACACGGCTGCGTCGAGCCACTTGTCGCTGTAACAGTCGAGGACGAGATGAGCGTAAGGATCGGCCACGGAGGTAGTGCCGTCGACAAGATAATAATAGGGATAGTATTGGTCGTCGACGAGGCCGCTGACGGTGATCCAGAAGTAGCGGTTGCCGTCGTAGTCCTGATAGGACATGACGTTGTCGTCGGTGACGGTATAGCCGTTCCACGACGGAACAAGGATTACGCTCTGCTTGCCCGGAGCGGCGAGACAGAAGGTGACGGTGCCGTCGTCGTTGCGGACAGCTCCCTGAACGGGCTTACCGCCGGGATAGTCGGCTGCAGCCGAAACGGTCGGCCATGAGATAGAAATATCCTCGGTGTAGGTCTTGCCGTCGTAGACAGCCGTAGCCGTAGCTTTATAATAGCCCTTGGCGTTAAAGTCGTAGGCCTTGACGAGCTGCATAGCGTTTTGTGACTCGGCGATGACCGTACCGTCGACGGCGATCTTGAGATCCGCGGGAAGGCTGGCCGAGACGGTGAAAGTCACTGTTGTAGGCTCGTTGATGACGGTCTTCACTGCGTCTGAAGTGAACGACATTGCGAAGCCGTCGGGCAGAACGTCGACAAAAATATCACCACCGGATGCGGTCTTGCCCTCGATCGAGCCGTCGCCGTTGCGGAAGACTATGGCGATCTTGGTCACATGCTCGTCGGGATCGGTGATGCCGAAGTAGGAACGGATATTGCCGATGGCGAGTGTATAAGTGTCGGCGTCGACACGGGTGAGATGGTTCTGCTCGGTGTTGGCAGCGTCGGCGTTAGAGCCGTCGGACTCGGGCCAAGGGGTGAGGACATGAGTCCACGTAGAGGGACTGAGGTTGGTCAGCACGCCAATATGGGCGTAGACCTGAGTAGACTCGGGCACACCGACAAAGGCGCGGTTGCCCAGCGGGGAAGCGGCGTGGTAAGTAAGCACCACGTTTTCACTGTTTTCCTGAAGGATAGCGGGCGACGAAGTGACAATCTGAGCGCCTGCGACAAAAGGCAACAGGGCGACTACGGCCGCTAAAAACAACTTGATTTTTCTCATTTTGGTAAGCAATAAGGTATAATCTCTGACGCAAAGATAGATAATCGCAGCGACAAGATGAATATTTTTCTCAAAAAAATCAGTCGGCGATGCGATTATTTTGGATTTGGAGGCTCTGCGGGGAGGGAGATCAGACGGTGAAACGGGGCTTAAACGTCAGGCTGCAGCCGATCGACTCCTTGAAAGCGCATAGGCCCATATCTGGAACGCCGTCGGACGAAGCCGGGCCGACGTCGACCGTGGAGAAGCCTGCTGCGGCATAAAACGCGAAGACTTCGCGCGCGAGCAAGTTCATCGGGTGGTGAGCGGAGTATGCGCCGATGTGACCCCAGTAGATGACCTGCGCGATGCGTTCACCGAGCCTGTAGACTATGGCGGCTGCCACAGGATCAGAGCCGAGGATCAGCAGAAACGAGTCGACAGGAATGATGCGCGACGTTTCCTGCAAGGCTTCGAGCGACATGCGCAACGGGTAGCCTTTTTCACGGCGGTTGGCGGCGATGACGGCGTAGGCCTTGTCGAGCGGGCAGACGCCGAACTCAAAACCCGCGCGCAACGCACGATTGAGGTGGTTGCGGGCGTTGGCGTCAAGCCGCGAAGTGAACTCAGGGAAGCGGGCCAGGTCGTAATGATAGTTGAAATCGGCATAGTCAAGCCGACCCGCAGCAGCCAGACAGCCGGCCACACGCGGCTGCATCACATCGTCGTAGAACGGCGGCGCGAGCGTGACGCTGAGATT
>CAZULD010000170.1:0-2118 GCA_964621135.1 uncultured Bacteroides sp. | reverse complement strand
GCGTAAATGCGTCGGCGTATTGTTCGGGGGTGAGTTCAGTCAGTTGCATGATCGTTGATTATTCGGCCGGGAGGACGGGCAGTTTTTATTTCTCAGTCGCAAAGTTAAGTAACAAGCGCGACAAGATGAATATTTTTTTGAAAAAATTAGGGCTTATGCACGCTGAATTTTATATCGGTGGCGCAGGCGTAGGTTTCGAGGAGGCGCGTGGTGAGGGCCATTATGTCGGCGTCGGGCATATCATCGCCGTAAACGTTGATAGTCAGTAGCAGGCGGCGGGTCGACGGGCTCATTTTCGTGCGCTCGTTGTCGGAAGTCGGTGTGCCGATGCCGCCGACGGCGTCGCGCCACACGGGGAGACCGGCGATGTTGAGCGGGCCACGGCCAATAGCCTCGTAAGGTTCGCCTTCACGACCGACACCGAGGGTCAGTGTGTCGCCCTCGATCTTGTCGGCATCGAAACCTCCGATCGAGTGACCGCAACTGACCGACAGCAGATTGACGAGATCGATCAGCGCGAGTGTGCGGTAAAGTTCGAGTCCTTTGACCATGCGGCGGCAGAGCGCCTCGGTCGACGGGCGGTAACGGTTAGGCTCTTTGCCGAAGGCTTTGTAAGCCCGGCGGGTTGCGTCGATACCGGGCCGCTTGTTGACGTCGGCCATTTCGTGACACGCACGGTAGCTGTCGGAAAATGCAGTCAGTTCGCTCCAGAGCTTGTCGTCAGTCTCAGGCGACTCAACGTTGGCCTCGACCGCGATCAAGCGGTAGGCGGGAGCTTTTTCTTTTATGACGGGTTCAAATTTGAAATTCATATTCAGCCGTATCAAAAATCCGCCGCGGATATACATTAATATATATTACGGCGCGTTCAAAAAATATCATAGCCCCGACGAGTCATCGCCGGGGCTATGGTGTAAGTTCATACAGGTCTAACCGTGTGATTAGTTGAGAGCCTGTGCGAGGTTGTAGTTAGCAAACTCGAGGTCTGTAGCAGCGTACTCAGCAAGAGCCTTGTTGAGACGTACGGCCTGACGAAGGTTAGTGATAACCATTGATTCGTTGTTAGTGCGTGCGCCGAGAACTGCAGTCAGATAGTAAGTAGTAGCGTCGGGGTTGCTGATACCTGCGAGGGTAGCCTTAGCCTTGCTGTAGTCCTTAGTGAGGATCTGAGCGAGGGCAGCGTTGTTAGACTTGGTGTCGCCGAACGAACGAGCAGCGGCAGCGTTGTCACCCATCTTGAGGTCGTAGAGACCGATAGCGTTGTTGAGACCAGCAGCGCCGGCAGCCTGACCGAAGTATTCGTTAGCCTTAGCGAGGTCGCCGTTGAGGATAGAGATGAGACCGAGGTTCATCTTAGCTTCGGGGCACTTGCTGTTAACAGAGAGAGCCTTCTGGAAGTTACCCTTTGCAGCGTTGAAGTCGCCGGCAACATACTGAGTAGCGCCGAGGTTGTTCCAAGTGCGGTAGTCGTTGGGGTAGATGCGGGCTGCGGTTTCGTAGATCTTCATGCGCTCTGCGTTGTCAGTAGTGAGAGTAGCAGCGTAGAGGATTTCTTCGATAGAGAGCTCCTGAGGATTGGTCTTGAAGAGAGCCTGGATTTCAGCGTCGCTCTTGCCGATCACGTCGATAGAAGCTGTGATGCGAGAGTAGCGGAGTTTGGGGAGGATCACGTCAGCGAGAACTTCGAACACGTTAGCGAGGTGGCGGAGTTCAGTTTCACGCTGCTGGGGATCGTTGTACATTGAAAGAACGCTGAGGATAAGGTCTTTGTCCTGGATGTTGCTCTTGTCAACGAGTTCTTTGAAACCTTCCCAGTCTTCAGCGGTGAAGTTCTTGGTGAGTTCGCCGAATTCGGTAACTTTGTCTTTCTTGAGCTGACCTTCAACGTAGTTAACTGTAGTCTTTTCGCGACGTTCAGCGAGCTGGTAGTTCCAATCGTAAGAACCGTCGGGAGAAGCGTAAGAGTTGATGTTGATTTCTTTGAGTTCGCGAGACTTGTTGTCGGCTGTAGAAAGGATCTCTTTGTTGAGTTCTTCCATAGCGTCAGTCTTGAGCTGGCCGGAACGGATGTTAGCCTGGTTGATGAGGAACATGATGTCGGCAGCGTAGGCTTCGTTG
>CAZULD010000169.1:0-4326 GCA_964621135.1 uncultured Bacteroides sp. | reverse complement strand
TCCTACTTCTCGCTCGGCTACTACGACGAAGACGGTGCCGTGAAGGGCTACAAGTACCAGAAGTACTCCTTCCGTGCCACCACCGACTATAAGCCCTTCTCGTTCCTCACCATCCGTCCCACTCTCTACGGTTCGCGCCGCGACATCAAGGACCGTCAGTACTCTGTATCCTCGATGTACTCCATGCTTCCCTGGGACTCCCCCTACGACGAAGACGGCAACCTCGTGCCCAACCGCTACTCGGGCTGGGTCAACACTTCGAGCAACAACTACCTCAACGACCTCGAGGCCGGCAACGAAGGCTCGTCTATCAACTATGAGTTCAACGGCAACTTCGACTTCGACGTGCAGTTCACTCCCTGGCTCAAATGGCAGAGCGTCAACTCTTTCCGTTTCAACCAGTATAAGACTCACTCCTACACCGACCCCCGCTCGTCGGGTGGCCAGAATGTTGACGGCCGCATCTACGAATGGAGCTCCGACGTAGTCCGCAAGTCTACCAACCAGAAGCTCTTCTTCAACAAGACCTTCGGCTCCAAGCATCGTCTTGACGGTATGCTCGCCTACGAGTACAAAGACTACAAGTACACCTACATGAGCGCCACCGGCACAGGTTTCGTTCCCGGCTTCCAGGTGCTCGACGTTACCGCCCTCCCCGAAGCTGTCGGCGGCGGCAAGAGCGAATGGGCCGTTGAGTCCTACTTCACCAAGTGGAACTACATGTACGACTCCAAATACCTCCTCGAGGCCGGCTTCCGTCGCGACGGTGCCTCCAACCTCGGTAAGAAGTGGGGCAACCTCTACAGCGTCAGCGGCGGTTGGATCATCAACCGCGAGAGCTGGTTCACCGCTCCCTGGGTTAGCTTCCTCAAGCTCCGCGCTTCCTACGGTAGCGTCGGCAACCGTCCCTCTTCGCTCTATCCCCAGTACGACCTCTACTCCGTAGGTGTCAACTACGACGGCGTGGCTGGTGCCCTCATCTCCCAGATCGGTAACAAAGACCTCACATGGGAGCGCACATTCACCGGCGGCGTGGGTGTTGATGCCAACTTCTTCAACGACCGTCTCCGTGTCAATGTCGACTGGTACAACAAGAACACCGACAACGTGATCTACGCTGTGCCCGTAACCGGTCTCATTGGCGTTACCTCTATCTACCGCAACATCGGTAAGATGCGCAACCGCGGTTTCGAAGTCACCATCGGCGGCGAAATCATCGCCACCCGCGACTGGACCTGGACTCTCGAAGCCAACTTCACCACCAACAAGAACGAACTCCGCGACCTCTACGCTCAGAAAAATGCCGACGGCACCTACGAGGTTAAGCCCGTGATTATCGGCGACGGCTCCGGTATCGCAGGTTCTGCAAGCCGCATCCTCGAAGTGGGCGAACCCGTCGACACCTATTGGCTTAAGGAGTGGGCCGGCGTTAACCCCGAAAATGGTGCTCCACAGTGGTATATGGACGACGAGAACGGCAATAAGGTCATCACCGACAACTATGCCAAGGCTTCTTACTACAAGATTGGCAACGTAGCTCCCGACTTCTATGGCGGCTTCAACACCAGCCTCCGCTGGAAGCAGCTCGACCTCAACGCCAACTTCGGATTCTCCGTAGGCGGTAAGATCTTCAACTACTCCCGTATCGAGTACGACTCCGACGGCGCATACTGCGACCGCAACCAGATGAAGCTCCAGAGCGGTTGGACCCGTTGGGAGAAGCCCGGCGACATCGCCACACACCCCCGCGCTAAATACAATAACTCCGACAAGGGCAACAGCGCTTCTTCACGTTACCTCGAAGACGCCGACTTCCTCAAGATGCGCTCGCTCACCGTGGGCTACAACTTCAACCAGCTCAAGCAGTACGGCATTTCCAACCTCCGAGTATCTCTCAGCGGCGAAAACCTCTTCACCGTCACCAAGTACTCTGGCGTTGACCCCGAGCTCCCCGCATCCGGTGGCTCTGTGATGGGCTCAGCCGGTCCCTCGATCTATCCCTCGGTTCGCCGCTTCTCTCTTGGCATCAACATCACCCTCTAATCTCTAAGAAATCACAGAAATGAAAAAGATACTGACAGCAACACTCGCTGCTGCGGCACTGCTCACCACCTCTTGCGGTGTAGACCGTCTGCCCTATGGCTCGATGGCTGCAGAGCAGATCACAGCCGACCCCGAGGCTTCTCTCGATGCCTTGATGAACGGTGTCTATGCTCAGCTCAAGACATGGTCTGACCCCATGCACCGCTGCGGCGAATATGCCGGCGACAATATGGTGATTCGCGGTAACTCCACCGACGCTTTCTTCGAATTCATCTCCTTCGCCCGCACACCCAACAACTATCGTCTCCAGAACTTCTGGGACTACGGCTACAAGGGCATCGCCCAGGCCTCCAACATCATCGCCATGCTCGAAGAGGGCCAGAGCGCCGATATCGACAACTCCCTCGGCGAATGTTACTACATCCGCGGCATGCTCTATTTCTACTTCGTGCGTGCCTACGGCCGTCCCTACTACCAGGCTCCTGAGAAAAACCTCGGTGTGCCTATCGTAAACGGTACTCCTGAGAATGTCAACGACATGGCATTCGACGACCGCGCCACCGTGGCCAAGACCTACGAGCAGGTGATCTCCGACCTCAAGAAGGCCGAAGAGCTCCTCACCATCGACAAGGGCCCCGCTTTCGCATCCAAGGGCGCCGCACAGGCTATGCTCTCTCGCGTGTACCTCTACATGAGCGGCACCTACACTCAGCCCAACAACCAGTATGCCCAGCTCGCCGTCGAGTATGCCGACAAGGTTATTAACTCCGGCAACTATAGCCTCGTGTCGCGCGACCAGCTCATGGAATACCCCACCATCATCCCCGAAAACAACCCCGAAGCCATCTTCGTCGTTAAGCGTCTCGCCTCTGAGTTCAGCGGCTACGACCACTACTATGGCGTAGGCGGTATGTACGCCAACATCGGCGGCATGGGATGGGGTGAGATGTTCGCCTCCGCCAAGTATATCGCCCTGCTCAACGAGACCGGCCGCAACGACTGGCGCCCCGACCACTACAACATGGTCGACGCCCGCGCAGCCTTCATCGAGCCCGTCTACCGCGACTATGAGGTGATCCGCTTCATCGTGTGGACCAACGCCACCACTCAGAACTACGTGCAGCTTCCCATCACCCGCGATGCCGACGGCACCCCCGTCAAGGCTACTGAGACCGTAGGCGACGTCAAGACCGACTATGCTCTCACCGTTGTCGATGCCGACCAGGACATCTACTCCATCACCTACACCACCGATGCCGGCACACAGACCGTCAACGGCTGCATCGACTACTACATCAACCTCAACCGCGCCAACCCCGAGTTCTACATCACCAAGTGCTCTCGCGAGGGTGAGGATTCCCACCTCCATTCGCCCGTTATCTCTCGTCTGGCTGAGATTTACCTCAACCGCGCCGAGGCCAACGCCAAGCTTGGCAAATATAACGAGGCTCTTGCCGACCTCAACATCATCCGTGGCCGTGCAATCATCGGCGGTGAGTACACCTCCCTCGACGCCTCCAACGCTGCCGACCTGATCGACAAGGAGCGCACCCTCGAGCTCGCATACCAGGCTGAGAGAAGCTACGACGTGTTCCGCAACGGCGGCACACTCACTCGCCACTATCCCGGTGCCCACAACCAGGCTCAGGAAATCCCCGCCACCGAATATCGCGTTGTCTACTACATTCCTCAGAATGCCATCAACGCATATCCCGGCACCCTCACCCAGAACCCCACCGACAACGCCGGCGTAATCCTCAACTGATTACCCCACCCCACGTTGTAGGGGCGAGGCGTGCCTCGCCCGCAGGGCCCGAAGGCCCTGAATCCCCATTAGGTTGATATTAACCACCGGTTCCCGGACGGAAGCCTCCCCCAACAAGGCCTCCCTCCGGGAACCCCTTTATATGATTTATCCGACTTATCCGACTTATCCGACTTATCCGACTTATCCGACTTATAAGACTTATCCGTCGCTTCGGAGAAGCGACCATCGTTGAAAACCCCACACGAGCGGCGCGAGTGTGGGGAGCTGAAAGCATGGATATGATGGAGTCTCGAAGAGACGACTGTCATATTCTATCGGTCCCTCACACACAATAAATCCAACTCCTCTGAGTTACTATAATATGAAACTCATTCCAACCACACTCCTCATAGCCCTTCTTGCCGCCACTGCCGCCGCGCAAGACAAAAACGACTTCAACCCCATACAGACCGGAGTCAATTCACTCCTCATTGCCCCCGACGCGCGAGGAGCATCCCTCGGCGACCTCGGAGCCG
>CAZULD010000168.1:0-4349 GCA_964621135.1 uncultured Bacteroides sp. | reverse complement strand
TTAAGCATACACATACAGAAACCTGCGATGAACGCACCGATGAGATAAACAGTGAAAGCGCATCCCTGCATGCTTTCCCAACCGCTCATCCACTGTACGAAGATGCCGACGATACCGACGAGAAGAGCCAAAAGAGCTGTAGCCTTATAGCCGAACTTCTTGATAAGCATACCTGAAGGAATACCCATCACAAGATATGCGATAAAGTTACCGTAGTTACCGATCTGTGCTTCGAGGTTAGAAGCTCCGAACTGGTTCTTGACTATGATTGCCATCGGTGAACACAAGTTGGTCACAAACGCAATCATCGCGAAGAGGGCGATCATCACTATGATAGCACCCCATTGTTTTGAGTTGTTGCTCATGATAATAAATTGGTTTATTTGATTATAATTTGTTTGTCCAAGTCTGATTATAGCCGTCGGCAGGCGGCCTTCAATGGTTTTATCGCCATAAAGTTAGGACTTTTTTATTTAATGGCGTAAATTTTAAGATTTTTTTGCCGATTTTTATCGCATTTCGGTGTCTCAGTATTCTCTTGCGCCGAAGATTGCCGTGCCGATGCGTATAAGGGTCGACCCGGCTTCGATTGCAAGAGGATAATCGTCGCTCATGCCCATCGACAGCGTATCGAAACCTCGCAGATCCGGAGCCACTTCGAGTATACGTCGACGAGTATCAGCAACAAGACGGAAGTCGGCTGCTACGCGCTCTGTGTCGTCAGTGTTTGAAGCCATCCCCATCAGACCGCAGATATGAGTTGCCTTTAGCCTTTCGAATCCTCGGGCGGCAAACCATTCGACCAGTTCATCCGGCGTGAAACCGAATTTAGTCTCCTCTTTCGCCACATGAACCTGCATCAGCACACGGCTGACTACGCCGCGCCGTGCCGACAGATCATCAATCATCTCGAGCAATCGCACTGAGTCGACGCTCTCAATCAGATCAACGTTACCGATCAGATGCTTTAATTTATTGGTCTGCAGATGACCTATAAAATGCCAGCAAGTATCGGCAGGCATCTCAGGAATCTTATCCAAAAGTTCCTGCACACGGCTTTCGCCGAAATTTCTCTGGCCTGCATGATATGCCTCTTTGAGAGCTTCGACAGGGTGAAATTTTGACACGGCTACAAGTTCGACGCCCTCTGGGAGCGTCGACTTGATCCGCAATATTTCTTCGCCGATATGCGACATGATTATTTAGTTGCAGGTGCTTCGCCGGGCACTTTTACCTTGTACACGTCCATAAGAGGTGTTTCGGTAATCGATACGATTTCATAGTCAGCCATCGTACCTTTCATACCTTCGATGAAATTATCGAGTGCTTCCTTGAAATTCGAAGCCTGAACGAGAATAAGGGTAGCAGTGCGCTTTTCCGCTCCGCTGCGCTCATCAATTGTTATGAAAGCAACCTTTACCAGATACCAGCGGTCACCACCTTCATTCCAGAATATCTCAGAAATTTTTGTACGCTTCACAGCCGAAACCGAGAAGTCGCCTGAGATAAAGGGAGTCTGCTCTTCGATGATACGGGCCTCGGCTTCAGTAAACGACAAAGCGTCGACCAGATAGGGTTCGTTGACCTTTTTTACTGCGCCGTTTTCCTGAAGTTTGTCATAGCGCACTTTACATTCAAACCAATTTGCCATTATGTTTTTTCGAAAATAAGTTTAACCTGATTTTGTCATACAAAAGTACAAATTATTTTCGAATCTACGCCGCAATTAATACGGAAGCGGCGGTGGCGCCGTTATTTCTCTCCTCTTAGGATAGCGTCATAACGGACCGGATCGGCAAGAATGTCGAGTGCCTGACGATACTCAAGCAAAAGAGGATTAATGAAGCGGAATACCGAGCTGTCTTCATACAAATCGCGCGCCAGAAGGCCCTTGATGATTGCAACAACATAGGGACGCGAACGCTGCCATTGCTCCTCGTTAAATTCAACGCCTTCCTTTTCACCATCAGCTACCAACTTTGCTTCCATCTCCGGAGTAAATTCAAAACGGGCAGCAAAGGCATCTTCGTTAGGGTATTCTTTGAGCAGTTGTGCACGGTTTGCATCAACATAGTTCAAGCAATACTGATTCAGAACACCTTTGGCATTAAGATCACGATAATATGCGCTAAAATAGGTTGTATCGACCGGAACGAAAACATCCGGCATAATACCTCCTCCGCCGTAAACCGGACGGTGGTTACGGAGAGTTTCATATTTAAGTGACTCATCGAGTTTTATGCTGTCGGCACTCCACAACTCTCCGCTATTATAGCGGTTAAGCATATCAAGCATATATTCCTCACCCTGACCTTTTTCATAATGTTTCTGAATCGATCGGCCGGAGGGTGTATAGTATCGGGCTGTGGTCAGACGGATCATCGAACCGTCGGGGAACGGGAAGGGACGCTGAACCAAACCTTTACCGAAAGTACGGCGTCCGACTATGACACCGCGGTCATTATCCTGCATGGCACCCGAAAGAATTTCTGAAGCCGAAGCTGAGTACTGATTTACAAGCACCACAACTCTCATATCACGCTGATCACCGTCAGCATCGAGATTATAATAGGCCGGTTGGCTATGGAGACCCTTAGTGTAGACTACGGGATCGCCTTTCGAGAGGAACTGCGAGGCCATTTCTACGGCTGCGCCGAGATAACCGCCTCCGTTGTCCTGAAGGTCGAGAATAAGATTCGTCATACCTTTTGCCTGTAGCTTAGCAATGGCCTCAGCCACTTCCTTGGCGGTGTCTTCAGCGAAACGGCTCACTCGGATATAGCCCGTTGAATCATTAGCCATATAGGCGGCATCGACACTATGGATAGGTATATCATCGCGAACTACGACAAAGTCAATTAGCTCGGGTTCTCCACCGCGCTTCACTTTTAAATTGACTTTCGAGCCTTTTTCACCGCGGAGAATTTTCAAAATAGCCGAATTCGGTAATTTTTTACCGGCAATAATACTGTCATCTGCCTGAATGATACGGTCACCGGGACGGATGCCTACTTTTTCCGACGGGCCGCCGGCGACGGTCTGGATTACATATACCGTATCAGTCGCAGCATTGAACTGGATACCGATACCACTGAACTTACCTTCGAGCGGCTGTGTCAGTTCTTTGGTCTCCTCCGGATCAGTGTATGATGAATGCGGATCGAGCGTCTTGAGCATAGCGATAATAGCCTCATCAGCCAGCTTGGCATCGTCGACCTCTTCGACATAATATCCCTGAATTAGAGCTGCGGCCATACGCATCTTCTGGTCAGGTGTAAGTTCGCGTACGGCATAAGATTGTTGCTGTGCCCGAGTCATCGGAGTCGCAACGGCTGCACAAAGGACAAGTGTATATAATAATTTCTTTATCATAATCGGGGATTAAAAAATAGTTTGACGTTATAGTTATAACAACGTTTTCGTCCAATCGATTATTTTGAAGGTAAAAATCGATCGATATTTTTGCCAAACTGCTGTAACTCCCGGACTACTGACGAAGATACGGCAGCGTGTTCAGGGAGACTATACAGCAACACGGTTTCAAGTCCTGAAAGCTGACGATTGATGTCTGCCATATCTCGCTCGTACTCAAAATCTTTAACAGAACGAACTCCGCGCAGCAGACAGGAAGCATTAGCTGCTATCGCCGCATCGGTTGTCAGACCGTCGTAAGTCTGCACCCTGACGCGAGGCTCTGATTCATATAGCCTATAGATGTACGATGCCCGACGCTCAGCCTCGACAGCCGAAGTTTTTAGGGGGTTGATGCCGATACCTATGACCACTTCGTCAAATATGCTGAGACCACGTTCGACTATTGACGCGTGACCGATTGTAAATGGATCGAACGATCCGGCAAAAAAAGCTATATGTTTTTTATTGGCTGACAAATTCGCTGTCATCTTCAATAACAAGATTATCGATAATAAAATTCTGACGTTCCATGGTATTTTTACCCATATAGAACTCGAGGAGAGCATCGACGCCATCCTCTTTGCGCAGGCTCACACGGTCTACCCTCATGTTCTCACCGATAAAGTCACGGAATTCTTCCGGAGAGATTTCTCCGAGACCTTTGAATCGGGTTATTTCGGCATTGTCGCCGAGCTTGTTAATCGCGGCTATTCTTTCCTCGTCGCTATAGCAGTAATACGTTTCCGCATCGGCTGCTTTTTTCGCACCTCGCTTGGCCGTCTTCTTATTACGGACACGGAAAAGCGGTGTCTGTAGCACATAGACGTGACCTTTTTTGATCAAATCCGGGAAAAACTGGAGAAAGAACGTGATCATCAGCAGACGGATGTGCATACCGTCGACATCGGCATCGGTTGCAATGATGACATTGTTGT
>CAZULD010000167.1:0-4363 GCA_964621135.1 uncultured Bacteroides sp. | reverse complement strand
CAAATCATATTATGTCCCCAAATATACATTGTGGCGCCTTTGCAACGGTCTTGCCCGGCTTGGATTATGGCGTTTTGTTCCGCATGGATTGAACGGCAGGTTTCATACCTTGTGCCTGATGGGATGTTGTTTTGAACCCTGTAACAATAGCCTAACTCCGCACAGGAAGTGACTTTTGAAGGTGTTCCGTTATATCCTGTTGCTTTGATTTTTTTATCTTCACCCACTATAACAGCGCCAACCTGTGCCCTAATGCAGTTTGAGCGGGAAGCACAAGTTTTTGCAATCTCTAAAAAATAATCATTCCAAGGTTTAACCATTTTATAATCCCTTTAATAATAATGTTTAAGAACATTATACAACTTAATTATAAAACTGTGGTAATACCGGCAGATTCCTTGTGGGGGCTGTATGTTTCAAGGCTTTCCCAGTTTTCAACAGGCGAAATTTTAATGGAATACCCTAAAAGCTTTGCAATATCCCTAAGTTCGCTCCATTTAACCGTGTCTGCGCTTAGCTTCCTTGAAAGGTTTGATTGTGTAAAAGTATACCCGAAATGCTTATTCAGCGCTTCAGCAAGCTCTGTCATTGAAGCGTCCCTCATTAAGAGCATTCCTTTTACCAACTGTTTTGTGCTTATGTTTTGTTTACTCGTTTTTTGCATATATCAATAATGACACCCTTATCCCTTAAAGTTGATTTTTTATATCGTAAATGATATATTAATATCAAATATGATATAAATTAAAGGTTGTAAAAATGTTAAGTATGTTCATCGAATTTTGCGCGGCTGTTGGCCGCAGGCTTTCTTGCCGTATTTTATTAAATTGTAAACGAAAATTGAATAGTTGGGTATTACCCAATTGGAGAGTACCGGCTTTTTCCCTAGTCGAAATGTTAATGGCACTGCTTGTGGCATCATTGTTGTTGGCTGCTTTAGCCCCTGTAATGACAAAGAAATTCGGGGAAAACCTAAACATTAGTGGTGTTGGTGGAGGAAGTAAAGGAGATTATACTCGTCTTTTTGATAAAGATGCAGAATGGAATATACCAAATGGAGTAAACGTTATTAATGTTACTGCAATTGGTGGTGGTGGTGCTGGTGGTGGAGCTTCTTATGGTTATCAAGAATTTACTAGCACAACAACAGGTTGGAAAGTCCCTGAAGGTGTAACTAAATTAAGAGTGTTTATGATAGGTGCTGGTGGTGCCGGAGCTAGCGGGGGTTCTGGTATCGGTGTTGCGTATGCTGATACACCTGCTGCAAGTGTTGGAACAGAGTATACGGATTTTTTAGAAGAAGGTGAGCATAAACACCGTGCGCTAACAAACAATAAAATTCCTGAAGTAGATAAAAGATGTGTTGCATCAGGTAATAATGAATGGACATTTGTTGATGATGATTCCGTAGAAGTTAAACCCGGCGATTATATGCCTGCTTCAACTGGTGAAGAACTTACCCTTAAAGTAACTGCATGTGGTGGTGGAGGTTCGGCAGGTGGAACATACAGACATAATAATGTTACTTATGGTATAGGCGGAGGCGGTGGCAGTGGTGGATATTTAGTAGATAAATTAATTAATACAAATTTAACAACATTATTTATAAAGATTGGCGGAGGTGGTGGTACAGGCAAACTTGGCTCAGGCGCATATGGTAATGACTATAGTAGCGCCACTACTAGAGCAGGTGGACAATATGGCGGATATGGTGGCAAAGGATTTAATGGACTGACCGGAAGTGCTGGAGCAGGAGGTGCAGGAACAGGCACAGCTCTTTCTACAGGTGGAAAAGGTGGATATGCAGCAAGTACTGGTGCTGGTTATGGTGGAAATGCTGGTAGAGGGGCTACTTGGGGAGGCGGCGGTGGCGGCGGAGCAAAAAGATATCAAAATGGCGGTACTGGTGCGTATGGCGGCGGAGGCGGCGGCCCTACAACAATTACAACCACAACCGGTATAACAGGTGAAATACTATTCCAAGTTGGTGGCGGCGGAGGCGGCGGCGGAGGTGGTGGCGGCGGAGGCGGCGGAGGCGGAGGCCAAAGTTCAGCTGGCGCAGGTAGTGCTGGTGGTGCACTATTAAGTGAAGTTGTTGGCGGTACGGTTGCTGCGCTAAAAGGTAATAATGGCATTGCAGGAACAAAACATTATGGCGGTGGAGGTGGAGGTGGTGGCGGCGGAGTATCAGGCAAAAACGGCAACGCAGGTGCAACAGGTGGTCAATTAACATCCTCGGTATTTGATAGCGAACACTGTTCAGGCGGTTCGGGAGCTGTTGGTGCTCATTCGCCGGGTTACCCCGGTGCCCTACGTCTATACCATGCAGGTACAGAAGGAAAAGCTCATACATTAAAATGCCAATACTCCCAACCTGCAAACAGTGGCGCCGGTGGCGGTGCAGGTCAAATATGGATTGGAGAGATAACAGTAACTCCGGGACAACTTGTTAACTTCAATGTCGGAATAGGAGGAAGTAAACCAACTAATTATGGAGAAGATGGAAAGAATGGAGAAAGTACATCCATATCATTAAGTAGCGGTACTACATTAATATCTGTATCAGGCGGTAAAGGAGGAAAGTTTGAAACAGAAGATACATACTTAGCTAACAGTTATGGAATAGGTGGTGGAGTTAAAACAACAAGCACAACAATAGGGAGTAATATTGTTAAATATGTTAATTGGAAAGGTACTAACTTCCATGGTGGAGGAAGTAACGGAGGAGTTGGTAAAAGTCCATCTGATGGAGCAGGTGGAGGTAAAGGCGGATTATTGTATGGACTAGATGGTTCCCTGTATAAAGGAGGAGCTGAAGGTGGTGCTCAATCTGATGGTTCTGATGCTCCATCTACAAGTTACGGTGCAGGAGGTGGTGGAGGTGGAGGTGTAATAAATGAAGGAGGAACTCCAGGCTTTGGTGGTAAAGGAGCTAACGGATACATATATATTGAATGGGGAAGTACTAATGGTGGTGGAGGAAGTAGTGGTCAAGTTATTGAAAAGAAAGCTGTATGGGTAACACCTGGTACTAAGATAAAGATAACTGTAGGTAAAGGCGGAGAAAGTAAAGAAGTACTCAATGAACTTAATAACATATCAGGATACTTTGGACAAAAAGGAAACAATGGAGGAAGTACCACTATTGAAATACCTAATGAAGAAACAATAACTGCTCTTGGAGGTGAAGGAGGATATCCTGGTTCTTCAACCCATGGGAAAGGTGGTAATGGTGGAGATGAAGCTAATGAAAGTATAGGTGGTAATGCTAACAATTTAACAATGGAAAATTCTATACCTGGGTTTAACGGTAATGATGATATGGGTGGTAACGGAGGATATGTTATTCAAGAAATTTGTCCTCTACTCTATGAACTTAATAAAGCAAGTTATGGAGGATGTGGAGGTAATAACCCTAGTACTAATGGATGCTATCCATCTACTGGTCCTAATGGTAGTCAAGGATATGGTATAGGAGCAGGGGGTGGAGGAGGATCTGTTCAATCTAACACAGCCTATCCTGGTGGTAATGGTAGTGATGGGGGTGTGATTATTGAGTGGAGTAATTAGCGCAGTCCAGTGTCTAATTCCGCCTGTGGGTATTTCGTCCAATTTGTTACCGCTTACGCTGACCACAAATTGACTCAATTATCCTACGGCGGCCATCAATAGTTCCATATTTGCCAGGCTCATCGCCAGTCAAATATTCCACCCTGGCTCACGCAAATTTTACGATAACAAAACAACTTTTTATGGGTGCTGTTTTTTGTAACCTCAGCACCCTTTTTTTATTAAACATGTTGCAACAGCAAATCTTTTTTATGGTAAAATTGTCATAACTTTTATTTATTTTAGGATTGAAAAATTTAAGAAGGAGAAAATGCTGTTATGACCAATGATAAGCGTGTTTGGCTTTTCAGAGAAGGAAATGCCCAAATGAGAAACCTGCTTGGCGGTAAAGGTGCAAACCTCGCCGAAATGACAAATGCAGGGCTTCCGGTGCCTACGGGGCTTACAATTACCATTGAAACCTGTATGGATTATATTAATGGCGGTAACAAAATGCCGGAAGGCTTAATGGATGAAGTTAAAGCCGCATTAAGAGATGTTGAAGCGCAAGCAGGCAAGAAATTTGGGGATACTCAAAACCCGCTTTTAGTTTCTGTTCGTTCAGGTGCAAGGCTTTCAATGCCGGGTATGATGGAAACCATCCTTAACCTTGGCTTAAACGATGAAACCGTGGAAGCTATGATTAAATTAACGAACAACCCAAGGTTCTGCTATGACAGCTATCGCCGTTTCCTTACGATGTTTGGTTCTGTTGCTTGGGAAATGGACAGACAAAAATATTTTGAGTCAGAAG
>CAZULD010000166.1:0-4410 GCA_964621135.1 uncultured Bacteroides sp. | reverse complement strand
AACTCCGATGACCACTTCCGCAATCACGGCTTTCTCCTGACGCGCAAAGGCTGGGAACTGTCCCCTGCATACGACATCAATCCTACCCTTTCAGAGAATCAAAGCCTACTGATTAACCGCTCAACAAGCGAGTCCAACTTGGATATCCTATTGGACTCGGCTGGTGAATATATGCTATCACCTGAAAAAGCTAAGACTATCATTGACGAAGTAAAATCAGCAATGATATCATGGCGAAAAGAGGCTCGAAGGCTCGGACTACCACAACGTGATATTGATATGTTCGCACTTCGGTTTACGAAATGGATCTAATTGCCAGATAATAAGCCTATGATTTTTTAAAAGGCAAGATTTCACATTCGGTACAACCCTAACCAACCATTTTGGAAAACGTAACTTCCTGCGTCGTTTCAGCTAGCATGAAGGTTATGTGTGTGAAAGTTTAGTTGGACCAACAGCTGTTACAGAAGCTACGAATATACCTCCTGTGAAATCTTTGCCTGTAATTCTTTATTCAAATTGAACATAGTCCAGCGAGTGAAAATGTACTTTTGCTTCTTGGCAAAGCGCATTATCATTTGCTGGTCTTTCGTCTCTGTAATGCCAATCAATGTAAGAAGGTCTTGCTTGTATGTATTATCCACAAAAGGACAAGTCATCATATCGGCTGTGAGAATCGTGAGTTCTGAATTGCGTTTGCGTTCAGATTTCGCAACAAGTCGATACTTCTTCAAAATCTCGTCTTTCAATAAAGCCTTTTGTGCATCATAGCACTTGTGATTCGCATAGTAATACAATAATATAATACATGCGAAAAGGTTATACTGCAGCTCACTTTCCTCTATGAATGATTTAATAACTTCGGGGGCGAATAAATATGCATAGCCTAACTCTTTGGCCAATATTAATAGATAGAGACTTTCATGTACGGTGTTTCGATGTGAATCTGTTGTATTCAGTATTAATGCAATTTCATCTTGAATTTTCTTAAAAATAATATCCTTGCTTGTCGTTTGGAATCTAACCTTTGGGTTAATTTTGAAATCACCATGTCGTTTTCCATAGATAATTATGGAATTCATTATCTTCAGCAATTTCAATGTTGTATTTATCTGCCGGTTGCTATTGAACACGAAAAAAACCACATCAATTAGAGATACCAGATAACTTGTGAGTTTCCTTTGTACTCGTTGTGCGTTAATTTCAATCTCGTCTTTATTCGTATCCTCTTTTGACATCAGTCGCTCGTACTTTTTGAAGCCTAATTCATATCGATTAAGGAAAGCGTCAAGACGTTGACTTATCTTCTCAAGCAGATAGTTTGCGATATCGCGATATTCAATACCACATTCACACACTATTGTTTTTATTTGAGCATTAACGCTATTTGCAGACAAGTAGATATTGAATTTTTTATCTAATATTTCTCTGTCTTTATCCAAATTTTCGTCTTCTGAGTCATCCTCTTCTTCTGACTTCAATTTTGATTCTACCTCTTCCCAAAGTGGAATCGAGAATATATTACTTAACAAATCTTCAATTTGGAGTTTTGCAATAGTCACCTTTGTTATAAAGGGTCTTTTGTTATAAAGGGTCTTTCAAACTCTTCTGTTTTGGATGGACTAATCTGTAATTTGAATTCCTTCAGCCATTTTGTTAGAATTTCCATGAAGAGATTTCTGTCCTTTTCATCATTATAAAAAAGGAAATAGTCGTCAACATACCGATAACACTCATAGGTTGATTTCTGACGAAGGTCTTTTTCCAATAGTTCCTGTTCAACCTTTTGATCTATATACTGAAGTATGATCTCTGCAAAGATTCGAGAAAACTCCGGACCTATTACGATACCATTAGTTTCGCGAGCATTGACCGACTGCATTAAATTGTCAAATGCATCGCCAACCCACGAACCATGATATCCAGACAAAACCTTTACCTTGTCAGCACCACCAGCCGTCGCCCAACTTATGGTATGGGTATAAATACTGTCAAAACAACTCTGTAGGTCGAACTTTACAAGATGTTTAAATTTCTTTTCGGCTCGTTGATATCTGTAATCCTCGTAGAACTTGTATATATTTGAATACTTCTCGTAACTGAAATAAGTTTTCAAATTCTCATATTCATTGAAAAACAATTCAACTTTATCACTTTCATGCCATGACAACCTTCTATGAAGTCGATCTCTATAGTAAAAGTATTGAGCGACCTTATGTGGTTTGCGAAGAGAGTATTTGCTCTGATTGCAAAGATAGAGTATAGAATACTTATACTGCTCATAAAATTCTACTACCTGCCACTGATTATAGGGATGAATAATTGACAGCGTTCTGTTCTTATTTGTCTTGTGAGCGATATTGAATTGATACGGGTAGAATAGGGCACTATTCTTGTGTCTCAAATCATTTATTGGCTTACCATGTTCATAACAGCCAAAAAGTAATGCGGCAAAAACAGATGAATCTTCTTCAAAAGTTCGTTTTGTTTGTTTCAATTGTGTCTCTTTTTTTCCAACATCACCTACCCATAGGTATTTTGCAAGAAATCTGTATAGATACTTGTTTGAGAAAATAATCGGGCACTCGTAGGGCAGAACATCTGAAAAGAGTACACGCTCTTTACTATAATTTAGTTTTACCTTTTTTCTACGCTTCATACCCACGATGATTTAATTGTTCTAAGTTTCTGCTTCTTTACTTTATAACGCTTGTGTGGATAATCAAAACCCTTTATAAAAGATAGTAATGCGAGCTTTCTTTTTAGACTTTTCTCTATTGCAGTTCTACGTTCAATTGCAATAGTTTTTTTTGAAGAAAGATTTAGCCTACCTATATTGCGCTCTAATTGCCCATCTAAATATGATAGATTTTTTTTATTATCCAATAGCTGATTGGAATAAAAAATACCAACTTTAACCCCTTTCTTTGCATTGTACAGATTTATGTTGCAGGTCAACACATGAAGCGCATCAAACAGATAGTGTGCTGCAACATCAAACCCTGCGACATCAATCATCTTATAAAAAGTTGTAAACGACTTATCTATTCTGCTGGTAATACGATCCATTTTATCTTGAGAGAGCGAGAATAGTAGATGGTCGTCTTTATCAATATGAATATTATATCCTAATAGATTAAAATCTAAATCTACAGCATTTGCCGAATCATAAGTGTAGCATTTCCCTGAACCATCTGATGGTGTATGTATATCTAATCCCATTCGTGAATAAATATTTTCAAGGTTCTCAATGTACCAATCTATTGGTTTATGATGTTCATCTCTAATATCAGGATGAATAACAAGCACCATATCGTCCACATACCTACCAAGAAATAATATACCGGGCAATGTATACTTAATAATCTCATCTATTTTTGATAAATAGAATTCAGATAGTAGCGAACTGATAGCGCAACCTCGTGGAATACCTGTTTGTTGAGTTTGTACAAGTGGACGTAAATTTTTTGTTTCAAACTCCTTCCTGATGAGCCCATGCAAGAGGTATTTACTCTTTACATCAAGCAGATTGTTGCCATCCAAATACTTAAATAATTTATCATGCGGAATCGACTCAAAGCAGTGACAAACATCCGTTCGGATGATATAGTACCTGCTTTTATCTTCCTTCAATAACATCTTTAATTGAGAAAGGATTTCATGGCGGCTAGACATAGAGATTTTGAATAGTTTCTTCACATTTCTGCAAAGGACTTGCATTGCGAAAAACTCTTCAGCTGTAGCCCCAATAGTATAAAGCGGCTTCTGTGGATTTGCTGACGCATCCGGCGTAAGATTGAAACGAAAGCTGCTTGATAAAATTCTTGAAGACACTTTGCTAAGATGCTCTTGCAACAAGAATTTCTGTTGCTGAGCATTATTTTTCATCAATTCTTTCAACTGATCAATCTCCCTCGTTTCTTCTTCTGTACGATCTGCCTTTTTCTTTCTCAATATATTATTTAGGCTCTTTCTCATTTCACGATACTCCTGAGCTACAGTCAAATATTCAGGTGAAAGATACCGTTTCTGCATCTTTCCCTTCCTATTCACAGCATTGAATACATCAAATAGCGAATCGTAATTATATGAGAAACTATAGTGAGACATTATAGGGTAGAAACTCTTTGTATAGTCGAAAGCCACACTCTATTACATCTGTAAAATTAGCAAAAAAAAACGAATTTCCCATAACTTCAGTAAAAAAATCGAATTCTTATGATACTATTATCCGAATACCACTACCAACTTCTCTAAAAAGCTTTCTAACCTTATTTCATAAACTAGACATGAATTCAATCATATGAAGTATCTTTGCCATGAACAATTCGCGGGGTTAAATTGTCTATTAAGAAATTAAATAATTTAATTCCCACTTATAAAAATGACAGACACGCCCCCGCGATTGAG
>CAZULD010000165.1:0-4431 GCA_964621135.1 uncultured Bacteroides sp. | reverse complement strand
GTGGCTTCCGGGTGGAGGCCGAAAAAAGATTGCTGATCATGAATAAAATTGTCAAGATATTTTCAAGCGTTGCGGTAATGATGACCGCCTGGGAAGCCGGGGCCGGCGAGCCGGCTAAATTTCAATCGACCGACACGGCGGTGCAGAGGGCTTACGAGTGGGCGAGGGATATGGCACTGTCGTATGTGCACGATGGGAATGACCCCGTAGGGATATGGTATGAGGCCGCCCTACCCGGTCGCGACGCATTCTGTATGCGCGACCTCTCGCATCAGACTATCGGCGCGGAACTGCTCGGACTGAGCGCACACAACGCCAATATGCTCGGCAAAGTGGCCGAAAATATTTCGGAGAATAAAGACTGGTGTTCGTATTGGGAGATAGACAAACTCAACCGTCCGGCACCCTGCGACTACAGCAACGACAAAGAGTTCTGGTATAATCTTCCGGCGAATTTCGACGTTGTCCGAGCATGCTACGGCGTGTATGAATGGACGGGAGACCGACGCTATGTCGACGCTCCGGTGTTTGTCAATTTCTACGAGCGGACGGTCAGCGACTATGCCGGGCGATGGAATCTGTCAGCCGACAGCATCATGAGCCGCCGACGCTTCATGAACACACCTGAAGATTTCAATCCGAAAAACGGATTTCATACCTGCCGCGGGCTGCCGTCGTATGCCGAGAATTTCTCAGGGATAACGGTAGCGATCGATCTGTTAGGCGCGATAAAGTGCGGCTACGAGGCTTACGGAAAAATGTGCGCGCTCAAAGACCGTCCGGCCGAAGCGGAACACGCGGCGATCACCGCTTCGCGCTACGGCAAGATCATCGACGGCCAGTGGTGGGACGCGGCCAATAAGCGCTACAACACATATTATAAGGAGAACGGCGAGTTTCATCGCGGCGAGGGTGTGCCCTATCTGCTGTTGATCGGAGCTATCGATCAGTCCGAGCGCGCTCAGGCGTCGGTGGCCGACGTTCTGTCGCGCGACTGGAATGTGGAGAATCTGTCGGCCTTCCCGGTGTTTCTCTACCGGCTGGGGCACGCGGCTGACGCGCGGCGAATATTGACGGCGCTGCCGACGATGAAGCGCAACGATTACCCGGAGGTGTCGTTCGGCGTGGTCGAGGGTGTGTTCCGGGGACTGATGGGCATAGAGCCGTCGGCGTCGCAGAGCGCCGTAGCGACCTGCTACAAAGGAGAAGACGACACGGAAGCCACGGCAACGGACGTACCGCTACTCGGCGGAAAAATTACAGTCACGCATAAGGGACGCAGCCATTCATCGCTCACAAATAATACGCCGAAAGAGCTGAAGTGGGAGGCGAGTTTCATCGCCGCCGACGGCACGGTAGTGACCCGTTCGACCGCCGTCAAACCCGGCAAAACCGCCACGGCGGGGATTTAACACTTTGTGGAGCGGAGGAAGAAGATTAGGAAGAGGAAGCCGGCGATAAAGAGGCTGACGGAGAAGCTGAGGATGATGCCGTAGATGCCGAGTCCGGCGGGGAAGCCTAAAAGATAGGTCGCCGGCACTCCGATGAGCACATAGCTGATAAAGGCGATCCAAAGCATTGGCATAACGCGCGATGTGCCGCGCAACGCACCCGCAAAATTGATCTGCGTAGCATCGCCGGCCTGATAAAGGACCAAGGGGAAGATAAGTGTAGCTGTTTTGGCAAGGACGGCAGGATCGTCAGTGAAACAGCCCATCAGATTATTGCCGAAGAAGATAAACACGGCGGAAGAAATGCACATCAGGGCGAGGAGAATATGGTAGCCGGCCCATGCAGCGCGACGCATGGCGTGGCAGTCACTACGACCGGCTTCGTTGGAGACGAGTATCGTGACGGCCGAGCCTATACTATAATATATACAGAAACCGAGTGTGCCGACGATGACGATTATCTGGAAGGCGGCGAGATCAATGGCGCTGATCCACCCGGTCATGACCGCTGCAGCCGTAAACGAGCCGGACTCGAAGGTCATCTGCATGGAGATAGGAATACTGATATTCCAGATCTTGCGCAACGACTGAAGTGACACACGAGAATGAGCGAAACCGTTGCGGTAAGGTCGGTTGGCGCGACGCATGGCAAACCAAGCGATGATGATGACCATGCCGAGGACACGGGCGATGAGTGTGCTGATGCCTGCGCCTATCAGTCCGAGCTCGGGCAGTCCCCAGTGACCGAAAATCAGCAGATAGTTGCCGAGGATGTTCAGGGCGTTCGTCGCGAGGATAATCCACATCGGCAGACGGGTGTCGGTGATGCCGTAGCACCACTGGGCGAAAACGTTGAACACGGCGATCGGCACAACTCCCGCAAGATAGATCAGGAAGTAGGGGCGGATGAGCGGCAAGAGCTCCTCGGGCTGGCCGAGGCGGTCGAGATTGAAGTAGACGACGGTCATCACGCCGGTGATAACCAGCGAGAAAATAATGTTCAGCACCAGAGCGGCGCGCACCGAAGCTCCGATGTCACCGAGGCGCTTCTGAGTAAAAAGAGTGCCGACGATGGGCGTCAGACCATAGGTGAAACCTATGCAGCAGAAGATGACGACGTTGAAAAGATTGTTGACAAACGATGCCGAGGCCAAAGCATTGGTGGAGTAATGGCCTACCATTATGTTATCGGCAAAGCCGACAACAATCATGCCGAGCTGCCCGACCAGAATTGGTAATCCGAGGCGGAGCAGCGCGGCATAGTCGTTTCTATATCTGCTGAAGAAACTCACGCAGTTTCAGAGAGTCGCTTATCAGTTGCGGTTGCCGAATATGCGGAGCAGGTAGAGGAAGAGGTTGATGAAGTCGAGATAGAGGGTGAGAGCGCCGATAGTGGCAAGTTTGCCGACCGAAGCACCGTCGATCTCCATAGCCATGCGCTTGATCTGCTGGGTGTCCCATGCTGTGAGACCCACGAAGATAAGCACGCCGGCATAGGTGATGATCCACATCATTGTCTCGCTGTGGAGGAAGTAGTTAACGACCGAGGCGATGATCAGACCGATGAGAGCCATGAAGAGGATAGATCCCATCTTGGAGAGATCGTTAGAGGTAAAGAAGCCGTAGACACTCATTGCGGCGAATGTTCCGGCGGTGACGAAGAAGGTGGTAGCGATAGTGCTGCCGGTATAGACCATGAATATCGGTGCGAGAGCCAGACCGTTGACCACCGCAAAGAGGTAGAACAGGCCTGTGGCGGCAGCCGACGAGAGGCGACGGATAGCGCCGGTGATGGCGATAACGAGGCCGATCTCGGCGATAAGGAGAATCCAGACCGCCCAGCTATGGTTGCCGAGAATGCTCCAGTAGAGATGACTTGTCGAAGCCCAGAGAGCGACAAAGGCAGAGACGATCAAGCCGAGTGTCATCTTAACATATACACGCTTCATGACGGACGAGACCTTTGTGGTCAGCGACGCTGAATCGTAGCCGTAAGTGGGCTGCTGATAGGGATTGTTGTCAAACATAATTCTTATAAGATTTGAGAGTTAATTAATTACATTCTTTCGGGGACGCGGATGCCGAGAAGAGCCATGCCCGAGGCGATAACGTCGGCAGTCGACGCGGAGAGTTGCAGACGGAGCGAACGCACAGCTTCGTCGCTTTCGCGCAGGAGGGGACAGTCGTGGTAGAACTGGTTGTACTCCTTGGCTAACTCGTAGATATAGTTTGCGATAAGTGCGGGCGAATAACTGCGGCCGGCTTCCTGAACGATTGCCGGATAAGATGCAAGACGCTGAATGAGCGAGATTTCCTTCTCGTTAGGAATAACGTCGGCATACGATCCGATGTTCAGTCCCTGCTCTTCGGCGCGGCGGAGCACTGAGCGGATTCGGGCGTAGGTGTACTGGATGAAGGGGCCGGTGTTGCCGTTGAAGTCGATCGACTCCTTGGGGTTGAAGGTCATGTTCTTGCGGGGATCGACCTTGAGCAGGAAGTACTTGAGCGCACCCATACCGACGATTTCGGCGATCTCGGCTTTCTGTGCTTCGTCGAGACCTTCGGTCTTGCCGGCGGCTTCGGCCACCTCGCGAGCACCTGTAACCATCTCAGCCATAAGATCGTCGGCGTCAACAACTGTGCCTTCGCGGCTTTTCATCTTGCCTTCGGGGAGCTCGACCATGCCGTAGGAGAAGTGAACCAGGTCTTTGCCCCATTTGAAACCGAGCTTGTCGAGCAGGAGCGAGAGCACCTGGAAATGGTAGTTCTGTTCGTTTCCGACGACATAGACCATTTTGTCGATGGGATAGTCGGCGAAGCGGAGTTTGGCGGTGCCGATGTCCTGGGTCATGTAGACCGATGTTCCGTCGCTGCGCAGGAGCAGTTTGTGGTCGAGGCCGTCGGCGGTGAGGTCGGCCCATACCGAGCCATCCTCCTTGCGGTACATGATGCCTTTCTCGAAGCCTTCGAGCACCTTTTC
>CAZULD010000164.1:3188-4448 GCA_964621135.1 uncultured Bacteroides sp. | reverse complement strand
CACTACGGTCAGGAAATCTTCGAAGGCCTTAAGGCTTTCAGAGGCAAGGACGGCAAAATACGAATATTCAGACTTAAAGCTAACGCGCGCCGAATGAGAGAATCAGCCGAAGGTCTCCTGATGGAACCTGTCCCCGAAGATCTCTTCTGCGAAATGTGTAAAAAAGTTGTCAAGCTCAACGAGCGTTTCGTGCCCCCTTACGGCAGCGGCGCGTCACTCTACATCCGTCCGCTCGAAATCGGCCTCACCGCCCGCGTTGGGGTTAAGCCGGCCGACGAATTTCTCTTTCTTGTACTTGTAACTCCGGTCGGCCCCTACTTCAAGACTGGTTTTGGCTGCACCAATATCTGTATAATGCGCGACTACGACCGCGTCGCTCCTAAAGGAACAGGACGCTGGAAAGTCGGAGGCAACTACGCCGCCTCTCTTCAGGCCGGCGAACACGCTCACGATCTCGGCTACTCAGCCGTGCTCTATCTCGACCCGAAAGAGAAGAAATATCTCGACGAGTGTGGCCCCGCCAACTTCTTCGCAATAAAAGATGGTAAATATATCACTCCGGCTTCCGATTCGATTCTCCCATCGGTCACTAATAAGAGTCTCATGCAGCTCGCCAAAGACATGGGCATTGAGGTTGAGGCACGTCACATCACTGTAGACGAACTCGCCGACTGCACCGAAGCTGCCGCTTGCGGCACAGCAGCAGTAGCGTCACCCATCGGTGAGATCCACGATCTTGACAACGGCACAAAGTATGTGATTGCCAAAGACGGCAAACCGGGCCCCGTCACTACCGCTCTCTACAACCGATTGAACGCAATCCGTCTCGGCGAAGAGCCCGACGTCCATGGATGGAATACAATAGTTGAATAATGTATCCCGAAACTCAACGAATCATCGACAAATATTATCCCGAAGGGTCACCCCTTCGGGATATCTATTTACGCCACTGTCGGAGTGTGGCAGATCTCGCACTGAAAATTAACTCCGAACACTCGCTCGGACTCGACAAAGAAAAAGTCGAGACTGCAGCCATGCTTCACGACATCGGGATATTCATGACCGACGCCGCCGGCATTCAATGCTTCGGTACAGAGCCGTATATTCGCCACGGTCTGCTCGGCGCAGAGCTGTTGCGCCGTGAAGGGATGCCGGAAGAAATCGCCCGTATCGCCGAGCGCCATACAGGCGCAGGCATCACAGCCGAAGACATAAAGCATATGCACCTTCCCCTCCCCGAACGGGATTATACTCCCGAGA
>CAZULD010000164.1:0-3088 GCA_964621135.1 uncultured Bacteroides sp. | reverse complement strand
CCGCTTCGCTCTTGATAGTGAACTTCGTCATCAAGCAGCAGCGAAACACCCTCGACAATTTTCTGACGATCCGTGCCGACAAGCTCGACGGTTCCTGCAGCTAACGCTTCAGGACGCTCCGTGGTATCACGCATGACAAGCACCGGTTTTCCGAGTGATGGAGCCTCTTCCTGAATGCCGCCACTGTCAGTCAAGATTAGGTAACTGTTCATCATCAGATAGACGAACGGCAGATAATCGACCGGCTCAATGAAGAACATATTATCAGGCTTGCGGTCACCGAAAGTCTCAGCGATCGGACGGCGCACGTTTGGATTAAGATGCATGGGATAGACGAAATCCACACTGTCGCCATACTTCTCCGATAACTCGGCCAAAGCCTGACAGATATTTTTGAAACCTTCACCGAAATTTTCACGACGATGGCCAGTGACAAGCACCAGACGCCGTCCGCCGGCAAGACGGTTGATATCGTAACCGAGTTTAGCGATCTCTTCCTTCAGCCGCTCCTGCAGTTCTTTTGAAACCTCTATTTCAGTTTTAACCTGCATCAGGGCGTCAATGACAGTGTTGCCCGTCACAAAGATTTCAGCCTCCGGAACGCTCTCGTTAAGAAGATTGGCCTTAGCTGTGTCAGTGGGTGAGAAGTGAAGATTGGCGAGACGCCCGGTAAGACGACGATTCATTTCTTCGGGCCACGGCGAGTAAATATCGCCGGTTCGTAGACCCGCTTCGACATGTCCGACTTTCACGCGGGCATAGAACGCAGCCAATGCAGCCGCGGTCGAAGTCGAAGTGTCGCCGTGAACAAGAACGATATCGGGGCGATCCTCGGCAAGGACATCGCGCATGCCCGTCAGCACTCTCGACGTCACATCGTAGAGATCCTGACCCGGACGCATAATATTGAGGTCGTAATCCGGCTTTATACCGAACACCTCCAAGACACTGTCGAGCATCTGACGGTGCTGTCCTGTGACAGTTACCGTAACGTCAAACTCGCTGTCGGCAGCCTTTAGGGCACGAACGACCGGAGCCATCTTTATGGCCTCGGGACGCGTTCCGAACACGAGCATCGCCTTATATTTCTTCATGGTTTTCAGAATTTTTTTCGTAATAGCCACCACGCTACCTTCACTCTGACCCAATCGCGCTTGATGCGTGACGGCTGACAGAGAAGACGGTAGATAAACTCTGCATTATGGTCAATCCACCATTTGGGTGCGCGCTTTGCACGGCCGGTGTACACATCATAACTTCCTCCGAGGCCTTGATAAACCGCATTGTGGCGTTTGAGCATATCGGCCATGAGGAATTCCTGTTTCGGCGATCCCATGGCGACAAATACAAAATCAGGCTGCTTGGATGCAACATCGGCAATCAGTGCCTCGCGATCGGCATCGTCTTTCAGATAACCGTCGCGCGATCCGACTATATTTATGCCCGGGAAATCAGAGCGGAGTTTTTCGATGGTAGCCGCATAAACGTCTGGCCTGCCGCCAATAAAATAAAATTTCTTATCCTTATAGTGGCGTCCGATTATCTGCAACCATAGCTCGCAGCCCGCGATTTTACGAGCCTCTTTCGCACCTTTCTGGCGCGATGCCATCGCTATGGCCGAACCGTCGCAGTAACCGATATTCGCGTTGATCAGATCAATCAGAGGCTTCTTGGCTTTGGCAATCTTCTCGCCGTTGACGGCAATGAGGATGCCTTTGCGCGAACACGCAAAGTCTATCAGTTCGTCGGCCACTGCAGCCGGATAAACGTAGATTCCTCTAAGATTTACCGCCTTCACAACGAATGATTATGACTTAAATGCTCCGCAGAAATCAAGCAGGATCTTGTCCTTGGATTCGACGGGGAGCAATTTAAAGGGTTTGTGAGCGGTCAGCATCACCACGATATCAGCCGCATCGAATGCCTCATTCATTTCCGTGAGCGTGAAACGCGGATGCGATGTAATATTGGGTTCAACCACGCGGAAATCTGCGCCGGTACCTGCTGCCATTACTTCGTCGGCGATATGCATGGCCGGACTTTCGCGGAGATCGTCAATATCCGGTTTGAACGCAAGTCCCATCAGAGCGACAACGGGTTTGCGGCCGTTGGCAAGCTCAAAACGGAGGATTTCGTTGATAACCTTCTCGGCGCACCACTTGCTCTTATAATTATTTATCGCGCGAGCATCAGCTATAATCTTAGCCTCATCTGGATATGCGGCCACGATGAAATAGGGATCAACGGCAATACAATGCCCCCCTACTCCGGCGCCGGGACGAAGAATGTTGACACGCGGATGACGGTTGGCAAGACGTATCAACTCCCAAACGTCGATGCCGGCTTTGTCACAGATGAGCGAAAGTTCGTTGGCGAAAGCTATCTGAACGTCGCGCGAAGAGTTTTCTGTGAGTTTACACATTTCTGCCGTGCGCGAGTTTGTATCAAACAGTTCTCCCTTGACAAACCTGCCGTAGAACTTCTTGGCCGCTTCGGTCGACTTTTGGTCGAGGCCGCCTATTACGCGGTCGTTATGAACAAGTTCATAAATTATATTTCCGGGCAACACGCGTTCAGGACAATAGGCAATATTGATCTTACCTTTAAGTTCGGGACGCTCGGCAAAAATGATTTCAGCCATAGCTTCCGTCGTACCTACTGGCGAGGTCGATTCGATGACAAACAGATCGCCCTCCTTGAGCACCGGAATTACCGAACGGGTGGCCGCTTCAACATATGAAACGTCGGGCTGATGATCGCCCTTGAACGGCGTAGGGACGACGATAAAAAATGCATCGGCCTCCTCCGGCGTCGATGATGCTCGCAGACTGCCGTTATCGACCACACGTTTGAGAAGTTTATCGAGACCGGGCTCCACGATATGAAGCTCGGCATTATTGACTTTTTCAACTACTTTGGGATTTACATCGACGCCAACAACCTCCACGCCACTGTCAGCGGCGATTATCGCTGTGGGTAACCCGATGTAACCCAGACCTATGAAACACGCTTTCATGAATACTTCTGTAGCACTTTACGGCCGCCACGCGACCGGAATTGTATTATCATACAAAAGTAGTCAAAAAAA
>CAZULD010000163.1:0-4454 GCA_964621135.1 uncultured Bacteroides sp. | reverse complement strand
AAGATCTCCAGCCGGACGGTGAAGCGGGTCCAGGAGAAGCTGGCCGAGAGGGGCTATATCCCCAACATGGCCGCCACCCTGCTGGCCCAGAACGATTCCCGCATCATCGGCGTGGTCATCAAAAACCACGAGAAATATGAGGGCCGCCTGCTGACCGACCCCTTCATCGCCGCCTCCCTCAACGATCTCTCCGACGAGATCGAGGCAAAGGGCTGGTTTATGATGGTGAAGAAGGCCAAGGACATTATGGAGGCGGCGAAATTTGCCTCCATGTGGAACATGGACGGCATGGTCCTGCTCAGCTTCTGCGCCGACGAGTACCAGCGGCTCCGGGACAGCATCCGCATCCCCTTTGTAGTCTATGACGGCTATTTTGAAAATAGAGGCCGCATCTGCAATATCCAGCTGGACGACAAGGGCGGCGGACGGCAGGTGGGACGGCACTTCCGGGAGCTGGGCCATGAGAGGGTGCTCTGCGTGGCGGACAACCGGGAGTGTATGGACTTGGACCGGTACACCGGGCTGTGCGAGGGGCTGGGCTTCCCCGCCGACTTTATGAAGATCCCCATGCAGAAATCCCAGCGGGAGCCCTTCTACCGGGAGCATTTAGCCCAGCTTTGCGGGTATACCGCCATCTTCGCCGTATCCGACTATTACGCGGTGGACCTGATGCAGTTTTTGCTTCGCTCCGGGGTGAAGGTCCCCCAAGAGGTCTCCGTCGCGGGCTTTGACGACGGGGACATCTGCCGCCAGGTGTCCCCCTCCCTCACCTCCGTTCGGCAGGACGGACGCCGCCGGGCCCAGGAGGCGGTCAAGCTGCTCAAACGGATGAAGGAGGAGAGCGCCTACTCCGAGGACATCCTCATCCCTGTGGAGCTGATTGCCCGGGACAGCACCGGAAGGTTATGTCATTAACCCGCAGGTTATGCGATTAACCTATTGAATTTACCCACCCTCTCCACTATGATAGGGAGAGGGTGGGTGAGTTTTTATGAAAAGGAAAACCTTCTTTGGCTCGGTTCTCAGCATTGCCGTTCCGGTGGGACTGCAGTCCATGTTTCAGTCCTCCTTCGCCATGGTCGACCAGCTCATGGTGGGCCAGCTGGGAAGCACGGCGGTCTCCGCCGTGGAGGTGGCAAGCCGCCCCGCCTTCATCTACTCCGTGGTGGTGGGGGCCTGCGCCTCCATCACCGGCATCATGATCTCCCAGTACCTGGGGATGAAGGATCAAAAAATGGCCGACAAAAGCCTGTGCGTCAACATAGGGGTGACGGCGGCATTGGCGGTTCTGTTCACGGTGCTGTGTCTCCTGTTCCCGGAGCAGATCGTCGGCCTCTACATCAAGGAGGACCGGGGGATCCTCCTGGCCGGTCAGGCGTACCTGGAGCGCATCGTCTGGACCTACCTCCCTCTGGGGCTCTCCTCCGTTCTCACCGTCATGATCCGGTGCATGGACCGGGCGGCCTGGCCTCTGTTGGCGGGGATCGCCTCCACCGTGGTAAACACGGGGCTCAATTACGCGCTTATCTTCGGACATTTTGGCTTCCCCGCCCTGGGGGTCACCGGCGCGGCTATGGCCAGCGTGATCTCCCAGCTTGTCAATCTGCTGCTGATTTTGGGGATGTTCTATTGGGTCCGGCTCCGCCGGCAGGACCCTTTCCATTTTTCCCTCTCCCTGGGGGCGGGGGGCTACCGGCAATACCTCATCATGCTCCTGCCCATCCTGAGCAACGAATTTTTGTGGAGCCTGGGACAAAACGTGAATACCTTTATCTACGGACACTTAGAGCCGGGAGACCTGGCCGCCATGTCTATGACCGGCCCCATCCAGGGGCTGTTCACCGGGGCCTTGAGCGGCGTATCTCAGGCGGCGGGCATCCTCATCGGCAAACGGCTGGGGGCCGGGGAATATGATATAGCCTACCGGGAATCCAAAAAGCTGGTGTGGTACGGCCTGGGGGGCTCCCTCCTTCTGTCGGTGCTGCTCCTCCTGCTGAGGGGGCCCTACGTGCAGCTTTACAAGGTGGAACCCTATGTGCAGGATACCGCCAGGGGACTGCTTCTCATGTTCGCAATTTTGGCCCCGGTGAAGGTGTCCAACATGATCCTGGGCGGCGGCATCGTCCGGAGCGGCGGAAAGACTACCTACATTATGGTCATCGACATGGTGGGCACCTGGCTCATCGGCATGCCCCTGGGGCTGGTCACCGCCTTTGTATTCCGCCTTCCCGTCACCTGGGTCTACTTCATCCTGTCCCAGGAGGAGCTGGCCCGGCTTGCCCTGACCGTCCTGGTCTTCCGGCGCAGAAATTGGATGGGTCGCATCCAGAAGGAATAAAGAAACCGCCTGGAATCATCAGATTCCAGGCGGTTTCTTTATTTCCCTACCACAATGACCCGGGCCTTGGCGTCTCCGCCCAGGGTTCCGCTATAATAGACCGTCATGGTGTCGCTGTAGCCCTTGGCGGTGGTCAGGTCGATCCATGTGTTGTTGTCGTCGTTGTAGACTTGAATATTGCCGGCCATGGGGACCCGGACTCCCTCCAGCACCACATAGTCCTCCCCGTCAAAGGCCGAGCGGGACACATCTGCTGCCTTGGTAAGGCTCTGAAAGCCCGCGATCTTGCCTCCCGCCGTGACCGCCATACCTCCGAAGGTCTTGTCCCGGACAGTCTGGGTGCTGGCACAGTACGGGGAAGTGCCGGCGCTGCTCTCTATGGCAATGGTTTTCCACTCCACATACTCCGCATCCCCTTCTCTGCCGCTGGAGCCGGTGGAGGTGCGGTACATACCGTAGGTGTAACCGTCCCCTGTCACGTTCTTCAGCAGGAGCAGGTCCACCTCCCCCTTCTCGTTGGTTCCCGCATAGGCGATCTTGTCGGCGGATACCGTGTCGGTCAGAATGTCCTCCAGCTCCACCTCCACCACCGGGGCGGAGCCAACCTGATCATAGAGCTTCACCCTGTCCGCCAGAGGCAGAGAGCCTAACATCCGGTTCTTCACATCCAGCTTTTGTCCCGTACTCCCGGTCAGGGAGGTCACAGAGCACTTTCCCATCCCGGAGGGATTGACCCGGACCAGACACCCCTCCAGCTCCTCCGCCTTGGAGCTGTTGCTGATCTCGGCGGAGAGGGAAAGGCCGCTGATGTGGGTCAGCGTCCCCCGGCCGGCGCTGTCCAGCACCGCCACCACCGTGATCTTCTTCTCCTCCTCGCTCCAGGCCCGCAGGATCTCTCCGGAGCCGCTCAGGGACACGGTGATCTTATCCCCCACCGCCAGCCCGGACAGTCCCGTCACATTCTCCGCCACCGCAAAGGTATGGCCCAGAAGGGTGATGGAGCTGGGAGCGGCGGCATTGGGCTGGGCGTTCTCATAATATCCGGTGAGCAGCGTCCCCTCATAGCGTTGGGCGTCAGAGGCGGTCACCAGAGTGATCCCGCCGCTCTCGACATAGTAGAGGGTCAGCTCCCGGTCCTCCAGGTCATACCACACAGCGGAGAAGGCGCTTTTTTCCTCATCCACAATGACCGGGGTGGAGGAGGAAACGGCATAGCTGTTTCCCTCTGTGTCCGTGACCGCGGAGGCGGTGACCTTCTCCGCCGTCACGGTCTTATATACGCTGTCATCGGGCAGGAAGCCCTTCACCTTTCCCGTCTTGTCCAGCAGAAGGGTCCCCCGGCGGCGGACCAGAGCGCTGTCAATGGACGCGCTCTGCTCATACCAGGTCAGATTCCCGCCCGCAAAGACCTGGGCGGTATGGAGGGTACCGTCGGCGGCCTCGGCGTCGTTATCCAGCAAAACGACGTTCTCCACCCAGGCCGCCCCTAAGCTCAGGCCGAAGGTCCTGCCCTGGGCGTCGGGAAGCTGGAGCAGATTGTAGAGAAGCAGGGCAGCCTGACCCCGGTTCAACTCCTGGCCCGCCCGGGCGGTGAGCCCCTCCATAAGTCCCACCTTTTGGGCCTTGGAGAGGTAATCCTCCGGCCAGAAGGGGCCGATGTCCCCCTCCTGGTATCCCAGCAGCCGCAGGCAGACCGTGACGGCCTGGTCCAGGGTCACCGCCTCGTCAGGGCCGAAGGTGCCGTCCCCCTTCCCCGCCATCAGGCCCTCCTCGTAGGCTAAATTCACATAGGGAGCCGCCCAGTTGGAGGCGGGCAGGTCGGAGAAAAGGGAACGGACCGCGCTGCCCGCCACCTGATCGGCATGGCCCTCGCTCAGGATGGCCAGCTTGCAGAACTGGGAACGGGTCAGGCTGTCCTCCGGATGGTAAAGACCGTCGGAATAGCCCGACACCACACCCAGGCCGGACAGGACGGCCACCGCCTCCTCCACGTCCCCGGTGGTGGCGGCCGCAGCCGGAAACACCAGCAGGGAAAGACCCAGAGCGGCAGAGAGGGCCAAAGAAAGCAATCGTTTGTTCATGGGAAACACTCCTTTATTCCGCCCGCAGGGCGTCA
>CAZULD010000162.1:0-4482 GCA_964621135.1 uncultured Bacteroides sp. | reverse complement strand
ACCGAATTGATCTGCGCTTGGAATTGGCGACCGTTCCATTCGGTAATGTCTGCGGGCAGAGGCTCGTCGGGTGTCTCCGTTTGGTCATATTTCCATCTGTTCTGACTGTAAATAGAATTCAACAGCTCTGCTTTAATGGTAAGTAGCAGGGCCTTATCTGTGCCGTCGGGATAGACGGCGATAGCACGGTCGACGCGCGGTATTACATTAACTATACTGTCAGGATCGATTGCTGCGGTTGCCCCCGCTATTTCGAGCAGACTTTTGATCAGGGTGATTCCGGATGTCGATGCCGAACTGATGGCTGAATTATAATGTTTCAACGCATTGTCAAGCGTAGTTTTGGGATATGCGAAATCAGGATCAGCTGCTTTGAGCGTCACAAACGTTAAAACTATTGATAGCAGTAAAGCGATTCTTTTCATGACAGATAGTTTGTTAGGGAATATGCAAAAAAGGTCTCTAAGACTTGTTGTAAATCTTAGAGACCTTTTATAAGAAAAAGTTTAAATACTTACTTGTTCAGACCGCAAGATTTACATTTTTCAGAAATCTCAGTGAAGAAGTCGTTGCCTTTATTGTCTACGAGGATGAAGGCGGGGAAATCTTCTACTTCGATCTTCCAGATGGCTTCCATGCCAAGTTCGGGATACTCAAGCAGTTCGACTTTCTTGATCGAGTTCTGAGCGAGCACAGCGGCCGGGCCACCGATCGAACCGAGGTAGAAGCCTCCGTGCTTCTGGCACGCATCGGTTACCTGTTTTGAGCGGTTACCCTTTGCAATCATAATCATCGAGCCACCGGCGCTCTGGAACTGATCGACATAGCTGTCCATACGTCCTGCAGTTGTCGGGCCGAATGATCCTGAGGGCATACCTTCAGGCGTTTTTGCCGGACCTGCATAGTAGATGGGGTGATCTTTCAGATACTGTGGCATTTCCTCACCTCGGTCAAGACGTTCTTTGATCTTAGCGTGAGCTATGTCGCGGCCTACGATGATCGTACCGTTAAGCGACAGACGGGTCGATACGGGATATTTTGCAAGATCAGCGAGCACTTCAGCCATCGGACGGTTGAGGTCGATCTTAACGACTTCGCCTTCGCCCTGTTTGCGGTATTCTTCGGGGATTAGCTCGCCGGGGTTGGTATCGAGTTTTTCGATCCAGAGACCTTCACGGTTGATCTTTGCCTTGATGTTGCGGTCGGCTGAGCAGCTTACACCCATACCGATAGGACACGACGCACCGTGACGGGGCAGACGAATCACGCGGATATCATGAGCAAAATATTTTCCGCCGAACTGTGCTCCCAGACCGAGTTCTTCGGCTGCCTTTTTGAGTTCTGCCTCGAGTTCGACATCGCGGATTGCATGGCCCAGTTCATTGCCCTTAGTGGGAAGAGAATCGTAATATTTTACGGAAGCCTTCTTGACCGTCTCGAGATTCTTTTCGGCTGATGTGCCGCCGATCACGAATGCGATGTGGTAGGGGGGACATGCTGCCGTGCCGAGCGATTTCATCTTCTCGACGAGGAAGGGTACGAGTGTCTTGGGGTTGATAATAGCTTTCGTCTCCTGATAGAGATATGTTTTGTTGGCCGAGCCGCCACCTTTAGCTACGAAAAGGAAGTGATATTCATCACCTTCGGTAGCGTGAATGTCGATCTGCGCGGGAAGATTGCAACCGGTGTTGACCTCGTCATACATGTTGAGCGGAGCGTTCTGGCTGTAACGGAGATTGTCCGTAGTGTATGTGAGATAAACACCCTTAGAGATCTGTTCTTCGTCGTTGCAACCTGTGTAGACGAGCTGGCCTTTTTCTGCGTGGCAGATAGCAGTACCGGTGTCCTGACAGAAAGGAAGCTGACCTTTGGCTGCTACCTCAGCGTTGCGGAGCATGGTCAGTGCGACAAACTTATCGTTTTCGCTTGCTTCGGGATCTGCGAGGATTTTAGCAACCATGGCGTTGTGTTCGCGGCGAAGCATGAATGCGTTGTCGTGGGTAGCCTGACGGGTCAGCACGGTAAGTGCTTCGGGATCAACCACGAGAAATTCGTGACCGCCCCAGTTCTCAACTTTTACATAATCAGATGTTAGATGATAGTACTCTGTCGTGTCAGGTCCCAGCGGGAACATTTCCTGATATTTGAACGGTTTTGTTGCCATAAAGATTTGATATATAGATAATGTTATTTGACGCGTAAGTAATTTGCGCAAAGATAATCAAAAATGATATAAGTGCCAACCTTTCTGTCGGTCATTTTTTACTCTCGTTTTTTTATGATCGAACATGGTGATAAAATTTGCCAATACGGAATTATTTCCGTAATTTTGGGGTCAAATTACAACAATAATCTTTTTATGAAGAAACATAATTTTTATGCAGGACCGTCGATACTCAGCGAGTACACGATCAAAAACACAGCCAACGCGATTCTTGACTTCGCAAATACCGGACTCTCGGTGCTCGAAGTGTCGCATCGCAGCAAAGAATTTCAGGCCGTTATCGATGAGGCCTCAGCTCTTGTAAAAGAGCTCCTCGAAGTTCCCGAAGGTTACAGCGTATTGTGGCTCGGCGGCGGAGCATCCATGCAGTTCTGCATGCTCCCCATGAATCTTCTAAAGACTAAGGCGTCTTACCTTGATACGGGTACTTGGGCTTCAAATGCGATCAAGGAAGCCCGTCTGTTTGGTGAAGTCGATGTTGTCGCATCGTCAAAAGACGCCAACTATACCTTCATTCCCAAAGGATATACTATTCCCAAAGATTCTGATTACTTCCACTTCACATCTAATAATACGATCTACGGTACTGAGATGCGCTTCGATCCCGATGCTCCCTGTCGTCTTGTGGCAGATATGAGTTCGGATATTTTCTCTCGTCCTGTTGATGTATCAAAGTATGACGCCATCTATGCCGGCGCGCAGAAAAATCTTGCGCCCGCAGGTGTTACGCTTGTTATCGTTCGCGATGATGCTCTCGGTCACGTTGACCGTCAGCTCCCGACTATGCTCGACTATCGCACTCATGTGAAGAAAGGCTCGATGTTCAATACTCCTCCCGTCCTTCCCATTTTCGCAGCTCTTCAGACTCTGCGTTATTATAAAATGATGGGCGGTATCAAGGAACTCGAACGTCGCGACCTCGAAAAGGCAAATCTCCTTTACGATGCAATCGACAACAGCCGTATGTTCGAAGGCACAGTCACTGACACTGCCGATCGTTCGATCATGAATGTTTGCTTCGTTATGACTCCTGAATATAAAGATCTTGAAAAAGACTTTATCGACTTTGCAGCCGGTCGCGGTATTGTAGGTATCAAGGGTCACCGTTCAGTAGGCGGTTTCCGTGCCTCACTTTATAACGCCCTTCCTATCGACAGCGTGCGTGTCCTTGTCGAGGCGATGAATGATTTTGAAGCAACCCGCTAATCGGATATTGTCATGACAAAAGTTCTTGTAGCTACTGAAAAGCCCTTTGCTCCGGTTGCCGTAGACGGCATCCGCAAAGTGGTCGAAGATGCAGGTTTCGAACTTGCGCTGCTTGAAAAATATACTTCGCGTGACGAACTCCTCAAGGCTGTGGCTGATGCTGATGCTCTCATCATCCGCAGCGATAAGGTGGGCGAGGACGTTTTTGCCGCCGCTCCCGGTCTTAAAATCGTTGTACGTGCCGGAGCCGGTTATGACAATGTAGATCTTCCTGCTGCTACGGCTGCAGGCGTAGTTGTCGAAAATACTCCCGGTCAGAATTCTAATGCAGTGGCAGAGCTTGCCCTCGGCTTGATGGTAATGGCTGCCCGCAACAGCTATGACGGAACATCGGGCACCGAGCTCGCCGGAAAAAGTCTCGGTATTCAGGCTTTCGGTCAGGTAGGCCGTAACGTAGCCCGTATTGCCAAAGGTTTCGGTATGTTGGTTTCAGCCGTCGATCCCTATTGTCCTGCAGAGCTTATTCGCGAAGCCGGAGTCGAAGTTTGCGATACTGTCGCTGACTTGTATAAGAATAATAAATATGTGTCGGTAAATATTCCTGCTACGCCTGAAACAGTGAAATCAATCGGTTATGATCTTCTGATGTCTATGCCGAAGGGTGGAGTGGTCGTGAATACTGCCCGTAAGGAAGTCATCGACGAAGCCGGTCTTGCAAAGGCTCTCGAAGAACGCTCTGACCTCAAATATTTTGCAGACGTTAAGCCTGATTCTGCCGATGAACTTAAGGAGCGCTTTGGCGATCGTGTGTTCTTCACACCCAAGAAGATGGGCGCTCAGACAGCCGAAGCTAATATCAATGCCGGCATCGCCGCAGCGCGCCAGATCGTGGCGTATTTCAAGGAAGGCAGTGAACGCTTCCGCGTTAATAAATAATATTCTAACTACATATCTACAAAAAAAGCACGCTATTTAGCGTGCTTTTTTTGTATGTTTGATTTGTCAAGTCCTAAAATAGCGTTACACTAGAAAAGTAACGAAAATGGAAGAAA
>CAZULD010000161.1:0-4494 GCA_964621135.1 uncultured Bacteroides sp. | reverse complement strand
CAGATCGCGTCGTTTCGGGAAATGGGCTCTCGTTTTTCGACATGGTCAACAACTCCATGAAACTCGGCGACAAACTCCGTTACAACATTGACGGAGACGGCTTGCTGAAATTTTACGGTGTCCTCGTTCAGAGCCAATCCGGGATAGAAAGCCCACTCGGATGCTATCGTGGCATTTACAATTCCTCATATACGTACTACAATGGGGATGAGGTTATCTATGCCACAGGTGGCTTGTATTCCCTTTATAGGCAGGTCAACAATAATCCTTGTAAAAACGTTCCACCGACCAATACCTCATATTGGCAGATACAGGCGAGCGCAGGCAACAATGGGGATTATACGAGCTATGTTTTTAAGCAGAGCGACACGAAGCCAACCACGCCCACAGGAACAGACAAAATCCCCACAGGGTGGTCTGATGTACCGACAGCCGAGGGGCGGTGGTGGATGTCAAAAGCGACAATCAGTGGAGCAACCAATAAAGCGACCACTTCATGGAGCGAGCCAATACAAGTAACCGCAGAAGATGGTGTCGATGGAGCATACACTGACTTCAAGTACAGAAAGAACCAATCGCCAACATCTGCACCCTCCATAACAAAGAGCGACCGAAATCCTCAAAATTGGAACGACAACCCTCCGGCTCTTGACGAGGGGGAATACCTGTGGATGTCTAAAGCGGAGATTAACGCCGACAATACCCTCAAATCCGAGTGGAGTACGCCCGTCCGAATTTCGGGAGAGAAAGGCAACAATGGGGATTATACGGAGTATCGGTTTGCCGTAAATGGTTCGACAACGGCTTCTCCAAGCCTTACCACAGCGATGAAATCACAACGCAATCCGTCGGGTTGGACTACAACACAGCCGACAATTGCAGCGCAGCAATACCTTTGGAGGATAACCGCAAAGATATCGGGAGAGAGCGACACTCTTCTGACGAATTGGAGCGACCCTATCCGAGTAACCCCTTATGATGGAAAGGACGGCAAAAGCCCCGTCATGCTTTATCGTGGCGTTTACAGTGCTTCCAAAACATACTATGGCAACAGCAACAGATTGGATGCCGTAAAATATGGGGATACATGGTATATTGCGCGAATAGATGCACCCGACGGCACAACAGGCTTCTCGGGGCATTTGCCGACGGACACTAATTATTGGAATAGCTTCGGAGCGTCCTTTGAAAGCATAGCCACAAATTTGCTCTTAGCAGAGGGAGCGAATATTGGGGATTGGTTTATTCAAGGAGGACAGATTGTGTCAACGCTTGATAGCAACAATAAAATCCTGCTTGATGCAGCTAACCGAAAGGTACAAATTCTCTCCGACAACTCGGGCGGCTCTTACGTAATGGATGGAGAAAACTCCGCTACGAACATAGACATTGATGCCTTGAGGGGAATTATTGAAGCCCGGTCAGCAGACGGCTACTCTAAGGTGGCATATATGTCCCCGACAGGCATATTCGCCAACCGAGCAGGAACAGAAGCCATGTCAGCAACGACAGGACGAACATTCCGAGCAGCGATGGTGGCATTAGGATTTGCCAATGTCAACCAAAGCGAATGGTCATTAGACAAGCTCAACACTCTGGTCATGGGAGTATACGGCAGAGCCTCAAACAGCGGAACAGCACAAGCTGTCGGGGGCTTTTTTGACAAGCTGTACGCACATGGGCTGATACTCCACCGCAGGGCAATCAGCGGCTCAAAACAGACCGCATACTTGGGCTATAACGACACATTAGTAATCGGGTACACTTCGGATGAAGCAACCGTATATCTCCCCTCTGATCCCTACGAAGGACAGATAATATTTGTCAAGCAATGGTGGTCGGGGTCAATGCGTTTCAAACCGCGCACAGGACATCATATTTATGACGATAGCTCCGAGAACGATTATTATGATTTTGGAGAGGGACAAGGCGGTATATTCGTCTTTTCAATCGGGTATATTACTTCAGGCGGAACAACAACAAAAAAAGAATCTTGGCTCGTTTCAAGATGGAAATATTAAGAGATTATGATTGAATACGGAATAATTGAAGACGGCTACCTTCGGATAAAAACGATAGAGCCAATTGAGAATCGCCGTCTTGACGAGGACGGAAACATCGAGATTATAACTCTTACGGAAGAAGAACAGATTGCTCAACTTCCGAAAGGGTGGAAACCCGTAGAACGGATAGACGAGAGCTTGATGACAACCGATAACCCGGATTACATCGTTGTTCCCGTACCATACGATAAGGGCAACGTAATCTCATACAAGTATGAGGTACGGTTCGACACCCAAAAGGTAAGAAGCCAAATACAGGAACTCAAAGACAATCTCGCAGCTTCAGATTACAAAATTACCAAATGTTATGAAGCAACAATGACAAGTCAGCCTCTGCCTTATGACCTCCAAAGCGTGGTCATGCAGAGACAAGAAATTCGGGATAAGATAAATGAGTTGGAGAGCCTACTATAATTTGAATAGCTAAAAGTGATTGCAATACAATCATTTTTTTTTGCTAACTTTGTAGAACAAAATCCAATAAAAATAACAGCATATGGAACAAGCAACGACATGGTGGCAGGTTCTTGTTACAATCGCCGGGGCATTCGGAGGTTTGGAGTTCATCAAGTGGTTATTCAACCGCAAGACTAACTCCCGAATCGCAATAGCCGAAGCAGAGAGCGCAGAGTTCCACCACCTACAGGAAACCAACGAATGGCTGCAAAAGCAGCTACAGGCAAAGGAGGAACGATTTGCAGAGCAGACTCAACTTGTCAGACGGCAGAACACTGAAATCCTCGACCTCAACAAAGAGATGGCGCAGAAAGACCTCGCCCATGCAAAGGAGATAGCTGCGCTTGAGCTTGAGCTTGCGAAGAAGCGGTGTGACGATATGCCCTGCCCATTTCGAGAACCGCCTACGGCTTTCACGCAGCCGAAGCCGGGCTTAACTAAAGAACAATATCATCATCAAAAACAACTCCCCAAATGAAAATCCTCATAGACAACGGACACGGTTACGATACAGCCGGAAAACGCAGCCCCGACGGAACACTGCGCGAGTACAGATGGGCAAGAGAAATCGCCTCACGCATTGTGGAACACCTCAAAGCGAAAGGTTACGATGCAGAGAGAGTCGTAACAGAGGAGAACGATGTCGCCCTCGGAGAACGATGTCGCAGAATTAACGCATGGTGCGACAGGCTCGGTAAGCAGAATGTAATTGTCGTTTCTATCCACGCTAACGCTGCCGGAGGAGACGGTAAGTGGAAGACAGCCGGAGGTTGGTGCGCCTACACTTCCCCCGGACAGACGAAAGCCGACGTGTTGGCAACAGCCCTCTACGATGCCGCAGAGAAAGACCTTGCAGGATACATTCAGCAGTTCACAATCCACAAGAGCCTCGGATACTACGACAGCAAGCAGAAGCCCGTCCGTACCGACTACTCCGACGGAGACCCGGACTACGAAGCAAGGTTTTACATTCTTGTAAATACCAAATGCCCGGCAGTGCTGACAGAGTCCCTCTTTCAAGACAACAAAGCAGACGTGGGCTTCCTCAATTCAGAGGACGGAAAGCGATGCATTACCAACCTCCATGTTCACGGAATCATCAACTTTATAAAACAGCAGACAGCATGAGACAGGCGACACTCCTACTCTTGGCGTTGGCTATCCTCACAGGGTGCAGAACCCAAAAGCCTACGCAGACACCACTCCCGGTCGTGCCGATTGAGACAAGCACCGAGACGAAGATCATCCACACAGAGACCATCGACACGGTGTACATCGAAATCCCGGCGCAGAGCGCGGAACGCACGACCCCCGACAAGTTCTCCCACCTTGAGACGGACTACGCGGAGAGCGACGCGAGAATCAACGAGGACGGCACTCTGACCCATACCCTCGCCAACAAGCCGCAACCGAAGCCCGTCCCGGTCAAGAATTCGACCGACACCATCTACATCGACAGGAACATCGAAGTACCGATCCCGGTCGAAGTCCCCAAAGAGGTGGAGCGACAACTGACCACATGGCAGCAGGTGCGCCTCAACACTTGGGGCTGGCTCGCAACCGCCGTCGCATTGTGCGCCGGGTGGTTCTTGAGGAAGCCCATCATCAACCTTGCTCGACGCTTCATTTGAAAGACAAGATACAGCAGAGGTAAGAAAGATTGATTTTTTCAATGTTCACAAAGAGCGATCCGTCCGGGAGGATAGGTCGCTTGCCTTTTTTCAGACAGACGCGAAACCATCCACCTCCCCTGATTTGTGACACCCGAAATAAATCCGTATATTTGCAGAAGAATGGTATATTTGAGAATAATAAAGTATACTTCAATCCCCAATTTTTACAAATTTGTTGTTACTTTGTTACTCGACGTAAATCATCCATAAATTAAATCATTGAGAAACAGCAAAATAACACAACTAATGTAATTTTGCAGACGAAAACTTACGAAGACAATTTTTTAGACTAATAGATGATA
>CAZULD010000160.1:0-4560 GCA_964621135.1 uncultured Bacteroides sp. | reverse complement strand
GGAGCGGAATTTGGGGCGTTCGTTTTGAAATTAGAATTTATTATATTACTTTTGTATCGAAATCGCAAAAGATCAAAACGAAACCTTTTCGGTTGCGATTTCAATCACATTTCTGCTATTCGAAACCCTGAAATTTACGATATCGTAATCTGATGAAAAAACTCGATAAACACTATGATGTAATAGTGATTGGAGGCGGAGCGACGGGTGCCGGAACGGCCCGCGACTGTGCGTTGCGCGGTTTGAAAGTGCTTTTGGTCGAACGTTTCGATTTCACCAACGGCGCAACCGGACGTAACCACGGCCTACTCCACAGCGGCGCACGCTACGCCGTCACCGACCGCGAATCGGCCTCCGAATGTATCGAAGAAAACATGATACTCCGCCGCATCGCCTCTCACTGCGTAGAGGATACAGGCGGTCTTTTCATAACCCTCCCCGAAGACGATCTGGCGTATCAGAAAACATTTATTGACTCTTGTCTGGCCGCAGGCATTCAGGCCGAAGCGATTGACCCCGATCTGGCACGGCGCATGGAGCCGTCGGTCAATCCGACGCTGATCGGAGCCGTAAAGGTGCCCGACGGTTCGGTCGATCCGTTCCGTCTGACGATGGCCAACGTCTATGACGCCCGTCTCCACGGAGCGGATGTGCTTACTTATCACGAAGTCACCGACTATATCCGCAGCGGTAACCGTATCGAAGGCGTAGTCATGCGCGATCTCCGCAACGGAGGCGAAGAGGTGCGCGCCACGGCTGACGTAACGGTCAACGCCGGGGGCATCTGGGGCCAGATGCTGGCCGAAAAGGCCGGCGTCAGCATCACGATGTTTCCCGCCAAGGGCGCGCTACTCGTATTCGGCCACAGAGTCAACAACGTGGTGATCAACCGTTGCCGCAAACCGGCTAACGCCGACATCCTTGTGCCGGGCGACACGGTCTGCGTCATCGGTACGACGAGCGACCGCGTGCCGTTTGACAGCGTCGACCGTATGGAGGTAACGCCCGACGAAGTCGATGTGCTTCTGCGCGAGGGCGTAAAACTTGCGCCGTCACTCGCCACAACACGCATTCTGCGCGCCTATGCCGGAGTGCGTCCCCTCGTAGCGTCGGACGACGATCCCTCGGGCCGCAGTATCTCGCGCGGCATAGTTTGTCTCGACCACGCGTCGCGCGACGGTCTCGAAGGCTTCGTCACCATCACCGGCGGAAAACTTATGACCTACAGACTTATGGCCGAATGGGCCACGGATACTGTGTGCCGCAAACTCGGTCGCGAAGGTCTGAAATGCCGCACGGCAGAACTGCCCCTGCCCGGCAGCGAGGCGTCGGATTATTCGCCCGCGACCACCGGAGCAAAGGCTGCCCGCGGCCGACACGGCGCACTGTCGGCCGCCATCAAAAGCGAAACGGCCCTCGACCGCGCTCTGGTCTGCGAATGCGAGGACGTAACGGTCGGCGAGGTCAACTACGCGATAGATCATCTGCATGTCGACAACCTACTGAACCTGCGCCGTCGCACACGTCTCGGCATGGGAACGTGTCAGGGTCAGCTTTGTATCTGCCGCGGAGCCGCACTGCTCGAAGCCCGCGACGGCTGCACCGACCGCCATCTGCGCGGCATCCGACAGTTTGTCAACGAACGCTGGAAAGGCATGCGCCCGGTAGCGTGGAACGACAACGCCGCCGAAGCCGAGCTGACAGCATGGCTTTACGGTAATGTTGCCGGACTTGATTCTCTCCCCGCGCAGCCAGAAATCAACTGATCACCTCTGAAGAGTATGAAATTTGAAACAATCATAATCGGCGGCGGCCTTGCAGGACTTACAGCCGCTATCCGTCTGGCCGAACAAGGCCGCAAGGTGGGCCTCGTGACCGCCGGGCGCAGTGCGTTGCACTTTCATTCCGGATCATTCGGTCTGCTGGGATTCGACGACAAACATCAGGCGGTAGAAAGTATCGCCGATGCGCTTCCGACGCTGCCTGCCGACCATCCCTACCGTAAAATAGGGCTCGACAACTTAATCAACAAAGCCGAAGTGGCAGCCGATCTGCTCCGTCGCGCAGGCACGATGACCGACGGCACAGCGTCGGCCAACCATACACGCATCTCGCCGCTGGGAGTGCTCCGTCCGTCATGGCTGACGCTCAAGCCACTCGCCACTCTCGAAGATCTCCGTGCCCTACCCGGCCGAAAACTCGCTATCGTCGCGATAGCCGGCTTCCTCGACTTCTATCCGCGCTTCATAGCCGCCACGCTCGAAAGCGAAGGCTTCAAATGCGAGATCTTCACGGTCGACACCCCCGACCTGAAGGCTCTGCGCAGCTCAGAATCTGAAATGCGCGCCGCAAACATCGCCCGTATAATGAACGGTGAGGCTGTAGACCGCCTCTGCAGCGCCGTGAACACCGCCATTGCCGGAAGTGATGCAGACGCAGTACTGATGCCTGCGATCGCAGACTTTGACAAAGAGTGTCTGCGAATGCGCGGCCAGATTGACCGACCGGCATTTTATCTGCCGACGATGGGTGTTTCTGTGCCCGGAATCGCTATCTTTGTACGCATGATGCGACATTTCACCTCACTGGGCGGCCGATTGTTCAACGGCCACACTGTAGTAGCGGCCGAATACGACGGCGACCGTCTTGTATCGGTGACCACCGACCGTCTCGAAGACGATCCGCTGCGCGCCGATGATTTCATCCTCGCATCGGGCAACTTCTTCAGCCGCGGTCTCGTAGCGACACCCGAGGCTGTAGTCGAGCCGGCCCTTGCCCTCGACACAGTATCGCCCGCCGCGGACGCCCGCTGGACTGCCGACATTTTCGAATCACAGCCTCTGTTTGCCGCCGGTGTTGCGACTGACGGAGAGTTCCGCGCAATTCGCGGCGGCAAGCCGCTGAAGAACGTTTATGCCATCGGTTCGATCCTCTCCGGAGCGGACGCCGCCCGCGAGGACTCCGGATCTGGCATCGCAATGCTGACCGCTATCGCCGTCGCTGATAAAATAATAAATAAATGACCTATGGATTTCCAGAATAAAAATATCAGTTCTTACAATTTCGAACAGTGCACCAAGTGCACCATCTGTACGGTGGTCTGTCCGGTGACGACCGTGCGTCCGCTATATCCGGGTCCCAAACAGGCCGGTCCGGACGGCGAGCGCTACCGTCTCAAAGACCCGGAGTTCTTCGACGAGGCGCTGAAATACTGCCTCAACTGCAAGCGTTGCGAAGTGGCCTGTCCTTCGGGCGTGCGCATCGGCGACCTCATCCTCGCGGCCCGCATCGCATACACTAAAAAATCGCCTTCGCTGCGAGACAATCTCCTCGCCCGCACAGACATGATGGGTTCTATGGCAACGGTGTGCGCGCCGGTAGTCAACAAGACTCTCTCACTTTCGCCGGTGAAATATGTGATGGACCACACGCTCGCGATCGACTCTCACCGTCAGTTTCCGAGCTATACGTCGACCAAGTTCGTGACATGGTTCCGCCGCCAGGCTGCCGCAGCTCAGAGCAAGTTCGAGCGCCACGTCAGCTACTATCACGGCTGCTACGTCAACTACAACTATCCCGATCTGGGCAAAGCTCTGGTCGGACTTTATAATGCGGTCGGCATCGGCGTCGACCTCCTCGACCGCGAACGCTGCTGCGGCGTAGCTAAGATCTCCAACCGTCTGATCGACTCGGCGCGCCGAGATGCGAAGATCAATCTCACGGCTATCCGCAAAGCTCTTGCATCGGGCAGCGAGGCCGTCGTAGCGACAAGCTCCACCTGCTGCTTCACGCTTCGCGACGAGTATCCTCACGTTCTGGGTCTGGACAACGCAGACGTGCGCAGTTCTATTACACTTGCAGTAGCTTATCTGGCCCGACTCGTAGAGCGCGGCGAGGTAAAACTCGTGTTCCGCGACGATTACCGCCACCGCATAGCCTACCACACTCCGTGTCACATGGAGCGCATGGGTCTGACCAACTATTCGGTCGACCTGCTCTCGCAGATACCGGGCGTTGACCTTGTCGTGCTTGACCGCAACTGCTGCGGCATCGCAGGCACCTACGGCTTCAAAAAGGAGAATTACGAAACGTCGCAAGCCATCGGCGCGAAGCTGTTCACCCAGATGGACGCCGCGCGCCCCGACTTCGTAGCGACAGACTGCGAGACCTGCAAATGGCAGATCGAAATGTCGGCCCGGATGATGGTGAAGAACCCCATCGAGATTCTCTACGAAGCCCTCGACGTAGAAGCCACCATGAAAGCCAATAACCTGAATTAAACCGATAACACATATTATATAATGGAAAAAGAGAACATCTACGGATCTTGGAGTCCCGAGATCACAAAACGGTTCAAATCATGGCAAATGAGAACCATCCTCGTCACGATGATCGGTTATGCCATCTATTATTTTGTAAGAAAGAACTTCTCGCTTGCAATGCCTGGCCTGACCGCTCAGTACGGCATCAGCAACACTGACTTCGGTATCGTTATCGGTATCGGCTCGCTCGTCTACGGCTTCTCGCGCTTTGTCAACGGTTTTGTCGTTGACCGCTACA
>CAZULD010000159.1:0-4569 GCA_964621135.1 uncultured Bacteroides sp. | reverse complement strand
GCCGATTCAGCCGCTGCTGCGCGTGACGCGAGTGCTTCGTAGTCTTCAACAACCTTGTCGTAGGTCGCCTGCGCCTCATCGCGCTTACCGTATAGCTCACCTAAAAGCAGAAGCCATTCGGCGCGTCCGAGCGGATTAGATTCCATATAGTCAGCACACTCGATGATCGGTGTCCCGAGAGTTTCGAGTACACCGTGCCCCGCGTTTTTATAGGGAGATGAAAGTATGGCGTCCGGGGCGACGTCGACGATGATTTCCAGCGCGGGTGACATCGAGTTACCGATGTCGGCGAGTTTGCCGGAAGCAATCAGAGCTGTCACCGTATCGGTCGGAGTGTAATATTGTCCGTCGGCAACAGCGGCGATGCGTTCGCCTGCGCCGAGACCGAAGATAGCGGCAGTGTTGGTCGACGAGTCGACCAGCGACCGCTCGAGCGGCACATTGACTCTGACAAAGCCCTCAGGCAGACCGTCGGCCGGCTCTGTGCCGCGTGGCACTAAAGCGTAGGCCGCCAGTTGCCTGCCGGGATTCCAAGGATCGGCGACTATGGCGGCGGTGTACTCGCCGCAGTCTATTAGCGTCAGAAGATCGGCCCTCGACGTCAGCGTGTCACCTGTCACGGCTTCGCCTCCGTGCGATCCTTTTCCGCCGCAAGCACTCAGCAGTGCAACTAAAATCAGCGCTCCGATGTATTTTAATTTATTCATCAGTCCCGATCAGTTTTTCTAACAAGTGTCTCGAAGTGATAGTTGACACCCGATTTCGGATCGGTTGCAGGCTCACTTTTCTCGGTCACAAGCCATTCTGTTTCATCGATCTCAGGGAAAAAGCAGTCAGCATCGTTAGCTGAGCGGTCGAAACGCGTCAGCATCATACGATCAGCTACGGGAAGAGCGGCAGCGTAGATCTGCGCACCGCCGATAATGAATACTTTCTCTGCACCAGTGCATAAGGTAATCGCTTCATCTATAGATCCTACGGTCTCTGCTCCTTCAGCCTTGAAATCTTTGTTGCGCGAGATGACGATGTTGCGTCTGCCGGGGAGCGCACCCTTAGGGAGTGACTCGAAGGTCTTGCGGCCCATGATGATGGGGTGTCCCATCGTCAGTTCCTTAAAGCGTTTGAGGTCATCGCTGACATGGAAAAGCAGATCTCCTCCGCGACCGATAGCCATGTCGGGGGCAACGGCAACGATTATGTTTACTTCCGGGCGCTTCATACGGATACCTTTCCTTTGATTGCCGGATGCGGATCGTAGCCTTCGAGACGGAAGTCATCGTAGTCGAAAGCGAAGAGATCTTTCACGTCGGGGTTAAGGATCATGCGCGGCAGCGGACGCGGTTCGCGCGTCAGTTGCAGACGCACCTGATCGAAGTGATCGTTGTAGATGTGGGTGTCGCCGGTGGTGTGGATAAATTCGCCGGGCTGCAGACCTGTCACCTGCGCCATCATCTGAAGTAGCAGGGCGTAAGATGCGATGTTGAACGGCACGCCGAGAAAACAGTCGGCGCTGCGCTGATAGAGTTGAAGGCTGAGACGGCCGTCGGCGACGTAGAACTGAAAGAAAGCGTGGCAGGGCGGCAGATTCATGTTGGGCAGATCGGCCACGTTCCATGCGCTGACGATGATGCGGCGCGAGTCAGGATTGTTCTTTATGTCGTCGATCGCGCGCTGGATCTGGTCGATGTGGCCGCCGTTGTAGTCGGGCCACGAACGCCACTGATAGCCGTAGATGTGGCCGAGGTTGCCGTCGGGATCAGCCCACTCGTTCCAGATGCGCACACCGTTGTCCTGAAGATAGTGCACGTTGGTGTCACCTTTGAGAAACCACAGCAACTCGTAGATTATTGACTTGAGATGGAGTTTCTTCGTGGTCACCATCGGGAATCCGTCGGCGAGATCAAAGCGCATCTGGTGGCCGAACACTGAGCGTGTGCCGGTGCCGGTGCGGTCGCTTTTGTCAGTGCCGTGATCGAGTATGTGTTGGAGAAGGTCGAGATATTGTTTCATTGGTGAAATGATTGATTACAAGTTATTATAGGCCTTCGATGACGATGGCTTTGTAAGGTTTCGAGGGGCAGGCGTTGCTGCAGAGACCGCATCCGATGCAAAGTTCGGGTTCGACGACCGGCACACGCCGTCCGTCGTTGTCACGGACTATGGAGATAGCCCGTTTGGGACACACTTTGGCGCAGATGCTGCAATGGATACCGTTGACATACAGGCGACAGTTCGTAGCGCAGATGCGGGCACGGCCGATAGCCGTGCGGCGTTTTTCGTCAAGCGTCAGACGCGAGAGCGCTTTGGTCGGGCACACTTCCGTGCAGCGCACACATTCAAACGAGCAATAGCTCTCGGGAAAATTCATCACCGGCGTCAGAGCGTGGCGCACGCCGAACTGATTGGTTGACTGCACTATCGCCGACTCGGGACAAGTCGCTATGCAGGCTCCGCAAGCTGTGCAGCGGCGCAGGAAATCCTCGCGGCTCGATGCACCCGGCGGAGTGACGTAGTTGAGAGGAATGAGTTTTACAGCTCCCTTTACATAGCTGCTGCGCTGCCCGGCGGCTGTTGCGGTTACTCCCGCGCCGATAGCCGCTCCGGCGGCGATGAGGAACGACCGGCGGTCGATCGGAGTCACACCTGTTTCGCGCTTCTCATATCTGCTTGTGGCCGATACTCCGGCGCGGTCTACGACGCGTTGCATCATCGGTATTGACAGTTGATGACGGCCACGACGGAACGTTATGGCGTCGGCGGGACAGACGTCCAGACAGTCGAAACACACGATGCAGCGCGACTGATCGACGACGTGATCGTTGAGATCAATGCACTGGGCCGAGCACACGTCGCGGCAGCGGCCGCAGTTGACACAGAGGTCGGTGTTTATGTCAGTGTGAAAGAATGATATGCGTGAGATGGTGCCGAGCACAGTGCCGACCGGGCAGACCGTGTTGCAGATGATGCGGCCGCGTCGCGCACAGCAGATCATTATGGCGGCGAGCGTCACACCGGCCACGACAAAGCCCGAAATACCCACAACGGCAGGACGCGCACAAGCAAGAACCATACGGGCAAATGCACTGTAAGGATCGAAGAGCGAAACTACGGCCGACACTCCGAACAGCGCGCACAACAAAACCGTAAGAAACATCGCCAGTCTGAGTTTCGACGACGGGGCGGCATAAGAAAAATGAGAGCGCGGCTTACGCAGAATTTTCGAGAACAGAGCCATCAGCGCACCCGTCGGGCAGACCGTCGAGCAGTAGATGCGGCCGAACAGTAGCGTCAGCACTACCCATGCCGCCAGCCAAACGGTCGCACACGCAGCTATGGCAGGGATGAGCTGCAGACGCGACAACACACACGGCGCGCCGACTGCGACAGCCGCGGCGATAGCCACAGTGACACAGGTCTGGACAGCTATGCGGCCCCAACGTATCAGTCGATAGGGTTTCATTACATCGCAAAGATAACAAAAATAATGCATAATGAATGATGATGATGAGGTTTATTTGGAACTGTTGAATATAATCGCTAACTTTGCAGCATCAAACAAGACCAGTGGACAGATTTGGCTGCTTGCAACCACTTGAAAAAATGCTAAAACTAACAACCTCTGTGCGTCAGACGCGCCGCTCCGGCGGATGAAAGACAGATTCACAAGGCCTTATGCATCTTTTTGAAGGATCGCGGTCAGTCACTTCGGGCTGAGTCGCGATTATTTTTTATGCATAAACAAAAAGTTAGCAATATGAACTATCTCTTCACTTCGGAATCTGTGTCGGAAGGCCATCCTGACAAAGTCGCCGACCAGATCTCAGACGCCGTACTCGACGAATTTCTCGCCCGTGATCCTCAGTCGAAAGTCGCATGCGAGACCCTTGTTACCACCGGCCAGGTTGTCATAGCCGGCGAAGTAAGCAGTGAGGCATACGTTGACCTCCAAGGACTTGCCCGTGACGTAATCCGCAGCATCGGCTACAACAAGAGCGAATTGCAATTCGACGGTGACTCATGCGGCGTGCTTTCGGCTGTCCATGAGCAGAGTGCCGACATCAACCGCGGCGTCGTTCGCGCCAAAGCCAAAGAGCAGGGCGCAGGCGACCAAGGCATGATGTTCGGTTACGCCACCGACGAGACTCCGCTCTACATCCCTCTGACTCTCGCACTTAGCCACGCGCTCGTCAAAGAGCTCGCCGCTATCCGCCGCGAGGGCAAGGAGATGACTTATCTCCGACCGGACGCCAAGAGTCAGGTGACTGTCGAGTATGACGAGAACAACCGTCCGGTGCGCGTCCACACTGTAGTCATTTCGACCCAGCACGATGAATTCATCACGGCTGAAGGAAAGATGACTCAGGATGAGGCCGACCGCAAGATGCTCGAAACGATCCGTGCCGATGTCGAACGCGTGCTGATCCCTCGAGTGAAAGCGCAGCTTCCGGAAGATGTCCGCGCAATCTTCGGTGATGACTTCATCCTCCATGTCAACCCCACCGGTAAGTTTGTCATCGGCGGCCCCCACGGAGATACGGGTCTCACAGGCCGCAAGATAATCGTCGACAC
>CAZULD010000158.1:2120-4610 GCA_964621135.1 uncultured Bacteroides sp. | reverse complement strand
CCGCTAATTTATTATATAACCGTGCGTTAGCAAAATAGGTGGTAAAATGTTGGTAAATTAATTTGCTATACACGGCAGTTTGTAGTAATTTCGTGGTAAAATTACATACTGACGTGTAATCACCTTGAAAAAGAGATTAATTTTATAAAATTAAAGATAGCTTATGGACGTAAAGGTTCTCAACCACGCTGCCGACAATATCCGAATTCTGGCTGCTGCAATGGTAGAAAAAGCTAAATCAGGTCATCCCGGAGGTGCGATGGGCGGAGCTGATTTTGTCAACGTGCTTTATTCTCAATTCCTTGTTTGTGACCCTGACGATCCTACATGGTTTGCGCGTGACCGCTTCTTCCTCGACCCCGGCCATATGTCCCCGATGCTTTACTCGGTGCTCGCTCTCATGGGTAATTATACCATAGCCGAGCTTCAGCAGTTCCGCCAGTGGGGCAGTGTGACTCCCGGTCATCCCGAAGTAGATCCGTCGCGTGGTGTGGAGAATACCTCCGGTCCTCTTGGCCAAGGCCACACTATGGCTGTCGGCTGTGCAATCGCTGAGCGTTTCTTGCAGGCGCGCTTTGGCGATGTTGTAGCCCATAAGACTTATGCTTATATTTCAGACGGCGGCATTCAGGAAGAGATCTCGCAGGGTGCCGGTCGAATCGCCGGCTACCTCGGTCTTTCAAATCTCATAATGTTCTATGACGCCAACACCATCCAGCTCTCGACTGAAGTTGATGCTGTTGACCGCGAGGATTACGCCGCAAAATATCGTGCTTGGCACTGGAACGTGATAGAGATTGACGGCAACGATCCTGTACAGGTTGCTGATGCACTCCGTAAAGCTCATGCCGAAACCGAGAAGCCTACCATCATCATCGGCAATACAGTGATGGGTAAGGGGGTAGTCAAAACTGATGGTTCAGCTTTCGAAAACCAGTGCTCAACTCATGGCCAGCCCTTGAGCAAATCTGGGGCCGATGTCAACGCTACCATCGCTAATCTCGGCGGTGATCCTGAGAACCCCTGGGTAGTGTTTGAAGATGTCGAGGCTCTTTATGAAGAGCGTCGTCGTCAGCTTCGCGCTATCGTGGCCGAGCGTCGCAAGGCTTTCGATGAGTGGGCTGCCGCAAATCCTGAAAAAGCTGCTACTCTCAAATCATACATTGAAGGCAAGCTGCCTTACATCGACTATGCTGCCATTCCTCACAAACCGAATGTGTCGACGCGCCAGGCTTCAGCCGACGTTCTTTCTGTTCTCGGCGAGAAGGTGGGCAATATGATTGTTTCGTCGGCCGACCTTGCCAACAGCGACAAGACGGAAGCATTCCTAAACAAGACCGGCGCATTTGTTCCCGGTGATTTCTCGGGCGCATTTCTACACGCAGGTGTTGCGGAACTGACAATGACTTCTATCATCAACGGCATCGCGCTACACGGCGGAGTCATCGGCGCATGTGCAACATTCTTTGTCTTCTCTGACTATATGAAACCGGCCATGCGTCTTGCATCGCTGATGGAGTTGCCGGTTAAATATATCTGGTCACACGACGCGTTCCGCGTCGGAGAGGACGGCCCTACTCATGAACCGATCGAACAGGAGGCACAGCTCCGTCTGCTCGAAGAGATAAAGAATTTCAGCGGCTATCCTTCATTACTCGCTATGCGTCCCGCTGACTCAGCCGAGACTACCGTATGTTGGGAAATGGCTATGGATAACGTTCATTCGCCAAGCGCTCTGGTGCTCACCCGTCAGGATGTACCGGATCTGCCTTCTGCGTCCGGTGACCGCTATCGCGACGCTCTGCAGGCCAAGAAGGGTGGATATACTGTGATCGGCCACGACAATCCCGATATTATTCTTGTTGCCAACGGTTCGGAAGTTTCTCTTCTTTGCGATGTATCTGTGGCTCTGGCTGCCGAAGGTGTAAAGGCTAATGTGGTGTCTATGCCTTCTATCGGATTATTCAATATACAGGATGACAGCTATCGCAATAGTGTTCTGCCCGCCGGGGTGGCTCAGTTTGGCCTTACTGCCGGTCTTCCGTCAACTATCCGTATGATCAAAGGCTTTACCGGAGAAGTGTACGGTATGGCACGCTTCGGTGCTTCGGCTCCTTATAAGGTGCTCGATGAAAAATTCGGTTTCACGGTGCATAATATCCTTGATTGCATCCGCAATATCATCCGCTGATATCAGATTATGAAGATATTTACAGTAATGATGCTGATAGTGCTGACGGCACTATCAGCATCTTCTGCTATAATAAAGTATGAGCCCGACAGTGTCCGCTTTACTGAGGCGACAGAGTGGGGAAGTTTAGATGTAAAATTTGAGCGCTGCGGCAATAACGGACTCTATACTTTCTCAAGCGTTAAGCTGGATAGTGTCGAGGTTAACCATACCCGGTCAAGCAATAATATCGGCGGTTTTCTTGCCGAAGGATGGTGGATGGGAGGCAACCATAATGACGGAGAGCCTAATGCAAAGAC
>CAZULD010000158.1:0-2020 GCA_964621135.1 uncultured Bacteroides sp. | reverse complement strand
GAGCATGGCGCTAACGGTTACCAAGCTGTATATCTCGCGCCCGAAGGACTCGGTAAGCGGGAATGGGTCAAAGATGATGATGTAGTCTTTATCGGCAACAGTTGGAGTAAGTCCTACCATAAGTGCATAGGTGACTACGCAGTTTCCGGAGGAGACACATCGTCATGGCATGGCATTTATTCGTGGTTCACACAGCCGATCACAGATCGTTGTCAGAATGAGGGAGATGATCTTGTGTTCGAGTATGGCGCCTATATCAATGGCGAGCCCGTAATCATGCACCTCGACACAGAGGGTACGCTTACTTATAGTCAGTTTCGATAAAGTCGACGATGTCGGAGGAGGCGAAGATGGAGCCGGAGATATCGTTTCCGTTTTCATCTTCGACTTTCGTAACACTTACTCCTAACTGTGCATTGATGCGGCTGAGAGTATTGTCGAAGAACGCACGCTTGTTTTTAAGAAAGTCGATGCGTGTAGTCTTTTCATAACTGTCGGCGAGATAGAGCGGAATGATCGTTTTATCGGTCTGCTGCACACCGGTCGCTATAAAGCTGTATTCACCTCCGTCAGATGTCGCTTCCATAATCAATCCCGGAAGTCCGTCAAATTTCCACGGCCCGTTTTGGAGTGGTATCTCCGGTGTAAACCAAACAGTCCATTTTCTGCCGTGAAAGTCAGTGGTTGCCTGAACGCATTCATAACCGAGGATGGTTTTCGTCGAGTCACCGATCTCCCATGCCCATTCTTCGGGAGTCTCGACATAATAAAATTTGTCAAGTCCGGCCGAGTCGAAAGTCTTGACGGTCTTATCCGGAAATGATTTCAGGATGTAGTAGCTTCCGTCCTTGCGCGGCAGCTCGTCCATTTTTCCTCCGAAATATGCGTTGCGGGTCATTTCCTGATATTTTGCCACTCCTTCCGGTGTGGAATTGAGCGAATCAATATATTCGGTCTTAGGAGAGTAAAATTTAGATTCTGATGAATTGGCCAGTAAGATATACTGATTCTTTACTTCAACCTTACCGGTTTTCATATTGGGAGACCAGGCAGTATAGCTTACTTCAATTTTAGCCGTCGGTTGGCTGTTGGCTGCGATCGTGACAATGCTCGAGCAGAGAAAAGTGATTATTTTATTCATTTTATTTTATAATCCGGTTCGATACTATGTTTAAGGCCGTCGTAAACGGGCATTTCAATTTGATTGCCATTGTCGTCGGTGTAGTACATCTTAACGTGTTGTCCCTGAGCATTCATGATGCTTTCTGCATTGTTAGCGTAATATTCCGCATCTTCCAGAGCCTTTTTGCGATCGACTTTATTATAGTCATTCTGCATATACATCGGAGATATTATTCTGGCGGTTTGTTCGAGAGCAGTTGCGCTGAACGAGAAACCTCCATTGGCCTCGGCCTTCAGTATAAGACCGGGTAGACCATGCAGTTTCCACGGCCCGAACGGTATCGGTATTTCCGGCGTAAACCACACCTTCCAATGGCGGCCGTGATAGTCGCTTTCAGCCATCATACAGTCATACCCGAGAACAGTCGACACTGAATCTTCAACCAACGTCCAAGTCATTTCTCCTAATGGTTCGGTATAATAGGCGAGATCTTCGCCGTATTTATTATATTGGGTTAGCGTTTCTTCCGGCAGATTTGTAAATATATAAGAATACACTTTTTTCGAAGGCCCTTTTCGCAGATCCCAAGACATTGTGCCGTCAGGTTCGACGGTCATACAAGCCTTTTTGAGAATCTCCATATATTGAGCCTTGCCTTCGGGTGTTGATTTAAGAGAATCTACCCACAGACTGAGGTCATTGAAGTACTTGGCCTCAGTCGGCGAAGCCAGCAATGACATTTGGGATGTTACGGTCTTGCCCTTTCTGTCAGGATAAGAACTCTCGTAGCTTACGATGATGTCGGCCTTGTTTTGTGCTACTGCGGCTATCGCCACGAAGCACATTACTGCAAATATAAATGTTCTAATCATATGGTTTCTATCTATAGTCTGTTTC
>CAZULD010000157.1:0-4653 GCA_964621135.1 uncultured Bacteroides sp. | reverse complement strand
TTTATCTTTCTTCTTTATATAAAATAAAGGACTCAAGAAAATTTAAGTTGAAAAACTCAAATCTCTTAACAACTAACGATTTTTGTTATGAAAAGGAACTTTCTTAATGCCAATGTCATCACTGTGGTGATGGTCAGTATGTTGCTCTTGTGCGGGTGTAGCAATGATGAGCAGGTTCCTCCTGTGGAGGCCGCCCAGCTCAATGGTGTGATACCTCGGGATCAACTCACGTTTACACTCAATGGGAAGCCTGCGGAGGATTACGTTGGTTTTATGTTTGAAGATAATCAACAACTCCCGGAGACAGCTTACGACTATGATATGAATCTTAAAATCGGCTCTGTGTATGATTTTGAGGTTTCAAATATCTGGCAGCTTTACTCAATTCCGAGGCCAATGCCGCTCTTAGACATTAAATATGATCTTATTCCTGTGAAATTGAAAGGTGACAGCGAGAACATGACATTCGAAGGTGAGCTACTCACACCTCATATTTGCTATACTGTGACCGGAAGAATTGAGAATCCCACTTCAAGCACCCGGCGTCATGTTTACGTAAACCTTGAAAGGTCGCTGCGAGAAAAGATTGAGATTATCGGGACGTATGAATTTAATTTTGACGAAAGCTCGATGTATCAGAGCTGCAGCAATATAATCCCACCCGATAGCATTGATGTTTTTGGTAAAAAGTTATCGTTTAGTGAGTGTTGTGATGAATTTCGAAATAGATCGTTGAAAGCTTTTGTCAAAAACTCAGGATACACAGGCGCCCGCATCACTTTCAATCCGGATCTTTCTATGGAAGTGTATTTGAGGGATGCGAACAGTAAGAAATATTATCGTATGGACGGCGATTTCAGTTATTGGATTAAGGATGACTACATTATTTTTACATGCCTGAAATCTGATGCAAAAAAGATGGAAGAATGGCGTGAAATATGTGATGATCTTTACCCGAAGTATCCGGAAATGTTGTCATATGCAAATACCAGTAGTTACATTTTCAGGCTCTCTTCTCATTTATTCAATAAAAAACTTAAATTTGAACATCTGAATGAGTATTGCTTTTTGAGTACATATTTACCCTACCCACTCACGTATGATGATGTTCCTTCCGATATTTTTTGGGCTCATAATTTTTTGTATGGATTTTTAAAAAAAGAATACCACTGTGATTACATCATTGACGCTGAAAGAGTGAATGAATGATGTATGAAGCTTTAAGGATTCTATAAAACAGACACCGGGCCGTCTCGATCAAGACGGTCCGGTGTCTGTTTTATAGAATCCTTTTTCAGGTTTGCTTGCGTTTTTTTGGATCGGGAATCTCGTTGAGCACCGGAAGCGAAAGATTATATTTCAGCGTCAGGAAGCGCAGCAAGATTATTATGGCCGCACACGAGAGCTGACTTGCTTCTGAAGAACCTCCGGCTATCATGATTAGCCAATAGACTAATCCGCCAACAAGACACGCCGTGGCATAGATATCTTTCTGGAAGATGATCGGCTCCTCGTTGATGAGGATGTCTCGCAACACGCCACCGAAAGCTCCGGTGATGATTCCCATGATCATGGCTCCCCACATCGGATAGCCGAAGGCAAGAGTCTTGTTGATGCCGAGCACGCAGAACATCGCGAGGCCGATACTGTCGAAAATGAAGAGAATGCGGTCGCGACTAATAAGCAGGCTTCGGAAGATGATAACCGTAAGAAGGGAGAGACCGGTGACTCCGAGATACCATCCGTTTTGCATCCAGAAGATCGGGATGTTGAGGAGGACATCGCGCATTGTGCCGCCTCCGATGGCCGTGACCAGACCGACGATATAGGCTCCAAACCAGTCGAAATGCTTGGTGGCGGCCAGGCGTATTCCGGAGATGGCCGCCGCCACCGTGCCGATCACTTCAAGGATGAAAGTAAGAGACACTTCCATTTTTCAAACGATCAAAAAAACTATTCAAGGAAACAGAGCACGATCACCTGGGCCACGATCACGCGCATGAACATCGTGAGAGGATAGACAGTGGAGTAGGCCACGGCGGGAGCGTCGTTGTTGGCTACTTTATTACCGTAGGCGAGGGCCGGGGGATCAGTGTAGCTGCCGCTCATCATACCGATGATGGAGAGATAGTTCATCTTGTATTTCCCGCGAGCGATGCATCCCACAACGATGAGAGGCACGACAGTGATTATGAAACCGTAGAGCACCCACATTGCGCCACGCATATTGAAGACAGTGCTGAAGAATTCCTTGCCGGCGGCAATGCCCACTGAAGCAAGGAAGAGGCAGATGCCTATCTCGCGGAGAAGGAGGTTGGCTGAGGAGTTGGTGTAGGTGACGAGATGGAATTTATGACCGTAAGCACTAATGAGGATAGCCATCACGAGGGGACCGCCGGCGAGACCGAGTTTCATAGGCACCGACATGCCGGGGAACTGGATCGGCAGGCTTCCGAGGAGAATGCCGAGGAAGATGCCGATAAACATCGTGACGAGGTTTGGCTCGTTGAGACGCTTCATGGAGTTGCCGAGCTTGCTTGCGAGATGCTCTATATCGTCGAGCTTACCGACAACGGTGATGCGGTCGCCTATCTGGAGGCGGAGGTTGGGGCTGGCGAGAAGATCTACGCCGGCACGGTTAACGCGGGTGACGTTGAGCTTATAGGCGGCATGAAGACGGAGGGCTCCGAGTTTCACACCATTGTATTGAGTCTTGGTGACAAGGATTCGGCGAGAAACCACCGGCCCTTGATCCATCGACCATTCCTTTTCCACTTTAGGACCGATGAAGCGGGTGAAGATCTCCTCATCCTGCTGAGAGCATACGGTAAGCACCAGGTCATCGAGCTCAATAGTGTCTTGAGACGTGGGGATTATCACTGTGCCGTCGGGCTTCTCAATGCGTGAGAACACGTAGTCGCAGCTGATGAGGGTGTGGAGTTTCTGCATGTTAAGGCCCGAGACGAGGTCGTTGGTCACTTTGAAAGTGGCCACCATCGGCGCTGTTGTGGAATCTGACTTCTCGGTTTCGATCTCCTCTATCTCTTTGTCGACATTGATTTTGAAGATTTTCTTGAGAAGAATCATGGTGAGGATAATGCCTACCACTCCGAGAGGATAAGCAGCCGCATAACCCATCGACATCTGCTGGCTGGCCTCATAGGCACTTGAGTTCACCTGAAGAATAGTCTGCTGTGCCGCACCGAGACCGGGGGTGTTGGTGACTGCACCACTGAGCACGCCTATCATCTCTACGATTGACGACTGACCGGAGGCGCCCCCCTGGCAGAAATAGATCACGAGCATGATCACGACGTTGAGGCCGATGCCAAGCATGGCGAGCATGTTCATCCTGATGCCTCCCTCTTTAAAAGAGGAGAAGAAACCGGGCCCCACCTGCATACCGATGGAGAAAATGAACAGAATGAGACCGAACTCTCGGAGGAAATGGAGGGTGTTGGCCTCCACACCGTAGCCGAAATGGCCGAGAAGGATGCCCACAAACAACACGAAAGTCACCCCTAATGACACGCCGAGAATCTTGACTTTGCCAAGATAGATGCCGGCGAAAATCACAAAGGAGTAGAGCAGAATCGTGCTGGCAAGCGAGAAGTTTCCCGGTTTCAGCAGATCGATTAACCAATCCATAAGTAATTGAATAAAAATTATGTCTTAAAAACCTGTAGAATAAGCTTTCTGAAAGGAGAATGAGAGGCTTCCCGCCCGTGAAGTGCGGAATCCGGGTGCAAAATTACTCAAATCTCACGAAAAATTTCTATTTTTGTAGCGAAAAATCTTAACAGGTAAAAAAATGAAAAAAATTCGTGCAGCAGTAGTCGGCTATGGCAATATCGGCCACTACACACTTGAGGCTCTTATGGAGGCTCCCGATTTCGAGGTGGCCGGAGTGGTTCGCCGCAATCCCGCCGACAGAGATGGGATTCCCGCAGATGTTAAAGTTGTGGGAAATATCGATGAACTTGACAACGTAGACGTAGCTATCCTCGCCACTCCGACGAGAAAAGTGGAGGAGCACGCAGTGGAATGTCTTAAGAAAGGAATCAACACTGTAGACAGCTTCGACATCCACACAAAGATTTCCGAGCTTCGCTCCAATCTTGGCAAGGTGGCCAAAGAGAATGGCACTGTAGCCATCATTTCAGCAGGTTGGGATCCGGGAAGCGACTCAGTGGTGAGGGCTCTTCTCGAAGCTGTGGCTCCCAAAGGAATCACTTATACGAATTTCGGCCCCGGCATGAGCATGGGACACACTGTGGCCGTAAAGGCCGTGGAGGGAGTGAAAGCCGCTCTCTCGATGACAATCCCCGTAGGCACAGGCATTCATCGTCGTATGGTCTACATCGAGCTCCTTCCCGGATATGATTTCGAGAAAGTGGCCGCCGCCATCAAAGCCGATCCCTATTTCGCCTCTGATGAAACCCACGTGATGCAGGTGGAGAGCGTTGACGCCCTTAAGGATATGGGTCATGGCGTGAACCTCGTGCGTAAGGGCGTGAGTGGCAAGACTCAGAATCAGCTTTTTGAGTTTGACATGAAGATCAACAACCCTGCATTGACGGGTCAGGTGCTCGTGTGCGTGGCTCGTGCGGCTATGCGTCAGCAGCCCGGTTGCTACACTATGATCGAGATTCC
>CAZULD010000156.1:0-4683 GCA_964621135.1 uncultured Bacteroides sp. | reverse complement strand
ACCAGTTGGCCGAACTCATCCAGAACGGCTTCCGCAAGAGCAAGAACTCTTCGATCGTCCTCGTCGCCGAAAGCCCTGTCACCGGCGGTGCGATGGGTCTGGCCGAACGCGTTAAGAACGAGTACCCCGGCTATGACGTGCGCGTCTCAATCCTCGGCCACCTCCAGCGAGGCGGCAGTCCTACAGCTCACGACCGCATCCTCGCCTCGCGCATGGGTGCCGCCGCTATCGACGCCCTGATGGAAGACCAGCGCAACGTTATGATCGGCATCAAGAACGACGAGATCGTCTATGTCCCCTTCTCTAAGGCCATCAAGAACGACAAGCCCATCAATCGCGAGCTCCTCAGTACCCTCCGCCGTCTGTCTATCTGACGATGACTCTCGCCGCTGCGATATTCTGGCTCATCGCCGGACTTGCCCTTATTCTCATCGGCGCTAACGCCCTCACTGATGGCGCATCGGCCATCGCACGCCGCATGGGCATCAGCGAACTCGTCGTCGGCCTTACCGTCGTGGCCTTCGGCACATCAGCTCCCGAACTCGCCATCAGCGTCATCGCCGCTACCGGTGGCAACTCTGCCCTTGCCGTCGGTAACGTCGTCGGCAGCAATATCCTCAACATCCTCCTGATCATAGGCATCACTGCCTTGATCCGCCCGATCCTGATCAAGAAAACCGTAATGACCAACGAGCTGCCCATGCTCGTACTCTCGTCGGTCATACTCCTTATCATGGGCTACAGTGCCGCCCTTGACCCCGGAATGGCGACGGCCACAATAACCCGCGTCGACGGTCTGTTGCTGCTCATATTCTTCCTCCTGTTCATGCGTTACACCTTCGCTTCGGCTCATTCGATGCCGGCGCCTCCCGAGGAACCCAAAAAAGAAAAACAACTTTCAACCCTGCGCTCGGTCATCTACGTCCTTGCAGGTCTGGCAGCACTGATCTTCGGAGGCGACAAGTTTGTCGACGGTGCCTCGCAGCTTGCCCGCCGGATTGGTATGAGCGAAGCCACCATCGGCCTGACAATCGTCGCCATCGGCACATCCCTCCCCGAGCTTGCCACCTCGATCGTCGCCGCTCTCAAGGACAAACCCGCCTTGGCCGTCGGCAACGTCATCGGCAGCAACATCTTCAACATTCTGCTGATCCTTGGTGTATCGGCAACCATCACCCCTCTTCCCTTCGGTGACATAACGCTGACCGACCTCTGGGTACTCGTAGGCGCAAGTTGCCTCTTCCTGCTCTTCGGACGCATCATCGGCCATCGCACCATCACCCGCCTCGAAGGCGCCATCATGCTCGCCGCCTACATCGCCTACACCGCCACCCTCCTGATAAAATAAGCAAAACAGCAGCCCTCGAACCCTAAAATCGACGGCTGCTGTTCACTCAATCATTTATGTTTCGGTGTGTTATTCTATCAGCTTCTTGACGCGTTCGACATATAGCTGCCTGATCGCCGCTACCTCGCCCAGACCTCTGTACACCACCTCAGTCTGATAGCCCGCCTCCTGCAGCGTCCCGGCAAATTCGCCCGCGATGTCCACCTTCGTATGATTGCCGCATACCAGCAGCAGCGGCACGATTTTCACCTTCTTTACCTTTTTATTCATGTTCCGGAGCTGCCCTACGGTAGTCTTTGCCGTCGGATAACCTTCTATCGTGCTGACATGATAGCCCGTGTAGCCTCCCGCCGCAAACATATAGTCGAGCTGGCTGTATGTCGCCGTACTCGGCAGCATATTTCCGTGACCGGCATACACTACGGCCTCATTCCGTTCCGCCGGTTCCTGTACCAGAACGGCGATCACCGCCTCACAGTCCTCCGGCGAATAGCAGAGCGATTCGCCGCATTTCAGCAATGCGAAGTAACCTTCCGTCTGCCTGCACGCCTCCTTCACTGCCGCCGTCTCTTCGCCGTCGAGCAGCGTCGTAGGCTGCACATAGACCGTATCATACCCATCCGCACGCAGTTTGAGCAACGCGTCGAGCGGGCTGTCGGCCTTCAGCCCGCGCCGCTCCATGTTCCGCCGCACGACCGGCGAGATATACGCCTCGCGCACATCATAGCCCGGGAGCGCCTCGGCTATGTCCGCGCTTATGCGGTTGATCGTCTTGGCGCGCGTATCGTCATCCGAACTCCCGTAGTGTGCCACCAGCACGGCACGCCGCGCTTCAACATTCACCGCTGCGGCCAGCACCCCGACCGTCAGCAGTAACCATTTAATAATCTTCATCTTATTTCAATGTTATTGTGAGGCTCGCCACGAATGAACGCCCCGGTGAATAAAGTGCGAAATTTGAATTGAGCGGACGCATATCCCGGCGGTCAAAGATATTGTCTATCCCTACGCCCGGTGTCAGCGTGAAATGTCGGAAGTAGTCGAACGTGTGGCGCGTCGTAAGGTTCCACACCCCGTAGCCCGGTGCGTCACCGTCCGCATCCCCCGGATAATAAGTCTTCGACTGCACGCGTCCGTTCAGGTTGACATTCAGGCGATACCAATCCCACGAATGCGTGTAGTTGGCCGTGAACGTCGCCGTGTGCATCACGCTTCGGTTGAGCCTCTGCCAACTGCCGTCGTCGTTCAGGCCCGATCCGTACGCATAGCTGTAGTTTGCCGCCAGCGTCAGGCCGCCCGTCGGATTGTACGACACATTGGCTTCCACGCCCTTAACAGTAGCCTTGGCGAAGTTGTAGTATTGTTTGATCGTCAGCGTCGACGTCTTGATATCGTTTATTTCGGGGAACTCAGCCTTGAGTTCGTCCTGCGCCTCCGTCGACAGATCCGTGTACTTGGTCGACGACGATGTCACCATATTCTTGACGAAATTCATATACGGCGTCACCGACACACTCACCCGCGACGCGCGATACACGAGGTTGACCGACACATAGTTGCTGTTCTCCGCCTTCAGATCGCGGTTGCCGAACGTTATGATATGGCGGCTGCCCATCGGTTTGAGCATGTGATAGTAGAGCTCGTCGATACCCGGCGCACGGTAACCCATTGCATACGTTGCGCGGGCGTTGAAATTCCCTACGTTGTACATCAGCGACACTTTCGGCGTCAGCCGTGCACCTATTTCTTGGTGATTGTCGTAGCGCAGACCCGCCAATGCCGTGAAGTGGCCGAGGAAACGCTGCTCATGCTGCCCGTATAGTGACCATGTTCCCAGGCCCTTGTTGAGATCTGACTCCGGACGGTCAAGAGTCTCGTAACGGTAATCCGCGCCGACGATCGTGTTGCTGCTTTCGCTGAAATTGAATATGCCTCGCAGCTCCGCGTCGTTGTAACTCTGGCGCTTGGTCTTATAATAGTCACCCGGCAGATAGTCGCCCGTAGCCATCATGTATTTGTACCACTGCCCGTACGTGCGCCCGCTGTAGTCAAACTTTATTTTACCCAGATCGCCGAGCGAATATGCCGCCCCTGCGCCCCACGAAAAGCTCTCCGAAAACGTGTTGTACTTCGACCCTCCGCTGATATCCGCCCTTTCTACCGGTCGATCTGTCAGACGGTTATAATAGCTTCCCTCTGCGTAGGCGGTCAGTCTTTCCGTCGGGTCGTAAGTAAACTTCTGATTGAAATTGTTCGACGTGTACCCGATCGAAAGCTGCGACAGCGATTCTATCAGCTCGTCGCCGTCCTCCGTAAAATGCGAATTCTGCCAGCCGTCAGAGTGCGAGTAATTGTAGGACGTTGTCGACCCCACTTTGCCTGCACGCAGAGCCATATTCAGACCCTGATTGAACTGTCCGTCGCGCGTGTAGCGGCTCGTCGTCGTAAACTCCGACTCATCGCCCGCGTCCGACGTTATAATGTTGATCACTCCGCCGACGGCATCCGAGCCGTAGAGCGTCGACGCCGCACCGTTGAGCACCTCGATCCTTTTTACCGTGTTGATATCAATCTGCCCCAGATCGACATTGCCGCTGATGTCGCCCGTCAGCTTGCGGCCGTTGAGCAGTATCAGCACATGGCTGTTTGTCAGACCGTTCATTCGCAGATACGATCCCATGGCCGTCGGCGAGAACGACAGCGAAGGCACCATCATCGTCAGCGCCTCCTGCAAGCCGTTGATCCCCGACGCCTGAAGTTCCCGTCCGCTTATCACCTCCACCGGCACCGGCGTAGACTTCAGGCGCTGATGCATACCCGTGCCAGTCACCACCACCGGGTTCAGATCATAATGTTGAGTTGGTTCCGATGTTCCCGCCTCACTCTCAGAGGCGAACCCACTGACACCTGCGGCAGTTCCTACCACTGCCGCAGCCAGATAACGTGTAATTGAATTAGTCATTATATAGATACATTTTAAAATTCCGCTGCAAAATTACACCCTCCCCCACCACCCCACAATCCCCAAAAATCAGTATTTTCCACCCCATCCTATCTACCCTTACTCTTCTTTTTTACATTTTTTTGCAAAAAAGCTGTGATCGGGAATTGAATTTGTCTAAAATATGCTTGCCTAACGGCTTTTATAGACCTACTACTCTAAGTTTTTTGTAACTTTGCAGCCGTCTATTACATGAACTGATATAAGCTCGCAGAAAAAATTGAAAATTTCCCAATTATTGAATAATAACGGCGCGCCATCGCTTGCTATCTCAGTAGCTCCGGTGGTGTTCATGCTTCTGGCTCTGGTTTCGATTATAATTTTTGAAGGTGGT
>CAZULD010000155.1:0-4748 GCA_964621135.1 uncultured Bacteroides sp. | reverse complement strand
CCGAGCGCGACGGTGTCGAGATACGCCTCTATTCGGTCATCTATCAGGCCATCGAAGAGGTCAAGGACGCTATGTCGGGCATGCTTGCTCCCGAGATCAAGGAAGAGATCACCGGTACTGCCGAAGTTATGGAAACATTCCACATTTCGAAGGTCGGAACGATCGCCGGCGCCATCGTCCGCGAAGGCAAGATCAAGCGCGGCAACAAGGTGCGCCTCATCCGCGACGGTATCGTGCGCTATACCGGCGAACTCGGCTCGCTCAAGCGTTTCAAGGACGACGTTAAGGAAGTCACCTCGGGTTACGACTGCGGTCTGTCGATCGCCGGTTACAACGATCTGAAGGTCGGCGACCTTATCGAAGGCTTCGAAGAAGTCGAAGTGAACCGCACACTCTGATGTCGCGCGTCCACATCAACATAGGCTCTAATACCGGCGACCGCGCAGCTCAGATCGAGCGCGCGGTCGCTGCGCTTTGTGCTCGTCTTGACCCTGACTGTCGTGCCGAGATCAGGCTTGCACCGATCGTGGAGAGCGAGCCGTGGGGCTACGATTCACCCAACCCATTCCTGAATCTCGGGCTGATGATCGACACTCCCGACGCGGTCGACCCGCATGCCGTGCTCGACGCGTTGCAGGCCGCCGAACGGGAGGTCAGCGATGCTCCTCACCGCAACGCAGACGGCAGTTATGCCGATCGCCCGATCGACATTGATCTTATCGCCGTAGATGATATGGTTGTCGACAGTCCCCGCCTGCAGCTCCCCCATCCGCGCATGCATCTACGCGACTTCGTCCTGCGTCCCCTAGCGGCTCTCGACCCGGACTGGCGACACCCCATTTCTGGGCTTAAAGCCAAGATGATGAGCGAGAAACTCCGAAAGAATTCGAATTTTGGAAATCACAAATTGTGATGACAAATTCGAAAGCTCAGAACAGCTCGCTGACAACGTCGAGTGAGTGGAGTGGAGTGAGTTTGCAGTAATGCAGGTCGTAGTAGCGCAGCAGGCCGTCGAGCATTTCGCGGCGACCCTCCCGCGTGAGGCGTATGCGTTCAATATTATCGCGCGTCATGCGGCTGAGCAGCCTCACGGCGGCCGCTTCCTCGCCCCATGCGGCGTTTGATCCGGACATCGGCAGTGATGACCTCCACTGGGCGGCTTCGAGATCAAACACAGTGCCCGGTCGCCACTCGGACATGTCCGGTTCGATGCCGAGGACGCTTGTCAGACGATAGAGCGTCCAAAGTGCGAAATTGGCCACACCCCGCCGTCCGGCGCCGTTGAGAGCGTCGACAGTGTCAAAGACCATCAGCGACAGAGCCTCGTCGCGCTGCGAATTGCGCAGCAACTTTTCAAAAACTTCCGCAAGAAACAGTGCCATAGCCAGTTTGGCCGGATCGCTGATCATCGCCATGCCGACACTCATCGGCCGCAGGTCGCGGATAAACATTATGTCGCGCTCGTTGCGGATGTCGCACACCCCCTCGAACGCTGCCAGCGGCATCGTCAGCGCCCGTCGCCTCGACGCCTCACGCCCCTTGCCGGCCGGCATCGCAAACGATACATAGCCGCGCTCGGCGCTCCACGCCGACACTATCGAGCGCGAATCGCTGTGGCGGATGGTCCGCAGGGCTATGCAGTGTAAGGTCTCAAACATCCTGAGTCAGACATTTTAGAGGCTAAAATTACTAAAAAAATCTTAAAAGCGGCGATATTTTATTCAAAACTTTGTCGGGATGAAAAAAAGTGTCTATATTTGCACTCGCTTTTCGAAGCTATGGCCCATTCGTCTATCGGCTAGGACGCAAGATTTTCATTCTTGAAAGAGGAGTTCGATTCTCCTATGGGCTACAATTAAAAGAAAACCAAAGAAATAAGAACTAAAAATGGCAAACCATAAGTCATCAATCAAAAGAATCCGTCAGACTGAGTCTCGCCGTCTGCGCAACCGTTACTACGCTAAGACAGCCCGCAACGCTGTCCGCAACCTGCGCAAGATGACCAACAAGGCTGAAGCTGAAGCTAAGTTCCGCGTTGTAGGTGCTATGCTTGACCGTCTCGCTGCAAAGAAAGCAATTTCTAAGAACAAAGCAGCTAACCTCAAGAGCAAGCTCGCTCACCACATCGCTAAATTAGCAGCCTAAGAGCAGCGACGGACGACGCTATTTTTAGCGCGCCTATGGCCCATTCGTCTATCGGCTAGGACGCAAGATTTTCATTCTTGAAAGAGGAGTTCGATTCTCCTATGGGCTACTCACGATCGAGTCACGGTTTTATAAAAACCGTGACTTTCTTTTTATATCTCCCGGCCCTTGAAAATCCGGCGGTAGGCGGCCTGTCAAATAGTCCTCCGGGCGACTTCTGCTCTAATTTTCACATCAAAATTAAAACTACCGCGAAAGTGCTATATGATAGTTCTTTACTTCATGACCCGGCAATGCGGCATAAAAAATATTACATTTTTTTTGAAAAATATTTGCAAGATTGATAAAAGCACCTTAACTTTGCACTCGCAAAAGCAACGATGCTGATGCCTCTCCCACCAAGGTTGAGAGAAACCGAAAAAATGGTGTGGTAGTTCAGCTGGTTAGAATACCTGCCTGTCACGCAGGGGGTCGCGGGTTCGAGTCCCGTCCATACCGCAAGAGGAGAGAGGAGAATGAGAAATTGTAAATCTTTTTTTAGATTGCTTTTTCTCATTCTTTTTTATGCCTTTACATCGTCGGATCCCCGCTCCGACTCAACACTATGCCTCGCTTGAGTGTTAATCAATAAAAACGAACGTTATGTCAACATCATCATTGAAAACACTCCTCCAATTCATATTAGGCGTAGCCATCAGCATTGGCGCGGCATTGCTGCTGCGCATCGAACCTCAGGAAACCTACGGTTGGTTTATGGGCGCTGTCCATGGCTTCCTGCTTGTCCCAAACTTCCTTATCAGTCTTTTCGATCCGTCTTGGATCGTAAAAGCGCCCCTCCACACATCGATGTACAACTTCGACTGGTGGGTTGCCGGTATCTTCGACATCCTTTACTGGATCTGGATCATCGCCGGCGCCATCTGGGTCTTCGTCCATCGACCCCGCAATTAATCTTATAGAATCATTATTTAATTACAATATTTTAGGCCCTGGTTTTGAAAAAAATCAGGGCTAACTGTTAGCTATTCCAAAAATAATGATTAACTTAGCCGCGAAATAAACCCTATAGGCCATTGCAACCATAGAAAAACCAAATAATCACTTTTTATATCTATCCCAAACACAAATGAAAAAACTTGTTTTATCGTTAGCTGCATGCGCTGCTATGCTCAGCGCAAGCGCAACCGGTACATGGAAGTTGGGTCCGTATGATTATGCGGCCGATACATTGTTCCATGTTACAGCCGGTCCCGGTATCACTACCACAGGTGTTCGTTTGAGTTCCGCCAATGGTGCCAACCAGACCAACATCTTCTATTCAACCATCGATCTTACCAACCCCAACCTTGAGCTTCGCGGTGTGCAGGCCAAAGACGGCGGTGGCGTAAAAGAATCTGTCGGTGCTATGGGTAACCGTAAGAACACTCAGGGCAACGGACACTATGTAGCCGGTGTCAACGGTGACTTCTTCAATATGTCAGGTTCTCCCACAGTAACGCTCGCTCACTCAATAGTAGATGGTAAATTACAGAACAGCGGTTCAGGCGGCGCAGGCTGGCAGCAGTTCGCTACTCACGCTATGGTAGAGGGCGCTAAGAACATCCGTATTGAAAATGGCCTTAATGCCGCCAACATGGTTTCTGCTCCCTCCGGTATCAACTTTGCTTACCATGTCAATGGTGGTCGCGGTGCAGATCAGCTCGTTATCTATACCAGCGACAGTACCAGCACCGGTACAAACGTTTGGGGTAGCGAATGTGCTATGAAACTTGTTTCAGGTTCTCTCGCCGACGGCGTTGCAACATTTGAAATCACTTCTACTCCTACTGCATCCGGTACAGGCGGCAACATGACCGTTGAAAAAGACGGCTATGTACTGTCAGGTCACGGTTCTGCCGGAGCTTTCGTTAGAGATCTTAAAATCGGCGACCAAGTTACTACCTCTACCGTCGTTTCTCTCAATGGCAAGGCTCTTGATCTCCGTCACGCTATCGGCGGCTGCTCATTTATCGTGATGAACGGCAAGATTGCTCCCGATAAATATTTCGCAGAAAGCGTTGTTGACCACTTTGTTTCAAATCAGGCCCGTACAGTTATCGGTTATAACGAAGATCGTACAAAACTCATCCTTCTCGTTGCCGATAAATATACAACCAGTCAATTTACGACTACTGATGCCGAAAAACAGACTTACGGTCCCAGTTCGACCGGTATGGTTCTCCAGCGCATGGGTCACATCATGCTTCACCTCGGTTGCTACACTGCTATGAACTTCGACGGCGGCGGCTCATCGCAGCTCTATAACGAAGGTCGCGGCGTTGTAAACGCTCCTTATGGCGCCGATTATCTCCGTCCTGTTGCCAACGGTTTCTTCGCCGTTGTAAACACTCCCGAGGAAGACACTGAAATCGCTTCTATCGAGGTTCGTCAGAAGAACGTCAACGTTGCTGAAGGTGAAACATTTGTTCCGACCGTTTACGGTTACAACAAATACGGTGTCCTCGTTGACAAAGACGTTAAGGGCTTCAACCTTACCGTTGCTCCCTCTCTCGGCACTTCCGCTAATGGCAGCCGTGCCGGCGAAGCATCATTCACTGCTAACG
>CAZULD010000154.1:0-4799 GCA_964621135.1 uncultured Bacteroides sp. | reverse complement strand
GTGGTCAACATCATATACACCCGCATCAACATGCAGAATCAGCCCGGCGGAAATTCTATGCCAGGCATGAAGTGGATGATGTATCTGATGCCGCTGATGTTCCTCTTCTTCTTCAATGACTACGCATCAGGCCTCAGCTACTACTACTTCCTCTCGCTTTTGATCACGATCACCCAGACATGGATCTTCCGTAAGATCGTCGACGAAAAGAAGGTGCGCGCCGAAATGCTTGCCAACGCCAAGAAGCCCCGTAAAAAGAGCGGATTCATGGCCCGACTCGAAGAGGCACAGCGTCAGCAGCAGGCTGCCCTTCGCCAGCAGCAACAGAAGGGCGGCAAGCGTCGCAACTGATTTCTGAACTAATCTCTCAGTAAGATATGCGGGCATCCCGAATTGGGATGCCCGCTATATTTTTACCATCTCCGGCGAGACAAAAAATTTTGAATTTGGGGTAATAAAAAAGGGTTGTCTCACGACAACCCTTTTCCTTAAACCTTTATCTTAATCTAATACTATGAAAAACACACATACAAAAGTAGTCACTTTTCGGGACATGGAAAAGTAATTGGAAAGTTTTCGATGCCGATTTAACACTTTTATAGAAAAGTGTGCTTACCCCCCCCCGTTATTGTTAACGACTGTTAATAAAATAACGCTTATATGAGGCAGCAAGCCGTGTATGGTAACCTCTCGCTGCGTACGACGGGCCATTATAGCCGCGGGCAAATGCTGTCCAATTCTTATTTTCGAGATAGGACTTCAAACCGGTGTTAGTTATAAAGGCAGCGAACAATTCGAGTTGATCTCGCTCGTTTTTCGACATCAGCTCGACGAATTCGTCAGGCGACGATGTGCCGCATCGCTTCCAGTTGAATCCCCCGATCTGAAACATGCCCCAGAAGGTCGATTCGATCGCCGTAAGGCTGTCGATCTCCATAGCCTGTTGCAGACGCGCATGCTGGGCCGCCTGCTGCGAACCGAAGCGCTTGACATCAGGAGCGGAGAAGACCAGCGGATGAGTTTTGGTATAATTTGTAAGATCAATATTGCGGCGTGAGGCAAGGGCGCGAAACACCTTCAGATCAAAATTTATCACGGGCGACTCGTCGGCGTTGAAACCGCGGCGATTTCGACCGGTCTCGATATCGACCACGGCCTTGATGGCAGCCACATCGACACCTAACTCGGCAGCGACCTCGCGATAATCAGTCTCATTGAGGGCCTGCGCCCGGATTGATGCCGCATAGGGAAAGCGGATCGTGTCACCGTTGACGACGATATAATCTGTCGGCGCAGGGCGTCCGAACAGTTCCCACAACTCCAGATCATCGTCACGCAGAAATTCATAGTCGTCACCATGCACGAAGTCGCGTGACGCTCCATGCGACGCGGCTGCAAGCGCTGCGGTGCAGCCCAGCAAAGCGCGGGCCGACAATGTACGCAAATGTGACGAATGTTTTTTCAAGGATAGATAAAACAGCCTCCGGCTATAGATGACTCACGCGGGTGAGATCAGCGGCCGGAGGCTGGAATTTCAGTAGTTATTATTTCTTGAGATCTGCAACTTTCTCGAGCGTGCGGGTAAGTTGACCCCAGTAGCGCTCAACTGCAGGGATAAACATGCGTTCGGACGGGGAGTGAACGTTCTGAAGCGTCGGGCCGAACGAAACCATGTCGAGATGAGGATATTTCTCAAGGAATAGTCCGCATTCGAGACCTGCGTGGATAGCCTTGATGGCGGGACGGACACCGTAGAGTTCTTCATATGCGTCTGCGGCAATCTTCATGATCTTCGAATCCATGTTGGGAGCCCAGCCTGGATAACCGTCGCCGTGCTCGACCTTTGCACCTGCAAGAGCGAATAAAGCCTCAACCTGATGGGCGATATCCCACTTGCGTGATTCAACCGACGAACGCTGGCTTGTGGTAACGACGATTTCGTTGTCGCCTTTCATCTTGACAGAAGCGAGGTTGGTCGATGTTTCAACGAGATCTTCGAGGTCGCGGCTCATGGAAATAACGCCGTGAGGAGCCGAGTAGAGAGCTTCGATCAGCTTGGTTGTGGTGGTCGAATCGACTGCATATTCGGGGCGGTCGACGCTTTCGAGTTCAAACTTGATGGTGGGTTCTATACCCTTATATTCATTTTCAACGTCAGCGACGAAGCGGTTGAACGCCACGCGCACATCTTCTTTCTTGCTTGAATCGATGCCGAATACAGCGTGAGCCGCACGGGGTATGGCGTTGCGGAGATTACCGCCGTCGATCTCCGAAAGCGAAATGCCGTGAGTCTGGGCGAGAGTCCAAAGGAAACGGGCGAGGAGCTTGTTGGCGTTGGCACGACCGAGGTGAATGTCACCGCCTGAGTGACCACCGAGGCCGTTCGAAAGGTCGAACTTGAAGTAATGGAAGTCAGTAGGAGCGACAGAGCGGTGATAGGTGAACGTGCACACCGTGTCGACACCGCCTGCACAGCCAACAAAGATCTCTGCGTCGTCCTCAGAGTCGAGGTTGAGTAGGATAGAGCCGCTGATCATATTGTCGCCGATGTTGTTTGCGCCGGTTAGACCGGTCTCTTCGTCGACAGTGAACAGAGCTTCGAGCGGACCGTGGACGAGGTCTTCATCAATCAAGGCAGCCAGAGCGCCGGCCATACCGATACCGTTGTCCGCGCCGAGAGTAGTGCCGTCTGCACGCACCCAGTCCCCGTCAACAATCGTTTTGATCGGAGTATTCTCGAAATCAAATGATTTATCGTTTGATTCACACACCATGTCCATGTGGGCCTGCATAACAACCGTCGGAGCATCTTCCTTTCCGGGAGTGGCGGGTTTGCTCAGCACTACGTTGCCTATTTCATCAGTCTTGGCGGCCAGATTATGTTTGGCTGCAAAATCAAGGATGAACTGACGTATTTTTCCCTCCTTTTTCGAAGGACGGGGCACTTTGGTTATCTCGTCGAAGATCTGAAAGACGAGAGCCGGTTTGAGGTCTTTGAGTTCCATATTGTTGGGTTTAATGTTAAGTTAATGTTTAGGGCTTTTGCCACGAAATTACTCAATTCTGCGGTTTAATAAAGATGTATAATCTACAAATAAAGTTAAAAACCGCGTTTATCGACCTCTAAGTTACAAAATAAAATTGTTAACCTGCAAATATTTTCTCGTTCTTTCCTATATTTGCAGACCAAAAGTCATCCGACCGTATGAAATTAGTCCTTTTAAGCATAGCGATCGTAGGCATTTCAGCGCTGCTTCTCGGAGTGAAAGTGCTGTTTGTTAAAGGAGGCCGATTCCCTTCGGGCCACATCTCCCGATCAGACGCTTTGCGATCAAAAGGTATCACATGCGCTCACGATGACGATTGAACCGACAGACAATAATAACCTTATAATAAATCAAAAATCGTAATGAAAAAAATCGCTATTGCAGCCAAATCGTTGATCGCTCTTCTGGCAGCCGGTATGATAAGCTGCGCCGGAGCCGGTAACAACACCCCGGCCGACAGCACAGACCAGACTCCAACCGACTCGACAAAAGCTGTCGCAAGCCTTAACATACGCTATGTTGACATTGACTCAGTAATGGCTACATACACCCTCTCCAAAGAACTCGACGAACAGGGTCGCAAACTTATGCTCGACTATCAGCGCATGGAAAACCAGAAGCAGAACGAACTGCAGAACCTTGCCGCTCAAATCGAACAGAAACGCAACAACAACGGTTACCTCAGCCAGGAATCATTCGATGCTGACGTGCAGAACGTTCAGCGCAAGCAGAACGAAGCCGCCAAGATCCTCGGCGCTCATCAGGAAAAAATCCAGAAACAGCTCGCCGAATTCAACCGTCAGCTCACCGACTCTATCCAGAACTTCATCAAGGAGTACAACGCCACCCGCAACTATGATGCAATCCTATATCGCGGATCAGGCCTCTACTTCAACCCCGCCCTCGACATCACAAACGATGTTATCGAAGGCCTCAACTCACGCTACACTCCCGAGTCAGCTAAATAAACTGATCCTCGTACCATAACCATAACGCCCGACATCGCCACTGCAGCGTTGCCGGGCGTAAATTTTGAGCCGCATTACAATGAAAAAAATCGCAAGTTTCACCATTGACCACCTACGTCTGAATCCCGGCATTTACATCTCCCGTCACGATACCACTCCTTCAGGCGACACACTCACGACATTCGATGTGCGCCTGACCGCCCCTAATCGCGAACCCGCCGCTTCGCCCGAGGCGCTTCACTCTATCGAACACCTCGCTGCAACCTACCTCCGCAACGAACCCCATTGGGGCGACCGCATAGTATATTGGGGTCCCATGGGCTGCTGTACCGGATCATACCTCATCATGCAGGGTGCACTCGAGCCCGCTGACATCGCCGACCTCCTTCGCGACACATTCAAATTCATAGCCGACTTCGAAGGCGACATTCCCGGAGCCACCGCACGCGACTGTGGCAACTACACCTTCAACGATCTCCCTGCCGCCCGCGCCCTTGCCCGACGCTTCCTCGACCAGACCCTTTTACATTTAGACAAAACCAACACCACATACCCTTCATAAACAGATTTATTGCATTCGTCTCACTTTGCCGTAACATTATTTACCTGAATTTAAGATTGTTGCGAAAATCACAAAAGAAAAAGCCCGCGAAATTTGCACAGTTCAAAAAAAACGTCTAACTTTGCATCGCAAAATCGCAAAAGATGGTGCCATAGCTCAGTTGGTAGAGCATCGGACTGAAAATCCGTGTGTCCCCGGTTCGAATCCTGGTGGCACCACCTC
>CAZULD010000153.1:0-4821 GCA_964621135.1 uncultured Bacteroides sp. | reverse complement strand
TCATTTTTCCACCACAAACCAATCACCTTCCCCTAAAAAACTCCTCCCCCACCCCCCAAAACCGTTATTTCCGACAACCCGAAATCCGACCACAAATTCACATCTTTTCCCATTTCATCCCTCCAAAAGGGACAAAATCCATAAATTCATCCCTCCCAAAGGGATAAAAATCCACAAATTCATCCCTTTTAAAGGGATTTTTTTATAACTTTGTGGATATAAAACTATAGTGCAATGATTGAATTAAGTCTTTTAAACTATATGCGAGAGGAACTCTCCAACACACCTACGAGTTTTTATCGCTATGCTTACGACCGAATTTTATGGAATGACAGAATGATTGGTATAACAGGTCCGCGTGGTGTTGGTAAATCGACGATGGTAAAACAGCATCTTCTGAGTCAGTCCGATCAGTCTGACTGGCTCTATGTATCGGCTGATCACATCTACTTTTCCTCGCACTCACTTTATGATCTCGCCCAATCTTTTGTTTTGGAAGGAGGACATCATCTCATCATAGATGAGATTCATAAAATGAATGGATGGTCAAGAGACCTCAAATTGATTTACGATTCATTTTCAAATCTTCAAATAATCTTTACCGGAAGCTCTATCCTTGATATACACAAGGGTACTTCCGACCTTAGTCGCCGTGTTCTGATATTTGAGATGCAAGGTCTGTCGTTCCGCGAATTTCTTGAACTATATAAAGGCATTAGCATCAGGCCTTACAGCCTCGATGAAATACTTTCTCATCAGATCTCACTGCCGGCTGACGTGCATCCATTACCGCTCCTAAGGGAATATATGGAGATCGGCTACTATCCATTTTCAAAACTCCCCGGCTATGATATTCGCCTCCAACAGATAGTTACGCAAACTGTCGAAGTCGACATTCCTCAATTCTGCAACATGAACGCCTCGACTGCCCGAAAACTAAAACGCATGCTGTCAATCGTTGGAGCATCAGCTCCTGTAAAGCCCAGCGCACAACATCTGTCGACCGAACTCAACATCAGCAAAAACGACGTCTCTGACTATCTTCTCTACCTTGAAATGGCAGGGATGTTGGGGCAGGTCCGCAACGACACCGGAGGTTTCAGGGGCTTAGGCAAAGTCGACAAGATCTATGTTGACAATCCCAACTTGATGTATGCTCTCGGCAACGGACAGCCCAACCTCGGAAACCTTCGCGAAACATTCTTCTACAACCAGATGAGGGTTAACAACGACGTCATGACATCAAAGAAAACCGACTTCATCATAGGAGATTATAGTTTCGAGATAGGCGGAGCAAAAAAAGGGATTCGACAACTCGACGGTGATCCGAAAGGCGTCGTAGTGAGAGATGACATCGAATACGGTCACGGATCGTTCGTTCCTCTCTGGTACTTCGGTCTGAATTACTAATCTGATTGTCTGCGACATTATAGCTTCGTCTTAGCAATGGATTGTTTCAATAAGCTAATTCAATATTATATAACTTTTGGGAATTCAGATTTATTCGATTATCTTTGCAGGCAAAACAAAAAGATATACATTTAACACAATTAGTAAATAATGAAGAAGATTATTTTGTTTGCGGCGGCAATTTGCGCACTATCCGCATCAGCCCGCGATATCGAATTCGACGGCCTCACATACACTGTTGTTGATGAAGATGCCAAAACAGTGATGACTCGCGAGGGTTACAAAGACGGAACCGCCTACGTCGCAGGTAATCAAGTGTCAGGCGACATTAACATTCCCGCCACAATTACCGAGGGCGACGTAACATACACCGTGACGTCGGTCGGTTACCGCTCCTTTTACAAAGTGACCGCCGTTACTTCTATAACTTTACCTGAAACTGTCGAATCAATCGGCGAAGAAGCGTTCTCTTCATGTACGGGACTGTCGTCGATCGCGCTGAGCAATAATATCAGCGAAATCGGAGGCTCGGCATTCTACAAATGCTCGAAACTCACGACGATAACCCTTCCCGACGCACTTACCGTTATTGAGGATGAGACATTTTCGTCCTGCTCCTCGCTTGCTTCGGTAGTGATCGGCAAATCCGTCACAAAGATCGGCGACTTCGCGTTCGAAGGCTGTGAATCACTCGAAGCGCTCGAACTTCCTGACAACGTTCTCACTATCGGCGAATATGCCTTCTCAGCATGTGAGTCATTGGAAACAGTCACAATCGGCGCGGCCCTCACAACCATCGGAGAGAATGCCTTCGAAGAATGCCTGAGCCTGTCCAAGTTTGTTGTTGATGCAGACAATCAGTCTTACGCTTCACAGGACGGTGTGCTCTTTGACAAAGAGATCAAGACCCTGATCATGTTCCCCTGTAAGAAAGGTGGCGAATATGTGACTCCGGCCTCGGTAGAGAATATTGCCGGCTACGCATTCAACAACTGCAAATCGCTGACCTCTATTGCAATGTCTGACGCAGTTAAGACCGTGGGTGAGTACGCCTTCTATAAATGTAAGGCTCTTACAGATGTAACACTGAGCAAATCTTTGCAGGCCCTCGAAAAATATACCTTCTCAAGCTGCACCGCCCTAAAGTCGATCGAACTTCCCGAAGGACTCGTATCTATTGGCTATGCAGCCTTCTATGGCTGTACTGCTCTCGAAAAAGTCACCATTCCTGAAGGTGTAACGACTCTCGAGACCATCGCATTCCGAGGTTGCTCAAAACTCCAGTCTGTTGAACTGCCGTCGACCGTCACAACGATTGCCTTCCGCGCTTTTGCCGATTGCAGCAATATGACATCGGTAACCATTTCCGAAAATCTTGAAAATATTGATGAAAAGGTCTGGGAAAACTGTCCTAAGATCGAATCAGTCTACTACGCCGCCGAAAAACCCGTCACCGGCGCATCAAACTTATTCGCTACGGCTGTCTACTCATCTGCAACGCTCTATGTACCGACCGCAAGCGTCGAAACATACAAAACAGTTTCGCCTTGGAATCTTTTTGCCAACGTTGAGGCTATCACTTCTTCAGGCATTGACGATGTTACAGTGTCAGACAGCGATACCACTGAAATCTACACTCTTGGAGGCGTCCGCGTAGAGAAAATCTCGACTCCCGGACTCTATCTGATCCGTCAGGGAAAGTCCGTGAACAAACAATATATCGGCACGATTGAGTAATTTACATCGTTCGTGTCTCGTCAAACTCTTTGCTTTAGCTAAAGTGTCTTTTGCCAATCTCTCCAAATGAGGAACAACTCCACAACAGCCTTCTGTAAAGCATCAAGGTTATGAGCTACTTATGATGTCTTGCAGGTGCGGCTGTCCGCTAAAATTGGACGTGGCTAAAAAATAAATAAATTCGGTTCTCTTGAATTATAGGGAACCGAATTTATTTTATTGTTTAATCAAATAGCGACCTCTTAAATTTTTAGTGGACACCAGTGGTGGATTAATTGTTTTTGTTAATGATTTCATTCTTCATTTTCTCAAAATCCTTTTGAGAAATAAGCCCCTCATCAAACATTTCCTTTAATTTGAGTAATTGCTCTGTTCCAGATTCTTTAGGTTTTGATTCTTTACTCTTTGGTCTAAGCGACTGTGGAACTTCATAATAAGACTGTGACGCCGTACTATAGGATGATGTTTGTTGAGTAATATTTTGATCAATTTGAGTCAAAGTCTTTTTTACGCAAAGCCAAAGCAGCCCTCCAAACATCACTTCCACCAGAATCATAGTCCATACCGATCCGAAGAGAACTTCATACACATTAAAAGAGAAACAATTACCGATCAGAAGATTTACTGGCGGAAGAATTGCCATTATCAAAATATCTCGCGAAATTGTTTTGCAAGAATTATCGTCCCAATTTAACAGCAACTGGATAATTTTGTATTGAAGAAATATCGAGAAGATAAACAGCCCTAATGAAATCAGCACTATTAGTGTAGGCTGTATGGACCCTAACAATTCGCTCGCTATACTATAGATATTGAAAGAATAAATTAAACTGACTCCGAGAATAGCTATGATGAACAGAGGGAAGAAAAGAAGCGACCAATAATAATGCCCCTGCAACACGGGGTATCGCGTTACGAAGCGTTTATTCATTAAATAAAAAGCGATTCCCATTGGCAATACAAAACATAAGAAAAATATTATGAGAAACTTCGTACTCAAATCTATAAATTGTTTACCTGTTAAATTGCCAATTCCGGCCCAACATGTCGCTTGACTAAACAGTACAAAGAAAGCAGCTACCAAAAACTTATTTTTCATCGATTATAATGTTTTTGCCTCCTGATTCCCTAATTTGGCGTGTTTAAGTTTGGACATAAGAAAAGAGGGGAATTTATCGCACCTCAATCATAGTTACATCAGGCTCGCCAAAGCCTACAACCTGAATGATATTAATGAGGGTAGAATAAGCAACCCCTCTGAATTGAGTATGCGAAAACACGACGGCATTTGTCGTATCACCATATACTACAAAACAGAAAGAGCGTCTAATCTCACTAAATCTCAGTCTGTTATTTGAATTGGCGATTCGATGTAACTGAGAAAGAAAGTTTGACACTTTTCTTTAGGACGGCATTCCTCTTCCGTCTCTTGACCACAAAGTTAAACAACTTTTTTTGATTATCCGCAGTTTGGACAATTTATTCTACAAAAGTATAAAGCATTTAGAATTTTGACAACTTCAACCGGCAAAAGAACATTAAGCATATTTTTGATGCGGTTGCCCCGTATTCCTCAATTTAGAATTTGTGAGAGTCGAAAAAAGTCGCTAACTTTGCGGGGTCTACGAGACTGAAGGTTGCCCGAATGGTGGAATGGTAGACACGAGGGACTTA
>CAZULD010000152.1:2128-4891 GCA_964621135.1 uncultured Bacteroides sp. | reverse complement strand
TCGCTCGTCTACGGCTTCTCGCGCTTTGTCAACGGTTTTGTCGTTGACCGCTACAGCGCCCGCGCCGTAATGGCTATCGGTCTGCTGCTCTGCGCCCTGTCAAACTTCGCCTTCGGCTATGGCTACAATATTAGTGCGTGGCTCGTCGGCGTCGACCAGACAGCAGCTCAGGCAACTCCTGACCTCATAAACATGCTCGTCCTAGTGATGGCTGTCACCATCGTGCTCAATCAGGCATTCCAAGGTGTCGGTTATCCTCCCTGCGCCCGTCTGCTGCCCTGCTGGATCCATCCTTCGGAGCTGGCTACCAAAATGTCGATCTGGAATACATCTCACTCGATCGGCGCCGCAGCCGCCGTCGTTGCCTGCGGTTACATCATGGGCACCATGGGTCAGGACCTCAGCAATAACCCCGACATCATCAACACCATCGCCGCCAACCTCAAGCTCGACTCGTCGTCGGCCGAGGACATGAAGCAGATCATGCAGTATGCCAAGCACTGGGGTGCATGGAAATGGTGTTTCTGGCTGCCGGCCGGACTTGCCGTGCTCGGCGCCATCTGGCTCTATTTCGGTCTGCGTGACGATCCCCGCTCGGTCGGTCTCCCCGAACTGCCCGGCACCAACACCGGCAAATCCGAGGACAAGAAAGCCGAGACACCCTCGCGTTCGGCATTCTTACGCGTGATGGTGTGGACCAACCGCTGGATCTGGACTCTCTGCATCGCCAACGTATTTGTATACGTTATGCGCATGGGCATCCTCGACTGGGGCCCGAAGTTCCTCACCGAGGCCCGCGGCATGACGATCGAAGACGCCGCGTGGTCTGTGGCTGCATTTGAAATTTTCGCCATCATCGGCACCATCTTCGCAGGCTGGGCTACCGACCACATCTTCAAGGGCAAGGCTCACCGCATGTGTCTGATATGTATGATCGCGGCATCGCTGTTTATGTCGATCTTCATCTTCCTGCCGGGTCTGCCGATGGTCATCTCTATCCTCGCACTCGCTATGGCCGGCTTCTTCATCTACGGACCGCAGGCACTCATCGGTATCGCATCGGCCAATCAGGCTACCAAAGAGGCATCCGCAACCGCCAACGGTCTGGCCGGCATCTTCGGGTACGTCGGATCATTCCTTTCGGCAATCGGTGTCGGCATCGTAGCCGACCACTGGGGCTGGAACGTTGTGTTCTACCTCATCATCGGCATCGGTGTGCTCGGCGCGATCACCTTCATCACCATGTGGGCCGCTCCCCGCGACGGATATGCCCGCTCTCAGAAATTCTACGCTAACGAAAACAATAAAAAAGCATGATCCAATTCGATAAATATATGTCGCCGATGAGCGACGCCGAACTCAAGGAAGCCTGCCGCCGCATACGCCATGTAGCCCTTGACATGGACGGCACGATCTATCTCGGTTCGCAACTTTTCCCGTGGACAAAAGGATTTCTTCAGAAGCTCACCGACGCCGGCATCGGCTACTCGTTTCTGACCAACAATCCGACGCGTTCGCTCGACGATTACGTCAAGAAACTTCACGGCATGGGCATCGAAGCCACCCGCGACGAAGTCTATACCACCGCCGTTGCGACTATTGACTATCTCAAGACTCACTATCCTGACGCACGCCGCTTGTTTGTGCTCGGAACGCCGAGCATGATCGGCGAATTCGAGGCAGCCGGTTTCGAAATGTGTGCCGATGATCCGAACGACCGTCCGGATGTGCTCGTCGTAGCCTTCGACACAACGCTCGTCTACCCCCGACTCTGCCGTGCATCGTGGTGGGCGGCACAGGGAGTGCCTTACATCGCCACTAACCCTGACCGCGTATGTCCGACCGATCAGCCGGTAATACTTGTTGACTGCGGCAGTATCTGCGCCTGTATCGAACATGCCACAGGCCGCAAGCCCGACATCGTCATCGGCAAGCCTAACCCTGACATGCTCCGCGGCATTATGGACCGCTACGGTTACCGTCCCGACGAGATCGCCATGTGCGGTGACCGCATCTATACCGACGTAGCGATGGCGCGCAATGCCGGTGCGCTCGGTGTACTCGTGCTCTCCGGCGAAACGACTCTCGACACCGCCGTCAACTCTGATCCGCAGCCGCCAATCACCGCCGACAACGTCGACACATTCGCCGACCTACTGATCGCCTCGCGCTAATCTGCCGAGCAGGTATGAAGAAGAAATTGTCACTCATATTCGGACTGCTGTTTGGATCGGCCGCATTGGCTTCCCCGGAAAATGTCGTTATTGAAAATCAGGAGTTCCGCCTGACAATAGGAGATGACGGCATTGTCGGAGGCTTGCTTCACAAACCGTCGGGCCGCGAATGCCTGAGCGACGACGAGCGTGTGCCTGTATGCGCCATAACCCAATATCGCCCCTACGACAACGAAAACTTCCTCATGTATCCTGCCAAGCCGCGCACGTTCCCGGCCAACAAGGCCCGGATGAGCGGCGACACGCTTATCGTTGAGTTTTCAGACACATACGACATAGCAAAAATCAAGGTCGACATCACTCCGGCATATATCGCCTTCGATCTCGTCGACCGCGACTATAGAATCGAAGATTATGGCGTCAAACGCAAGACCGAACTCGACGAATTCACTCTTATGCAACTACCCGTTGCCGAGATGCCGCGCTTCGGAGAGTGGCTCAACGTCATGTGGGACGATTCGGTTGCCGTGGCGTTGGTCGCGACCGCTCCGACAACATTCATCGACTCGCGGCCGACCCGCGACGGCAA
>CAZULD010000152.1:0-2028 GCA_964621135.1 uncultured Bacteroides sp. | reverse complement strand
GGCTTGCATATCCACTACTCCAAAGTCGCCGTAACAGATCCTTACATCTGCGACGGCAAGCCGGACCGGCGGACTAACGTAGTCAGCCGATTTACTCTTGCTCAGCCAATCACGGCTGATGCTGACACAATCTTTGTAATGCAGCGGCCCGAGAACATCCGTATGGAGGACGGTCGCAGGCTGCTCCAGCTCGACGACGAGCTGATTATGTTCACTGACGTTAAGAAAACAGAACCCTATGCATTTATCGGTTGTCGGCGCGGAATGTACAATTCCGTGGCCGCCGACCACCAATCCATGACCGAGGCCCGTCATCTCGACGTGGACGACTGGCCACTGTTTATCCGTGTCGATCAGGACACCGACATCCAGCGGGAGATCGCCCGACGGCTCGGCGAGATTTACTCGCAGTGCGGGTTCCGCTTCGTCTATTTCGACGGCGCCGAAGATGTGCCGATGCCCTACTGGTACAATGTCTCGCGTTCGCAACTCGAGGTCTACGATGCACTCGATCCCGCGCCGCTCTACGCCGAAGGTGCGCTTAAATCTCATTATGGCTGGCATATACTGTCGCGCGGCAATGCGTTTGACACCTTTGCACCCGAGCGGATCCGTCAGGCCATGCGTCGCTATACACTCCGCTGTGCCGAGCAGGTAGCCTGCGACTTCACTTCTGTCAACTTCGGGTGGGTCAACTATGTCGCTCCGTCTGAGAAGACCATCGGCATGCAGCCTGACATTTTCGACTTCATCTGCTCGAAAGCGCTTGCATGGGACTGCCCCATTTCGCTTGTAGCAAATCTTCCGGAGATAGAAAAGCATCCTCGCACTGCAGACAACCTTCGCACTATTGCCCTCTGGGAAGATATGAAATTATCGGGCGCTGTGTCCGCCCAAGAAAAAGCGGCAATGCGTGATCCCGAACGTGAATTCACCATCCTGCCGCGCCGTAATGGGTGGCCGGTGATACGCGAAGTAGTGCAACTGACACCCGACTCGGTCAATCTCACGGATCCCATCCGTGCCTTTGCCTACGCCGTTGATCCTGAAACGACAGCAATAATATATTGGCACTGCTCCGGCGAGGCGCAGATCGCGATTCCGGCATCCGGCATAGAAATGACATTAGAAACTATTGACGGCGATCCGATTGATTTTCCGCGCAGCCGCGGCGGCCACGCATTGCTGCCCGTTTCTGACCGCAGGGTACTCACTATCCACCTACCCTTCGACGACGCAGCCGAGCTATTCAACCAACACCTGCTCCTAAAAGATTGAGGCAAGCAGTTACCACCGCTAAACTTCCTCTAATTATTATTGATATAAAACGAGCGGCGAGACCCTTCGTAAAGGATCTCGCCGCATTAATGCCATTTATGCAGATTCGCTTATTTCTTGTTGCGGTTGCCGTAACGGCTCATGAACTTATCGACGCGACCTGCGGTGTCGACGAGCTTCTGCTTACCGGTGAAGAAGGGGTGCGATGAGCTGGTGATTTCAAGTTTCACCAAGGGATAAGTAACACCATCGATTTCAATGGTTTCTTTGGTTGCTACAGTCGAGCGGGTGATGAACACCTCTTCATTTGACATGTCTTTGAATGCTACTTCGCGATAAGTAGAAGGATGAATGTCTTTTTTCATTTTGTTATGCTATTTTTTTGTTGATCAACTTTTAAAATTCCCCGCTGGTAAGGCGGAAAAATCGTAATGGCCTGCAAATTTAGCCATTATTATCGAGTTGGCAAAACTTTCGCCTCAAAAACTTTTTATTTTGACTGCGATAACCTATTTTTGCATTGTAAATCTTATAAGTCAGCATGAATAAAGTAATCCTTCTCGGAAATGTAGGTGGTGATCCTCAGCTTCGCTATGTGGAGCGCCGGCCGGTGGCATCATTTTCCTTAGCGACCAACGAACCGGCACGTCGGACCGAAAACGGCACCGAGATACCCGAACGTACCGAGTGGCACAACATTGTCATGACTGATGCCGCCGCCGAATTCGCAGAAAAATATATTCGTAAAGG
>CAZULD010000151.1:0-4958 GCA_964621135.1 uncultured Bacteroides sp. | reverse complement strand
TCTGCAACATGGAGAACTTCGACCCGCTCGGCATCCACACCGGCGAGAGTATCGTCGTGGCTCCCTCGCAGACTCTGTCAAACGACGACTACCACTACCTGCGCTCACTCGCAATAAAGATCATCCGTCATATAGGCATCGTCGGAGAGTGTAACGTACAATACGCGTTCGACCCCTCGTCGATGGACTATCGTGTCATCGAGGTCAACGCCCGTCTGAGCCGCTCGTCGGCCCTGGCATCGAAAGCCACCGGCTATCCTCTGGCGTTCGTTGCCGCAAAACTCGGTCTCGGCTACGGTCTTTTCGACCTCAAGAACTCAGTGACACGCAGCACATCGGCGTTCTTTGAGCCTGCGCTCGACTATCTTGTTGTCAAGATCCCCCGCTGGGACCTCGGCAAGTTCCAGCGCGTCAACCGCGAGATCGGCTCATCTATGAAATCAGTCGGCGAGGTCATGGCTATAGGCCGCACGTTCGAAGAAGCCATTCAGAAGGGTCTCCGCATGATTGGTCAGGGCATGCACGGTTTCGTAGGCAACAAGGATATCAAGATCGACGACATCGACCATGCGCTCACCGATCCTACCGACAAGCGAATCTTCGTAATCGCAAAAGCGATGCAGCACGGCTACGATGTGGAACGCATCCACCAGTTGACCAAGATCGACCGCTGGTTCCTCTACAAACTCCAGAATATCATCAACACTTCAGATGAACTTGCGGCTTACAGTGCACTCGACGAATTGCCCCCCGCATTACTCCGTCAGGCCAAGCAGCAAGGTTTCAGCGACTTCCAGGTAGGTCGCGCCGTGCTCAAGGACGACATGACCGACACCGAGAAGACTATCCTCGACGTTCGCGCCATGCGTAAGAGTCTCGGCATCGTCCCCGTTGTCAAGCAGATCGACACCCTCGCAGCCGAATATCCCGCGCAGACCAACTATCTCTATCTCACATACAACGGCACCACAAACGACGTCAACTATCTCCACGACCACCGTTCGATCGTGGTCCTCGGTTCGGGAGCTTATCGCATCGGATCGTCGGTTGAATTTGACTGGTGCTCGGTCAACGCTCTTATGACCGTTAAGCAGCAGGGCTGGCGCTCGGTGATGATCAACTACAATCCCGAGACAGTCTCGACCGACTACGATATGTGTGACCGCCTCTATTTCGACGAACTCACTTTCGAGCGCGTCATGGACATCATCGACCTCGAGCAGCCCCACGGCACAATTCTCTCTGTGGGCGGCCAGATACCCAATAACCTTGCTACGCGCCTCGACGCCCAGGGCGTCAATATCCTCGGCACCTCGGCCGCTTCGATCGACAACGCCGAAGACCGCCACAAATTCTCGGCCATGCTCGACCGTCTCGGCATCGATCAGCCCCGCTGGCGCGAGCTTACAAGCATGGACGACATCAAGGAGTTCATCAACGAAGTCGGGTTCCCCGTACTCGTCCGTCCCAGCTATGTGCTTTCGGGCGCGGCAATGAACGTCTGCTCCAACGACGACGAGCTCGTGCGCTTCCTCCGTCTGGCGGCCAACGTTTCAAAGCAGCATCCGGTTGTAGTCACCGAGTTCATCCAGAACGCCAAGGAAATAGAGATGGACGCCGTGGCTCAGAACGGCGAAATCAAGGCTTACGCCATCTCGGAACACATCGAGTTTGCCGGCGTGCACTCAGGCGACGCGACCATCCAGTTCCCGCCGCAGAAGCTCTACGTCGAGACCATGCGCCGCATCAAAAAAGTGTCGTCGCAGATCGCCAAGGCGCTTAACATCTCCGGTCCGTTCAATATCCAGTATCTTGCCAAGAACAACGATATCAAGGTGATCGAATGTAACCTTCGCGCATCGCGCAGCTTCCCCTTCGTGTCGAAAATCCTCAAGATCAACTTCATCGACCTCGCTACCCGCATCATGCTCGGTCTGCCTGTCGAAAAGCCCCACAAGAACGCCTTCGACCTCGACTATGTCGGCATCAAGGCCTCGCAGTTCTCATTCTCGCGTCTGCAGGGCGCTGACCCCGTGCTGGGCGTCGATATGTCGTCGACCGGCGAAGTGGGCTGTATCGGCACCGACACCTCAGAGGCCATCCTCAAATCGATGCTCGCCGTCGGCCTGCGAATCCCCGAAAAAGCAATCCTACTCAGCACCGGATCGCCCAAGCAGAAAGCCGATATGCTCGACGCCGCCCACATGCTCCACAACAAGGGCTACAAAATCTACGCAACCGGCGGTACTCACCAGTTCCTCAACGACAACGGCATCCCGGCTATCAAAGTCTACTGGCCCTCGCAGCCCGACATGCAGCCTCAGGCCCTCGATATGCTCCACAACAAAGAGATCGACCTCGTGGTAAACATACCCAAGAACCTGAGTTCCACCGAGCTGAGCAACGGTTATAAGATCCGCCGTGCGGCCATCGACCTGAATGTGCCCCTGCTCACCAACGCCCGTCTGGCGTCAGCGTTTATTCTCGCGTTCACTTCGATGTCGATCGACCAGATCGAAATCCGTAGCTGGGACGAATATTAAAGATCATCTTCTCTTTATTTATCAATATTAATTTTAAAATCAATCTATTATGAAACATCTATTGCGATTTTCAGCTTTGATGCTTGCCATGACGGCGACGCTCTGGGCCAACGCAGGCAAGTATGTCTACGAGACTGTGCCCGGTGACCCCCTCGACACAAAGATCTACACTCTGCCCAACGGGCTGAAGGTCTTCATGAGTGTCAACAAAGACGCGCCCCGCATCCAGACCATCATCGCTGTGCGCGTCGGTGGTAAAAATGACCCCGCAGAGACTACCGGTCTCGCCCACTATTTCGAACACCTCATGTTCAAAGGCACAGAGCAGTTCGGCACATCAGACTATGCTGCCGAGAAACCCATGCTCGACGAGATCGAGCAACTCTTCGAAGTGTACCGCAAGACCACTGACGAAGATGCCCGCAAGGCGCTCTACCATCAGATAGACTCTATCAGCTATGCTGCCTCGCTCATAGCCATCCCCAACGAGTACGACAAACTGATGAGCGCCATCGGAGCGTCAGGCACAAACGCTTACACCAGCCAGGACATGACCTGCTACGTCGAGGACATCCCCTCCAACCAGCTCGACAACTGGGCGCGCATTCAGGCCGACCGCTTCGAGCACCCCGTCATCCGCGGCTTCCACACCGAGCTCGAAACCATCTACGAGGAAAAGAACATGTCGCTCACTCAGGACAACCGCAAAATGTCCGAAGCCATGCTCGCTGCCATTTTCCCCACCCACCCCTACGGCACCCAGACCGTGCTCGGCACTCAGGAAAACCTCAAGAATCCCTCGATCACTAACGTCAAGAACTATCATAAGACATGGTATGTTCCCAACAACATCGCCATCTGTCTTGCAGGCGACTTCAATCCCGACAGCGCTATTGACGTAATCACCAAATACTTCGGCCACCTCAAGCCCAACGACAACCTGCCCGTGCTCGACTTCCCCGCCGAAATGACCATCACCGAGCCCATCACCCGCGAAGTGTGGGGCAACGAAGCAGAGCGTCTTTACCTCGCGTGGCGCGTGCCCGAGGCTAAGAATGAAGACACTCAGGTGCTGTCGATCATCTCAGAAGTCCTCAGCAACGGCAAGTGCGGTCTCATCGACCTCGACATCAACCTCGCCCAGACCATGCTCGGCGCCGGTGCCGGAACATACGGCCTCGCCGATCAGGGCGCATTCCTCCTCATCGGCATGCCCAAGGGCGGCCAGACACTCGACGAGGTCCGCGAGCTGCTCCTCGCCGAAATGAAGAAACTCCGCGAAGGCGACTTCGACGACGATCTTGTCCCCGCCATCATCAACAACGCCAAGCTCGACCTGCAGCGCTCGTTCGAGAGCAACGAATCTCGCGCCAACTACTATCAGGACGCCTTCATCAATGGCGAAGACTGGGCCGACGTTGTAAAATCATTTGACAACCTCGACAAGATCACCAAGGCCGACGTCGTAGCCATCGCCAACAAATATTTCGGCGACAACAACTACGCTGCCATCTACAAGCGTCAGGGTCCCGACCAGAACGAATTGAAGATGTCCAAGCCGGCAATCACCCCTATCGCGATGAACCGCGACAAATCGAGTCCCTTCCTCATCGAGATCCAGAATTCGGTCGTTGAGCCCATCGAACCGGTCTTCGTCGACTATGACAAAGACCTCACCAAGCTCAAGGCCAAGAACGGCACTCCCGTCTACTACACCCGTAACAACACCAACGACGTATTCCAGCTCACTTATATATATAATGTAGGATCAAACAACGATCCGCGCCTCGACTATGCCACCGAGCTCCTCGAGCTGTTCGGCACTCCCTCGATGACTCCGCAGCAGATCCAGAACGAATTCTACAAGATGGCATGCTCGTTCCGCATCTCAGTCGGTGGCGAACGCTCATACATCGTCCTCAGCGGCCTCAACGAGAACATGCCTAAGGCTATGGCCCTCTTCGAGAAGATTGTCAAAGAGGCCGTTGCCGATCCCGAAGCATACGCCGCCTATGTCGACCGCGTCGAGCAGTCGCGCGCCAACAACAAGACCAACCAGCGTCAGAACTTCTCTGCCCTGTCGACCTATATGGTCTACGGCAAGGACAATCCCCAGACCCGCACACTCAGCGTAGAGCAGCTTCGCGCTTCCGATCCCGAAGTGTTCCTCGCCGCGCTCCGCGACCTCATGAACTACGAGCATGAGATCATCTACTACGGCGCGACTCCCGAGAAACAGCTCCTCGCCGACATCAACAAGAACCACTTCATCGCCAAGCAGCCCAAACCTGCACCCGAGCAGAACGTATTCACCATGCAGCAGCCCGAAGAGACAATCATCTTCGTTGCGCCTTACGATGCAAAGCAGCTCTACATGTCGCTCTACTCTAACCGCGGCGAGAAATACGATCCCGC
>CAZULD010000150.1:0-4982 GCA_964621135.1 uncultured Bacteroides sp. | reverse complement strand
GTGGATTTTGAGGGGGTGGGGCGTTAAAAAGGTATAAAATGAGGGTAAAAAGTATTATTTAAACCTAAGTGCTTGTGGGTTTATCGGTAAAAGTCTAATTTTGCAGATTGAAATATTCTATCAATTAAGTATGACTAAATTTTCTGCATTCTGCTTAACGATATTGGCTGTGGGCTCGGGGCTCGCAAGCTGTAACAGCTCGAGCGAACAGCTTGAGTATGAGCCGCCAACGACTGCTCTGGTCAAGGGTTTCTCACTGTCGGAGGACTCGAAGGTGCTCGATAATCTTGATAAGGTGTTCTTTTCGATCGACCTTGCGAATGCGCGCATATTCAACGCTGACTCAATGCCTTACGGCACGAAGACGAATAAACTCGTGCCTGTGATCACGACCGGCGGTGCGTCGGCGGTTGAGCTTGTGGTGCCGCGTGCGGGTCAGAGTGACACAACATATAATTATCTGACAAATTCGACTGACTCGATCGACTTCTCGAGCGGCCCGGTGAAACTTAAGATCCAAGCTCTCGACGAGTCTGTGACGATGGTCTACACGATCAATGTCAATGTGCATCAGGTTAAGAGCGATTCGCTGACATGGGGCACAATGGCGCTGTCGAAGTTGCCGACGAATCTGAATTATATCAAGGCGCAGCACACGGTGAAGCATAAGGGAACGGTGTACTGTCTGACAACGGACGGCGCAGGTTACTGCATGGCCGCATCGGCTAATCCGACCACGGAGCAGTGGCAGACGAAAACGGTGACGTTCGGCTTCACGCCTGACATAGAGACGCTGCGCGCGTCGTCGGAAGCGATGTATATGCTCGATGAGGGCGGCGCGATGTACAAGTCGACCGATTGCGGCGATACATGGACCGCGACGGGCGACAAGTTCGATTATCTGATCGGCGGCTACGGAAAGGACGTGATCGGAACGGTGAACGATAACGGACAGTGGTCGATAGTGACAACGTCGGGCGTAAAATGTGACGCTCCGGCAGGCTTCCCTGTGACGGGAACGTCGAACACGGTCGAATATACGTTCCCGATGAGCGACTCGCGCATGCTGACGATAGTCGGAGGCCGTCAGGCCGACGGCGCACTGAGCCGCGCTGCCTGGGGCTTCGACGGCAGCAACTGGGCGTGTCTGTCAAGTCAGGCGTTCGCCGAGGGTATGGAGGGTATGTCGCTGGTACCTTATTATGTGTTCGAAGAAAATGAATATTGGGTAGCGACCAAGGAATCGGTGTTCCTTGCGTTCGGCGGCCTGACGGAGTCGAATGTCGACTCGAAGACGGTCTATATATCGTATGACTACGGTGTGACATGGCGCAAGGCGGGCGAGTCGCTGCAGATGAAGAAGGGCCCGGCCGTGACGGCCTTCTCGCAAGCGATAGTAGTGAGCAGCCTGTTGGGCAGCCGCGCGTCGGTAGCGATCACATCGTGGGAATGTCCTTATATATATATGTTCGGCGGCCACGCCTCGAACGGCGATGTCTACAACGCTGTGTGGCGAGGTGTGATCAACCGTCTGTCATTCAAACCTCTCCAGTAAACGAACCGGATGCGTCGCGCTCGTCTTATATGTGTAATGGTGCTGGCCGCAGCGGTGTTTGCCGCAGCGGGTCAGTCGGCACCGTATAAGTTTGATTTCGGCGCGTCGCTAGGCATGACGGGTTATCTCGGCGATGCGAACCGTTCGTCGATACTCAAGCATCCGGGTTTCACGGCCGAAGGATCGTTCAGATATCTGCCTAACGCCCGCATGGCTGTGAGGGGGATGCTGTCGGTGCTGACGCTGAGCGGCACGACGGCGGACGTCGACGATGTGCTGCCGTCGGCAGGCGAGCAGGTCTACGATTTCAGCTCGACGGTCTACGATCTGGACGCGCGCTTCGAATTCAACTTTTTCAGCTACGGCATAGGCGAGACCTACAAGCGTCTGCGCCGGTGGACGCCTTACCTGACCGCAGGAGTGGGCGTCAGTCTGTCGTCGTCGGGCGGCACAACGTCAGTGGCTCCGAACCTGCCGCTGGGGTTGGGTGTGAAGTTCAAACTGAAACCTCGACTGAACCTTATGGCCGAATTCACCATGACGAAGGTGTTCGGCGACAAGGTCGACGGCCCGATACTCAACGACCTCAATACAATCAAAACCGCATTCTACAAGAACACAGACTGGTACTCGCGCCTGACGATAGGATTCAGCTATGAATTCGGCGAACGCTGCGAGACCTGTCACTATGTGGATTAAATAAAGCGTAAGATATCAATGACAAAGATCAACGACATATCAGTTCCCGAAAAGGCAAAGATGCCGCGCCATGTGGCGATAATAATGGACGGCAACGGCCGGTGGGCCCAAGCCCGGGGGCTTGACCGCTCGGAAGGCCACGCCGAAGGGGTCAAGACAGTGCGCCGCATCACCGAAGCGGCCTCGAAAGCCGGGATAGAGTATCTTACGCTCTACACTTTCTCGACCGAGAACTGGAACCGCCCGAAGGCCGAGGTCGACGCTCTGATGCACCTGATAGTGATAGCCATCGAGCGCGAGACTCCCGACCTGATAAAGAATAATGTGCGTCTGCAGATGATAGGCGACTCGTCGCGCATGCCTCGCGAAGCCCGCGAACGTCTGGAGCGCTGCATCGAAGAGACGTCGAAGGGCACCGGCCTGACGCTGGTGCTGGCGATCAGCTATTCGTCGCGCTGGGAGATCGTCGACGCGTGCCGCCGCATAGCCGATATGGTAGCGGCCGGCGAAATGGACGCTGAGAACATCGACGACCAGGTGATCAGCGATCATCTGTCGACAGCCGGCATGCCTGATCCGGACCTGCTCATCCGCACCGGGGGCGACCTGCGAATCAGCAATTTCCTGCTATGGCAGATAGCTTACTCGGAGCTGTTTGTGACGCCGACCTACTGGCCTGACTTCTCGGAGGAGAATTTCCTCGATGCGATAAAGGCCTACGCGGGGCGTCAGCGTCGTTTCGGACTGACCGGCGAACAAGTTGAATCATAAATGAATAATATACCGACCATCACATATCAAAAAGTAATCATGCGATATAGACTCACCATAATCACCGTCCTTGTTTTGCTTGCAAGCGCGTTCAGCGAAGCGTCGGCGCAGGCTTTGAACGACACCATCTACAATCCGCCCATCGTCTACGGCGGTATGCCCAAGATCTATGAGATCGCCGGGGTGAAGGTAGAAGGCGCGCCGAACTATGAGGACGATATCATCTTAGGATATGCGGGCCTCAAGGTAGGCGACACGTTAGCGATACCGGGCGAGGAGGTGACGAATATCATCAAGCGCCTTATGCGTCAGGGTCTGTTCTCGCAGGCACAGTTTGTCGTCGACAAGACCCACGGCAACAAGGCATGGGTGACCCTCAAGCTGCGCACACAGCCGCGTATCTCGAAGGTGAACTACAACGGTATGAAGAAGGGTGAGCGCGAGGATCTGCAGGAGAAGCTCAATCTCGTGGCCGGTAACCAGATCACGCCAAACATCGTGAACCGCGCCGAGGCGATAGTCAACAAATACTTTGCAGACAAAGGTTTCGGTAACGCGCAGGTGAATATCCAGTTGCACGAAGACCTGTCGGCGCCCAACGAGATGATCGTCGACATCAATGTCAACAAGCACGACAAGGTGAAGGTGCACAAAATCTATATCGACGGTAACGAAGTGCTGAGCGACAATCAGTTGCAGCGCACGATGAAAAAGACCAACGAGAAGAACAAGCTGCTCAACCTTTTCCGTCAGAAGAAATTCGTGGAAAGCGACTATCAGGCCGACCTCAACCGCATCATCGAAAAATATAACGAGAAGGGTTATCGCGACGCGAAGATCGTCAGCGACAGCGTGGTGCCCTACGATGACCGTCTGGTCGACGTATATATAACCGTGGACGAAGGCCGCCGCTACTATATAAAGGATATAACGTGGGTGGGTAACACCGTTCGGTCGACCGAGGAACTCGACTACTACCTCGGCATGAAGCCCGGCGAAGTCTACAACCAGAAGCTGCTCGACAAGCGCCTCAATACAGACGAGGACGCTGTGGCGAACCTCTATATGAACAACGGTTATCTCTTCTATAACCTGATACCGATCGAACGCGAAATCAGCGGCGACTCGATCTCGCTGGAAATGCGAATCATCGAGGGCCCGCAGGCGCGAATCAACAATGTGGTGATCAACGGTAACGACCGACTCTATGAAAAGGTGATCCGCCGCGAGCTGCGTGTGCGCCCGGGCGACCTCTTCAGCAAGCAAGACCTTATCCGCTCTGTGACCGAAATCGCGCAGACGGGTCACTTCAATCCCGAGACGCTTGACCCGAAGGTGCAGCCCAACGCTGAAAACGGTACGGTCGACATCGTGCTCAACCTCGAGTCGAAGGCCAACGACCAGATCGAATTCTCGATGGGCTGGGGCCAGACGGGTGTGATCGGCAAGCTGTCGCTGAAGTTCACCAACTTCTCGATCAAGAACCTCTTCCATCCGAGCACTTACCGCGGCATCATCCCGCAGGGCGAGGGTCAGACGTTCACGGTCAGCGCCCAGACCAATGCACGATACTATCAGGCTTACTCGGTGTCGTTCCTCGATCCGTGGTTCGGAGGCAAGCGCCCCAACTCTCTGTCGGTGTCGGCTTACTACAGCCGTCAGACCGGTGTCAACTCGTCGTACTATAACTCGACATGGGCCAACGCCATGAATATGTATGGCTACGGCGGTTACGGCGGCTATTATCCGGGCTATGCAGGCAACTACAACGACTACTATCAGAACAGCTATCAGGCGTCGTATGACCCGAACAAGGTGCTGCAGATGGTCGGTATCAACGTAGGCTTCGGTAAGCGTCTGAAATGGCCCGACGACTGGTTTACGTTGACAGCCGAGCTGGGTTACAACTGGTACTACCTCAAGAACTGGGACTACCTCTATTATATGAACAACGGTA
>CAZULD010000149.1:0-4985 GCA_964621135.1 uncultured Bacteroides sp. | reverse complement strand
GCTTCGTCCTTTGCCATTTCGTGAACGGTGTCGTGGATAGCGTCGAGGTTGAGTTCTTTTGCACGACGTGCGATGCGCATCTTGTCTTCGTTAGCACCGGCTTCGGCAGCCATACGCTTTTCGAGGTTGGTCTTGGTATCCCATACACATTCACCGAGAAGTTCGGCAAACTTTGATGCGTGCTCAGCTTCTTCCCATGCATAGCGCTTGAATGCTTCTGCGATTTCGGGATAGCCTTCGCGATCAGCCTGACGGGCCATGGCGAGATACATACCTACTTCGCCACATTCGCCGTTGAAATGAGCGGTGAGGTCAGCGATCATCTGTTCGTCGCAGCCTTTGGCCACACCGATTTCGTGCTCGGTGACGAATTTGAGTTCGGCGTCTTCGTCCATTTCTTTGAATTTAGAGGCGGGGGCACCGCAGATAGGGCACTTTTCGGGAGCGTGGTCACCTTCGTGAACATAGCCACAAACGGTGCAGATAAATTTCTTCTTCATTGACTTGAATTTTAAGAGTTGATAATGTGTTACTGTATTTGTCGTATTTCTATGCTGCAAATATACACTATTTTTTGATATTTCTGCATATAAAAGGCTAAGCAAAATAAGGGAGATGCCTACTATTGTTTCCTTCCGAAGGTGTAGCCCAGGCCGAGCATAAGGTTGCTGGGGCGGTGGAAGTCGGAGAGTTGGTAGCCGACCTGAAGGAACGCACCGCGCCACACATAAGTTTTAAGTGCCAGTGTCTGATAGAAGACTCGAGTGTCGGGGCCGTTGGCAATGATGTTGCGGCCGATGCCGGCGTTGATGCTGAATATCGGCAGCGTCAGTTCGGCGCGTAGCGACAGCCCGACGGCGACACCTTTTGAGAATGGCGGACGGCGGAATTTAACATCTTCTCCGTAAGTGTGCGGAATGCGGTACTCTGCAAGATTGGCACTCTCGTCATATTGGGCGTCGGCTGACACACCGAAGCGGAAGTAACGGTTCAGATCATACATTGCAGCGAAGTTAACTCCTGCCACTCCGAACGTTCCGGGCAACGGAACATACTCCCCGGCATCATCGATGGCTACGCGTCGGCGTCCGGCGCCGTAGGCCGTGACGTCGTAAGAAAATCCGCGTTTGAACTCCTCACGCTCTACCGGAGCATCCGTCGATAGCACGGGATCAAACGTATATTCTGCTCCGAGCATAAGTCCGACTGTATTGACTCCGGCATTGGGCAGATGGGTGTTGCCGTTGGAATAGTGGGCGGCGTTAAGACGCGCTTTCACAGCCCATTGGTTGTTGAGCTGATAAGTAGCCGTCATCCCTACGCCGAGCACTGCATTGGTGCGCGAACCTATGGCGTTGTTGACTATCAGTGCCGACGGATCATATTTAGACCATCCCGTCGACACACCGAAATTCCACTCTGCGTCGACCGACAACCGATTGTTAGCCGCTAATCTTACTGACTGAAAGAGAAATATATCGGTCGGATTGCCTAGCGAGGAGTTCGGCCCGATGAAATTCTGACGGATTGCGAGACCCTGACGCGTATTGTGGTACAGTCGTCCGTAGCGGGTGCGGTGGCTGAAAGCAAAACTTCCGCGCACCTCAGGCGAGATCATGAAATCATTGCCCGAAACTGTCTTGAGAAAATTGTTTGTCGGCAGGATGTACGACGTGTTCACACCCGCGTCGACTCTCCAGTCGCCGATCGCCGGGTCTGCTGCTGTGAGCCGCAGCGAGGCGGCAATAATGATAGATATGAGGATGATTAACTTTTTCACTGATGCACGATGCTTGAGATGTCGGTTATGATTTCATAGCTGAGCGGGCAATTTATCCAGTAGATGCCGTCGACCGAGACGGTCTCGCCTCCGGCCGGATTGTAAGCGGGTATGTCGTAGGTGAATCCGGCCTCTTCGTGCTTGACTACGACACTCACCGAGCAGAAGGTTTCCGGAGGCATCTCTATACTGACGTCTTCTTTGCAGATTATCGCATTGCCTTTGAGAGTGTGGGGCAGAGCGTTGTAGACAACCGAATCAGTCGATTCCACGGGGTTCATGGACGCGAAAGAAAAATCCACTCCGGGCACTTTGATCGGCGTGCGCCCGAAGATATTGTCGCTAAGCAACTGCCTCCACGGTTCAAACGTTCCCGTTTTCGTCGCTATAGTGTCGCCCGCTGCGAGCGGATTGATCGTTACGGGAATCTGGTTGATGTTCGACAATGAGATGAGAGGGATTGTATCGCTGTACTCCTGACTATACCAATACGCGAGCGTGTAGGCTATCTGTCCGGGAGTGAATCCCGGTGATGGCAATATGCGCAGGTTGGTCTGCTTGGTCTCGTATTCGTCCGACAGGTCGATGTGCATGTAGAGCGTGTCGGGATAAAAATTATTCAGACAGTTAACCGACAGATAATTGTCTTTTAATGTAAGCCTCAGACGGCATAGGTCGTTGTAGATGTCGCGCCCGGAATTTCTCGTCAGCGTGTAGGTCATCCCTTCGTCGCCTAAAGGTTTACCGCGCCCGTTGACCCAGCGGTAGGCGATTATAAACGCATGGTCGAGCGACTGATTGGCCTTGAATATGGCATCTCCGCCCTCCCAGTCAAGGCTTATGTTTGCCGGTTCGACGGCGAGATCGTCGATGAAAACTTCATCGTTGCACGATGTTGTCACCATGCCGATTATTAGTGTGAGTATCAGTGAGAGGCGTATTCTCATCGTGAGGCTTTTTTGATAAGTCGTGAAATAGAGAGAATGGACAGTAGCGTAACCGCGGCCATGATGCCTAAGGCGATCAGTCCCATAATCCACAGACTCCGCTCGCCGGCGAGGTTGAAGTCGGCCAACGCGCTGTTCCACATCCGTGAGGCTGCCGCTCCGAGTACGAATGCTGCCACCGTGATCGCCACGTTCAGCCTGACGACGAGACGATAGTAGAACGCTGCGACCTCGCTGCGCTTGTAGCCCAGAAGGGTAAGGTCGCGGATCTTTTCGCTGTTTTTCTGAACGAGCAGATAGAGACTCAGCAGCAGTATCATCACAGCCAGCGCCGCGATCACAATTCCGATCACTCCGACAACCGTGGCTGCTATGCCGGCGAGATAGACGGTGCGCGCCGAAGTCGTAGCGTCGGCCGACGATTCGATGTCGTTCTCCTCGAGCCAGCGGTCGATAGCCGGGTCGCCGGGCGTGGTCACTTCGACCATCAGTCTTGACGGAGCCGAAACGTCTCCGCCACCATATAGTTTGTTGGCCTCGTCCATGAAACTTTCAGGCACGGCGATAGTATTGAGACGATCCGAGAGTCCGACGATTCGGCCCTCCTTCACATCATATTTGCCGTCGCCCGACATAGCGATGCGCAGCGGTATCTGACGGATCAGATTCTCGCTCAACTGGGGCATGCCTCTGGCGGCTGCGAAACCATAGTTATAGAGTGCGAGATAGTCGCGCGGCACGGCGATGGGTATTGTTCCGTCGCCTTCTTTATATGTCCACTCGTCAGCGGGAATGTCGACGAATTCGTCGGGCACGGATTCGAAAAACAATGCAGTCGACAGTCCGTGTCCGGCAAAGTTGACCGATGCGGAGATGTTGAAGTCTGCCGCGGTGAAGCGGCCTACGCGTTTCACCCACGGTTGTTTCTCCAGCTCGGCTATCTCTGACTCGGTAAAGGCGTTGGCGTCGGGCGACGTGCTTCCGAGCGCGGCTAAAATGTTGACCGGTTTTGACAGGACGATATAGTCGGGAGCCCCGTCGCGGCTGTCACGCGCCGACCGAATGTCAGCGTAAAATCCTGCCGAAGCCAGCAGGATGGCGAGACCGACGGTGCACGCCGTGACGTAGGCGGCAAGCTGTGCGCGGCTGATGTTTTTTCTGAGGAGTCGGGCGATCATAGATTCAGACGTATGATATTTTGCATCGGGAGGTCAAGCCGGTTGCCGACAGATGTCGATATTACCGACGCTCCCTGACGTTCGGCAGCTTCGGCTATAAGGGCGGCGACGACGCGGTTGTTATCGGCGTCGAGATGACTGACGGGTTCGTCAAGCAGAATGAAATCGAAGGGCTGACACAATGACCGGATGATGGCTACGCGTTGCATCTGCCCTATTGACAGCCGGGCGGTCGGTGTGTCGATGCGGTCTGAGATTCCGAGTCGCTCAAACATGGCCTCGATTTCAGCCGTGGTGCAGTGGTCGGTCAGTCGGTTTTTCAGCATCACGTTCTCGCGGGCGGTCAGTTCGCCGAACAGTCTCAGTTCCTGAGGCAGCAGACTGATATGACGTGTGCGCAGCTCGCTGACATCGTCGGGCGAAAGAGTCCGGGCGTTTCGGTCGCCGTAAAAAATCTCGCCGCGGTAGTCACTGCGGTTATGATAGATGAAACTGCACAGCGAGGTCTTGCCCGAGCCTGACGAAGCCTCGATAAGGTAATGGTTGCCGCGCACGAAGTCGATGTCGCGAAGCCACACTTGTGACTGCGCGACATCGTCGGCGGTAAAAACTTCAGGGATGACGTTACGCAGGCTTATGCGGTCGATACGCTGTCCCGGTCTGCTGGTCATCAGAATCGTGCTGCGAAATTAATCAGTGTTTCGAGGAAGGGTGCGTCAGTTTCAGTGAGAGTCACATGACCTTCGGTATGGCTGTCGGTCGTGTAGCCTTCTGCATCCACCCCGAAAGGACAGTTAAACATTGACGGCAGGGCATGACCCTTGGGTAGATCGAGTTTGAAGTAAGCCGTCAGGTTGGTGACATCCGACGGATCTATCTTGGTAAGAGCTTTGGCTTCATCTGTCGAAGCGATAGCGAAATCGCCCTCTCCGGCGAATGTAATGCTGAAATCGTTAACACCCGTCGGATGAATGGTAGTCGAAGTGTTATTGATCCAAGCGTTTACAGCCTCTGCCACCTGAGGCTCGGGGAAACCGGCCAAGAGAGTATTGATGGCTTTGCCGAATGCAGGTTTATCGA
>CAZULD010000148.1:0-5099 GCA_964621135.1 uncultured Bacteroides sp. | reverse complement strand
GCTTTATGCAAAAGCCGATTTCTCAGACGAGGATGGTATCCGTGCATCTGAACTCGAAGAAAAATTTGCCGAACTCGAGGGCTGGAACGCCGAGAGCGATGCGGGTGCCCTGCTCAGCGGTCTGGGTATAAAAGAGGACAAGCACTATATGCTGATGCGCGACCTTAGCGGTAATGAAAAGGTGCGTGTGCTTCTGGCGAAGGCTCTTTTCGGCAATCCCGATAATCTGTTGCTCGACGAACCTACCAACGACCTTGATCTTGAGACAGTGGCGTGGCTTGAAGATTATCTTTCGAAATTCGAAAATACGGTGCTTGTTGTCAGCCACGACCGTCACTTCCTTGACTCGGTCTGCACTCATACACTTGATATAGATTACAACAAAGTTCAGCTCTTTGCCGGAAACTACAGCTTCTGGTATCAGTCGAGCCAGCTTGCTCTCCGTCAGCAGCAACAGCAGAACAAGAAGGCTGAGGAGCGTCGTAAGGAATTACTTGAGTTCATCCAGCGATTCAGTGCCAATGTGGCCAAGAGTAAACAGACCACATCGCGCAAGAAGATGCTCGAAAAACTCAACGTAGAGGAGATCCAGCCATCTTCGCGCCGCTATCCCGGCATCATTTTCACCCCTTCGCGCGAACCCGGCAACAAGATCCTCGAAGTCAAGGGACTCAGTGCATCGGTCGACGGCGAATTGCTCTTCAAAGATGTGAATTTCCAGATCGAAAAGGGCGACAAGGTTGCTTTCCTCAGTCACGATCCGCGTGCGATGACCGCCCTCTTTGAGATAATCAACGGCAACCGCAAGGCCGATGCCGGAACTTACGAGTGGGGACAGACTATCACCACCGCTTATCTCCCGCTCGACAACAGCGACTTCTTCAACACTGATCTAAACCTTGTCGACTGGCTCTGTCAGTTCAGCGAGGACTCGAGCGAGATCTATCTCAAAGGATTTCTCGGTAAGATGCTTTTCTCAGGAGACGATGTACTGAAGAAGGCTTCAGTGCTGTCGGGTGGTGAAAAAATGCGCTGTATGATTGCCCGTATGATGCTCCGCGATGCCAATACTATGGTGCTCGATTCGCCTACCAATCATCTTGATCTTGAGTCAATTCAGGCGTTCAACAATACATTGCAAGCGTTTAAGGGCAATTTGCTCCTTGCGTCGCACGACCACGAATTTATCCAGACGGTCTGCAACCGCATCATAGAGCTGACTCCCAACGGCATTATAGACAAAATGATGGATTACGACGACTATATTACCGACGAAAAGGTAGCCGCCGCCCGTGAAAGACTTTACAACACCAAATAAACCCCGGAACAGATGGTAAAACATATCGTAACATTCAAACTGACAGGCAGTGACGCCGAGCGCCGTCAGGTTGCCGAAGCATTCAAGGCAGCTCTTGAAGCCCTTCCCGCTCAGATCGATGTGCTCCGCGCGATCGAAGTTGGCATCAACGAAAACCCCGCTGAAACGTGGGACGTTGTCCTTACAGCCATCGTTGACAAGATGGCTGACGTAGAAGTTTACGCCAAGCATCCCGCTCATGTAGCCGCTGCCGGTCTGCTTGCCGGTCATAAGGCAGACAGAGCCTGTGTTGACTACGAGGTCAACTGTTGATTTTTCGATAGAGCGATCTGAAACCTTTCATGGAGCCGATGACAGTCATTATGTCGTCGGCTTCTATTGTTAAATTTTCATCCGTCAGATCGACTGCTGTCTGTTCGTTGCGTGATATACCGAGAATGTTGGTAATTTTTCGCGGACGGGTGAGAGCAATGACGCGTAGGTCGAACGTATTCAAGTCGAGAGTCGCGAGTTTCTCGCCGACGAAACTTTCCGGAACTTTGAATTTCAGGATATAGGTATCGCTGTCGATCTCCATTGACGTAACTTTCGATCCGATTGCCATTTCATGGGTGAGATCTGAGGCGGCCCGTTGCTCAGGAGTGAGGATGCGATCTATCTCAAATCCTTCGAGTATGGATTCGTGCAGTTTGTCGATCGCGCGGGCGTAGATATGTTTGACTCCCATTTTCTTGAGGAGAGCCACTGTCTTGACGCTTGCCCCGAAGTTTTCGCCAATGGCTACGATGACAATGTCGGCGTTGCTGAGCGGAAGAACGCTAAGGGCATTCTCCTCTGTTGAATCTATTTGGTAGACCGTAGAAACATAATCCTTGACCGCGTCGATGTTGGGCTGCCGGATGTCTGCGCCGATGACCTCGTGGCCGAGAGCCGCTAAATCTATTGCGAGATTTGAACCGTAGATGCCTAAACCGATAATTATATATTTCATAATAGTTTGATTTATTAGCTGATTATTACACTTTCAGGGGGATAATGTGCAGAGCGGTCGCGGTCGTTGGATGCGAAGCCTATCAACAGTGACAATATACCGACGCGACCGGCAAACATCGCCGTAGCGAGGATAATTTTCGACGGATCTGAAAGTTGATCCGTAATACCGAGCGATGACCCGACTGTGAACAGCGCAGATGTAACCTCGAAGAGTACCGACCGCACTGATAACGTCGGCTCAAGCAGCAGGATGGCAACCGCATATAATGTGAAAGCCGCACCGGCGATGATCACTACGGCGTTGGCGCGCCTGACAGAGTCCGTGGCTATTCGCCTTCCGAAGGCTGTCGGGGCTTTATGGCCGCGGATTATCGCGCGGAGATTGAGCAGAACCACGGCGAAGGTGTTGACTTTCACACCTCCGGCAAGCGATTGAGATGCGCCGCCTATCCACATTTGCACGACTACAAGCAGCAATGTGACCGGCAGAAACATGGCGGGGTTGACCGATGAAAAGCCTGCGCTTCGTGGCACGAGTGAGTTGAACACTGACTGGATGATCTTTTTGTCGAGCGGCATTCCGGCCAAAGTGTTGTTATATTCCAGACAAAAGAAGGCCACACTGCCGACAGCGAGAATCGCAATAGTTGTGACGAGCACAAGTTTGGTATTGAGATCGTAGACATGAAGCCTGCGGACATTGTCGGTCTGTCGACCGAAAGAAAAGAGTCTGCGAATCCTTCCGACGATTATATCCTTGAAGTTAACAAGAATGGGGAATCCTATCGCGCCGGCGAATATCAACACGGACGTTACAACATAAATTGACTGTGTTCCGTCGAGAAGGATGCGGTTCGACATTCCGCCGGGCAGACACGAGAATCCGGCATTGCAAAATGATGAAAGCGAATGAAAGCCCGCGAAAATCAGCCGGTCGGAAGTCGACAGCCCAAGTTCAGGCGGTATCGTCAGATAGATCGCTGCTGCACCAGCCAGTTCTACTATGATTGTAAAGGCGAGGATGTAGAGTAGGGTGGGGATAAGGTTGTTAAGTGTTTTTGAATATACGATATCCTTGAGTATCAGCTGACTGTAAATTCCGGGAGAGCCGCTGAAAAATATAGCGAAAAAGCTGGTGAAAGTAATGACACCTAAGCCGCCGATCTGAATTAGACAACTTAGGATAAGCAAGCCTAGCGGCGTGAACGTTGACGGAATGTCGACCGACGTTAATCCGGTGATGCACACCGCACTCGTTGAAACAAATAGGGAATCACAATAAGAGATAGGTGTCACAGTGCATTTAGGCAGCATTAACAACAATGAGCCTAATAGAATGAAGATCAAGAAACTGGTCGAAAGAATCAACGCAGGATTCGTCCGCCGGCCGATAAGATGCAACGCGGCATAACAAATTTCAAATATGGAATATGCGCCCAGGACGGAAAATAGAAAAGCACGGCTATAGAGCAACTTGGCGATTGCCGGGAACCACGGAGATGCGGGGCGAGGCACTACCCAGACGACAACGGATATTAGCAGTAGGATGTTAACTGTCGATTTTAACCAATTTATGCGCTTTAACGCCGGCTTAAACCCTATTACAATCCTAAAGAGTATATTTATTGCAAAAACAGCCTGCGGAATACGCATCATTCGACTTATTGAAGCGGATTCTGCAGGATTACGGTCATAGCCGAAATAAAGTATAATCTCTATAATGCAGAATATTGCCGCAATGACGGCCAACGAACCGATGATTACACGCAGACGGTTTGCCGTATCGCCGAAACGCATCATCAGTCGACGATGAGTCTTTCCCGCATTTTCGGCAATGCGGGAAAGCGTTCGTGACTGGAAATGAAATCGGCTCTTGATCATATATTGTTAACAATCAAGAGCCGATAATGTGTTCGTTATATAGTAAATATTATTTTGCGTCGGCAACTTTTGTGAGTTTGAAGCCTGCATAGATACCGTCGTACGACGAAAGTACCGAGCTGGCAGCCTTGAGACTCGAAATTCCTGACACGGAGGAAATAGCCTTGACAAGTGAGATAAGTTTGCTTACATCGAAAGTAAGATTGAGAGTCGAACCAGATTTTGTGGCAAATGCGCTCACCTTTCCTAATTTCACTTTTCCGAGAGCTTTGAAGTTGAATTCGAGATTACCGTCGGCGTCCTTGCTTACAGTGCCTTTGAGCGAGCCGCGTTTGAGTTGCATGGTGAAATTATTCTGATCGTCAACGATCAGTTTGAGCTCTGTCACACCTGCTTGCTTATAGTAAGGCGCGAGTTTATCTTCGATAGTTTTTGATGCTGCTGCCCCGCCGAGTTTCTGGAGAGCGTTGTCGCTTTTGAAGGTCACGGCAGGCGATTCGTAAGTCCATGTGCCGCGGAGATCCTCAACTTCGAAATTTGAAGATGCGGTCAGATTTGAGATAGCGCTGCCTATCGCGCCTCCGATACCATCGGAGTTACCTGATGTTGCTGATTTGAGGAGATCCTTGAGGTCGGGAGTGGCAAATGCGGGAGAGGCACATACAAGCGAAAGGGCGATGGCCAGAACTTTAGTAAGTTTCATTGTTGTTGGGGGTATAAAGATGAATGTTATATTTAGCTATATAATAAACAATGAAGACCGATGAAAAGTTCTTTCCATCGGTCTTCATTTCTTATTTAACGTTAAGTGCTGTCAATTATTCAGCTTTGCCTGCGCTACCGAGTACGTTCACGATCTTGTGACGATAGAGTTTTTCCATGTTGTCACGAGCCGGACCGAGGTACT
>CAZULD010000147.1:3179-5119 GCA_964621135.1 uncultured Bacteroides sp. | reverse complement strand
AAAAAAACTTGGTGCGGAGCGAAGTTTTTAGTAAATTCGCTTTCTAAATAAGACGCTAATGAGCAACGACAAAATGGAGTGGTCGAGGCTGATAAATGACAAGCGTTTCGGGCTTGAACATTACCACGACCCCAAGAAAAATAATATACGCACTGATTTTCGCCGCGATTACGACCGTCTGGTGTTTTCATCGCCGTTCCGCCGCCTGCAGAACAAGACGCAGGTGTTCCCTCTGCCGGGCAGCATCTTTGTGCATAACCGTCTGACTCACTCGATCGAAGTGGCATGCGTCGGCAAGTCGATGGCCGACGAGATAGCCATAGCGCTTGGCGAACGTTACGCCGACGAACCGTGGCGTCACATGCTCTCGCACATCGGCGACATTGTGGCGGCCGCCTGTCTCGCCCACGACCTCGGCAATCCTCCCTTCGGTCATTCGGGAGAGAAGGCCATCGCGACTTTTTTCAGCGAAGGCGACGGACGTCATCTGCGCGACCGACTTTCGGCCAAAGAATGGTCAGACCTCATCAACTTCGAGGGCAATGCAAATGCATTCCGCGTGCTCACCCACAGCTTCAAGGGTCGCCGCGACGGAGGCTTTGCAATGACCTACTCCACTCTGGCATCGATCGTTAAATATCCCTACGAATCATCGCTGACGACCAAAGGCAAGTTCGGATTTTTCACTTCCGAAAAGGACGACTTTGTCAAAGTGGCCGACGAACTCGGCATGCTGCGTCTCGATTCGCCGGAAGGCACGGTGCGTTACGCCCGTCATCCGCTGGTCTACATCGTCGAGGCTGCCGACGACATCTGCTATGAAATAATGGACATCGAGGATGCCCACAAGTTGAAGATCCTGTCGTCGGACGAAGTCATCAGTCTCCTCATGGCTTATTTCCCGCCTGAAGAACAAGCCCGTATGCAGCAGGTTATGGACAAGGTCGACGATCCCAACGAGAAGATCGCTTACCTCCGGTCATGCGTCATCGGCGTGCTGGTCAAACGTTGCGCCGAATCGTTCATCGCCAACGAAGACCGCATCCTTTCGGGCACATTCAGCGGGTCGCTCCTCCAGAGCCTCGACTCTATCGAAGGCGAGGCCTACCGCCGCTGTAACGATCTGTCGTGGGACAAGATCTATAGAGCGTCGGACGTTGTCGATATCGAGCTGGCCGGTAACCGCATCATCACCTTCCTGCTTGAAAAGATGATCGGTGCGGTCGTCGAACCGAACCTTAACTACTCGCGCCTGCTGCTGTCAAAATTCCCGCGTCAGTACGACGTCGAGGCGCCGACGCTTTACGGCAAGGTTCAGGCTGTGCTCGACCACGTTTCGGCCATGACCGACGTCTACGCGCTCGATTTATTCAGAAAACTCAACGGTCTGTCGCTTCCGGCTGTTTAATAGATATGAAAAAGATTTTATCGACACTGCTGCTCCTCGCAGCAATATGTATAAGCGTCTCGGCCCGAGCTTACAAGGTCGACGAAGTTCCAAACGTTCACGTCGCAGACCGCACGCGCTTTGTCAGCAATCCCGACGGAGTGCTGACCATTGCGGCTCAGACCGAAATGGATTCGGTGATCAGTCGTCTGCGACGCTCGACGTCAGCCGAAATGGTCGCCGTGGTGGTCGAGGATATCGACGGCGCGGACATCGACACTTATGCCAACGAACTCTTCAATCTGTGGGGTCTCGGAAAGAAAGATAACAACAACGGCGTGCTGCTCTTAGTGGCACGCGACGCGCGCAAGGCCGTGATCCGCACGGGGCCCGGCGTCGAAGGCGTGTTGCCCGACGCGGTCTGCGGCAAAATTTTGCGTAACGAAATGTTTACCCGCTTCAGGGACGGCGACTACGACGGCGGCACTCTGGCAGGCGTCAATGCCATCGCCGCGCGATTAGGCGATCCGGTTGCGGCCGAAGAAATTCGCTC
>CAZULD010000147.1:0-3079 GCA_964621135.1 uncultured Bacteroides sp. | reverse complement strand
ACTCTCCCGCTGCTGCTGACGATGCGCTACTGGCGCAACCGTCCGCGCAAATGTCCTAACTGCGGCCACAAGATGGTGAAAATCGACGAAGTCCATGACAATGACTATCTCACTCCGAGCCAGGACATGGAGGAGCGCATCGGATCGGTCGACTACGATGTGTGGCACTGCGACGAATGCGGCGAAACTGACATCTTCCCCTTTGTCAACAAATCGTTGCCGCTGGTTGAGTGTGACCACTGCCATGCGCGCACGGCCAAACTCACAGGCGACCGTGTGGTCGTTCAACCGACTACCTCGCGCGAAGGTGTCGGTGTAAAGGAATTCACCTGTCTGAACTGTCACCACAAGATGGGACGCAATTACAAAATAGCCAAACTCGCTCCGGTCGTTATCGTGCCTATGGGCGGCGGACGCGGAGGCGGTTTCGGCGGCGGAGGTTCGATCGGTGGTGGATTCGGAGGAGGCTTCACCGGAGGCGGCGGCGCATCCGGAGGCTGGTAAAAATCAGATTGTGATTCGGCGGGTGCTGTCGCCGATTTTCAGAATGTAAATTCCCCGGACGGTCAGAGGCATACGCCACACCCCGGCTTCGAGCTGCTGCTCGGCCACAAGCTGGCCGAGGATGGTAAATATCTTGACCGGACTTTTGCGGTTAATGGTCAGCACGACAGCACCGTCGGCGACACGCACATCATACTGCTCGGCAGCCGCACCTTCCACGGTTTCAGTGGCAGGAGACTGAGCGATGCGCTCCCATTGCTTGGCAGCATCGGCGCCGAGCGACGCACAGCTCAAAACAACGGTCACACAGACGAGACGGATAATATGTCGCAGACTGGATTTCATTTATCGCGTTTGCTATCAGTTTTCTGAAATTTCTCCGGCGAGCGGACGCTCAAGATAGTATTTGACTTGCTTTGCATCGAGACCGAGACCGAAAAGGAACATCATTTTGGTCACGGCGGCCTCGAATGTTATGTCCTGACCGGGGATGACTCCGGTTGCAGTCAGTTTGTCGCCGGCAACGTAGCGGTTGGGGTGCACGGCACCGTAGGCACACTGGGTGACATTGAGCACGACGACGCCGCGCTCGACAGTCTCGCGCATTAGATCGATAAACCATTGGGCGGTAGGGCCGTTGCCTGCACCATAAGTTCTCAGCACCACTCCTTTTATCTCGGGGGCAGAAAGCATGTGGCGCAAAACGCTCTCGGACAAGCCGGGGAAGAGATCGATGGTCATGACTGACTGGTCGAGATTGAACTGAGGGTTCAGTCCGCCTGCCTGCTGATGACGCATCAGCGCCTCACGGTTGAAGTTGATGCTCAGACCTACCTTAGCCAACTGAGGATAGTTGCTGCTCTTAAATGCGTTGAAGTTGTCGGCACTACGTTTTGTCGAGCGGTTGCCTCGCCACAGATAGTCCTCGAAGAGGATGGCGACCTCCTGGACCATCGGTGTACCGTCGGGCTGGGTGGCGGCCGCAATCTGCAGGGCTGTAATCAGATTTTCTTCACCGTCGGTACGCACCTCGCCGATGGGAAGCTGCGAGCCGGTGATGATGACGGGTTTCTGGAGATTGTCGAGCATGAACGACAAGGCCGAGGCCGTGTAGGCCATGGTGTCCGTGCCATGGAGCACAACAAAGCCGTCGTAGTTATCATAGTTCTCGGCGATGCTGCGGGCTATTTCCTGCCAGCGTGCCGGATTCATATCGCTCGAGTCGATCGGCGGCTGGAACTGGATATTGTCAATTTCATAATTGAGCATCTTAACCTTAGGCACATTCTCCATCAAGTGAGAAAAGTCGAAAGGCTTGAGCGAACCTGTTACGGAATCTTCGATCATGCCGATCGTTCCGCCGGTGTAGATGATCAATATACGAGGGTTCATACCTAATTTTTTGCAGACAGATATTTATTTAACCTGTGCGCCGTTGACAACGGCAGTCGAAGGAGTGATGACCGACAGAGATCCGTCGGCGTTCAGAGCGGAGAGAATCATGCCCTCTGAGTCGATGCCCATCATCTGACGCGGAGGGAAGTTGGCGATGAAACATACCTGACGGCCGATGAGCTCTTCGGGCTGATAGTGTTCGGCGATGCCGGAGAGGATCGTGCGCTGGCCGAAGCCGTCGTCGATAAGGAATTTGAGAAGTTTTTTCGACTTCTTGACTTTTTCGCAGTTGACGACAGTGCCGACGCGGATGTCGAGTTTGGCAAAGGTGTCGAAGTCTGTCGCGGGCTGAATTTCAGCCGGACGGAAATTCTTGAGCTCGTTTTCGCGCTTAATCTCAGCAAGACGACGAGTCTGGGCTTCGATAGCATCGTCTTCGATCTTTTCGAAGAGGAGTTCGGGAGTGTCGATATGATCGCCTGCACGGACGATGTTACGCGATCCGAGTTCGGCCCATGTGAGTTTACCGAGACCGAGCGCATCGGAAAGACGACGGCTCATGAAAGGCATGAAGGGCTCGAATGCAATCGCGATGTCGGCGCAGATCTGCAGGGCTGTGTTGAGGATAGTTGCAACGCGGGCCATATCGGTCTTGGCAACTTTCCATGGTTCGGTCTCCTGAAGATATTTGTTGCCGGCGCGGGCTATATTCATCGCTTCCTTGAGTGCTTCGCGGAAATGGAAGGTCTCGACGTTCTCTGTAAGTGCAGCCTTGATAGCGTCAACTTCATCGAAGAGAGCGCGGTCGATGTCAAGCAACTCGCCAGCCTCAGGAACAACACCGTCGAAATATTTATGAGTGAGCACGGTCACACGGTTGACAAAGTTTCCGAGGATGGCTACGAGCTCGCTATTGTTGCGGGTCTGGAAGTCGCGCCATGTGAAATCGTTGTCCTTTGTCTCAGGGGCGTTTGCGGTGAGGACATAGCGGAGAACGTCCTGCTTGCCGGGGAAGTCGCGGAGATATTCGTGGAGCCACACTGCCCAGTTGCGCGAAGTCGAAATCTTGTCGCCTTCGAGATTGAGGAACTCGTTGGCGGGGACATTGTCGGGGAGCTGGAAGTTGTCGCCGTAGGCCATGAGCATTGCGGGGAACACGATGCAGTGGAACACGATGTTG
>CAZULD010000146.1:0-5130 GCA_964621135.1 uncultured Bacteroides sp. | reverse complement strand
CCTTTGCGGAAATCAAAGACTTGTTGTAGAAAAAGCCTGTATAGTCTGCATTGCGTTGAGTTAATCTGTATGTTTTAGTGAGCTGATACACGGGAAGCTGACGTTTATGTACCATTGTGCATAACCCATCTATCAAAAAGTCAAACCCATTTGAAGTGATGCGATCGCCATTCAATGCAACAACCGGTCCCAACTGAGCAGAATCGCCGACCCACAGATTTGTTAGTCCAATTTTATGAGAGGCCGCAAACATCGGAGTTAATGCTTGACTTGCCTCATCCATAATCACGACAGCAAAGGCGTTTTCGCCGGCAAGATTGGCAGCGAATGCACTTGTTATGTAGTAAGTTCCCATAACTACACTGCCTTTGATAGGCATAATCTGCTTTGCTGCGACAAGATGAGGCACCTCATGCTGCTCATCTATTGTCAAATTTGACTTGAGGATTTTTCCGTTGGATAATAATTCCTGAAGAGCCGACTTTGTGGCGACTTCGATTAATGCTCTGTTGGTAAGTGCCGTCACCAATACAGATTTACCTTCCTTGCAGAGACGAGCGCAAAGTTCGGCAATCACCTGTGTTTTGCCAGTTCCGGGGGGTCCTTGCAAAATAGTAATACTTGAAGACTCAATCTGCCTTTGTATAAACTCTACTGGAGATTCATTCTTAATCAAAATGGGGCTGCTTTCACAATGACTATATGGATAATCAAGAATATCCGCAACTTTTTGAGAATACTCGTCTTGGCTCAACTTGTAAAGATTGGCAAGATAGTCAATTGGTGGCCTATGGGGACCAAGGATAATGATAGCTCCCGATGCTTTGGAGATGTATTCGGCAAAATCCATCTCAATGCCACGAAATCCTAATAACACAAAACCCTCCTCTGAAGATTTTGACTGCCATATGCAAACAGCTTCCGAACCTTTGAGCCTGTTTTTGAATAGATCCTCATAGGTCACGCCATCCCATTGTCGGTAGTCTTGAATACTCTTTGGCAGATACATGGCTTGAACATATTCTCCCTTACGTGGGAAAGCCCGGGAAGCCCTAAACTTGACAATCATTTCACCGTTGTCATATTTAAGAAACTGGCCAATGAATAGTTCTTCACTTTCATTCAGAAGATGCAGCGCAGGAGCAGAGAACTTCTTATTGAAGTCCTCCGTCACCGCTGTTAGTTCCATATTCAGGAACTTTTGAATTTTCTCCCTGCTGTCCATTCTTTTATTCTGGCAATGATGCAACAGACCCAGCCTCCGGCAACTCTCCCGTATTCATTTCGGGAGCCATAAAACTCTGCCAGCGGAACAGTGTTGGCTCTATATATTTCTCGAAGTTGAACTGGATTCCTCCAAAATATCTGAAAATTTCTGACAACTTGTCCAACCTTTCTGGAACATCACAATTTGATGTTGAGAATCGGATTGTCAAGTATTCAGTCCCTTTTAGAATGTCGTTCAGTTTATACTTGCACACTTGTCCATCAGATGTGACGATACCAAACATCGCGTTGGGTTGTGTTAAAGTATCCCAGTCAGCAGGTGTGATTACCGTATTACGATGGCTGCGGTTACTCCGGAATACAATAGGGCATTCATTGCCATTACGATCTCGTACTCCCAGTATATGGGTCCAATCCCAATCATGATTGGTTATGTCGTATCCTTCATTCTTGAGATCCTCAAGAACTCTGTCTTTAGCCTCTTCAAGGTAAGCCTGTTTCTGTTCGTTAGTCAAATCAGTGTTGCTGCCATCGTATTTCTCCATAGAAGTACCGGCAGAACGTGAATCAAGCAACGCGGTTAGTTCAGTAACTTTCGCCTCCAATTCGGAAACTCGTCTTGCATTTTCCTGGGCATTTTGGAACGCTACAATGTCGGTCCCAGAGCTAACAAGTGCTTGAAGTTGCTCACGAATTTCGGGTGTGATAATAACGTTAACAGTTATTGCATCCTTATCCTTCGTGGTATAGCGACATTTTTCCTCAAACAAGATTCTATTGTTCTTAGCCCATTTTTCAATGAATTGCGTTACGGCCTCCTTAAAATATTCATTCTTCCAATTGGATGGAGTCTCAAATAAGGTATGAACCTTTTCGTCCACAAATTCTATGATTTGTTCACGAGTTATGATGCGTTCAAGTTTGTTAATAACGAATCTACTTAGCAGAAATTCCCTATAGTCTTTGCCAGAAGGTAATTTAGCAGCTATGTCTTTTATAAGCGCATCGTCTTCTCCTGATTCAGCGAACAATGAATTTAGTGCACAAAAATTATCATGTTGATTTGGATATATTGCGATTGTCTTGTCCTCAATACGGAGCAACTCCGAAATCTTGTAGAATGAATTGAGTAGTTCATATACTTTTTTATGACCAATGCCACCAAGTCTGGCATTTATGCCTTCGATATTTTTATCGTTGGCAATGCTACCATGCAGGTCTCCGGCAACCATTCTGTTGGGTTGTGTCCAAAAGTTTTCATCCGAGTATTCAACGGTTCCCAAATATGGTAGCCCATTGTTTTCAAGAGAATCGACAATACTACGATACTCATTCTGACGTTGAAACACTTCACAATCTGAATTGGCTGGTAGAAGACCAACAATATACTTCGCTATCGGAAGAAGTACAGATGTTGAGTATTTGTAGTAACGACCATTGATTAAATGGGGGTATGAATATTGATAGGTATTGACACTGTCGAATCGATTGCGAATAGCTGCGATAACTCCAGCAGTGGTCTTGGTCTGCTCTCTACCGAGTTCTTTCGCGTCGATATTCTTGTCGAATAGTTCTATACGGCAATCAACGCCTACAGACTTAAATACATCATTTTTTAGTACGTCTTCTATATTGTCGTCAATATATAGTTCCGAGCGTTTCTTGAAGTCTCCGTATTGATTAGGTAAAACCGCATAATTTTCCCACTGAGTTTGTGAAGGCTTAATGACTTTAAAAATCTCATTAAGCCATTTAGCGTCCAGTTCATCGGGCAGTGAACTAAGGCTTTTCAACTCGTTCAACTTCACCAATGTTGCATTTACGAAATGTTGATCTACTATCTTCCACGAATCGTGAATAAGGCAGTTGTCCTCAACTGCTACTGTATTTTTCCCAAAGAGACTATTTGCAATAGACAGTATTACCTTTCGTTTGTTACAGAAGTCTGAATCATTAGGAAATTTTTCCGGGTTAGTCGGTAATGCTGACAGTAACGGCATGACCTTGTCTAACCAACCATTAGACTTGACAATTTCGGTCACCCGCTCATTGATTTCAGCGGCTGCTGACTGAGAGTTATACTCTTTATCAAGATTTATCGCGTGGATTGCGGGATGGAGAAGGTCTCCACTCTTGTCTTTGCCAAGTTGAGCAAGGATTTGAATCACTTGATCAGTGACATTTATATTCTGTCGCAGTCCATCATCTTTAGTGTGAAGATTACCGGCGCGGTCGGGCAATAATGTGTATTCAGATAGTAAGGTTTCCTTCCTTGTTTTTACAACTTCAAGGAATTGGTTATACCAATCCTCTATGCTAATACCTTCAGACACTGGTATTTCTCCCCAATTAGAGAATATCTCAGAGATATGCTTGCAGAAGTCTTCTAAATCCCAAACTTTTACCCTTTCATCTTTCCATATCACTGATGCCCATTCGTGATTATCCATAAGCATGGCATTCGGATAAATTCTTGACACCAATTCATACAGCGTTTTTTCATTGGCCTCATTGTCCTCCCGAATTATAATCGCATTTCCCAAAACGATTGGACCATTCTTCGTGTGAGCGACAGGTACAGATAGGAGGCTATCACGATAACCCTTTAAAACAGTATTTTTATACCATTCCTTGTCAAGTTTATCATGGGCTTTAGGTGATTTCAAACCCTCTGCCATACGATACACTTTGGATAAATTATTATCAACAGCATATCTCAACATCTGGTCATATAGACACAAGATGTCATTATAAATCATGTGGTTTATCCCTACTTCGGTGATTAAACCACTCTCTTCATTCTTTGTTTGACCATTTAACAAGAGGCTTTGACGTTCACTATCCGGCTCAAAATCGGGACAATTTACATAGATTGGTTCACTTAGCTGTGATTCTATGCCTACCAACGGAAGAACGCAATAGAAACCACAAAAATCTCTGCGATAAACAACACTATTCTCTGAGTCAATCTCTACTGCAATCTGCAATCTTAACTTCCGAGGATGTTTGTATCGAGCAGACAATTCCTCTGAATCTTTAATCAAAGAAGATACGAGGAAGAAACGGCTTGTAGATTTCTCTCCCTCTATCTCAATCGCAACTTTATGTATAGAATCAGCGATTTTTAAATCAGCCCCTCTTGTCACTTTAGTGTATTCTCCATTGTTGTTAAGAATCACTGAGTTCAACTCAGGACAGAATAGCATTGTTTGGGCAATGTTGGCGAAGAAATTATCAATCCCTAACCTTACAGCCTCTCTACCCGACTCTGACTTTATATGGTATGTAAATGAGGTGTGGCGAAAAGTCTCTTTGAAATATTGCTCACTTTCTCTCATTTTATCCAGTCCATCAAGAAGCTCAGACTCCGTATCACCGTCGCGATACATAGTAACTCTGAAGCCAAGAAGATTATTTGAATTCTTGGCTTCATACACGTCACTTTCGATTGTAACGACTTTGGAAAGACAATGGGTTGTCAAGAACCCAGTTCCGAAACGACCGGTGCTCTCTTGATTCTCTTTTGCTTCACTATATTTCCAAAGTAACCCAAATCGAGCGTTAAGGGTAAAAGGGTTTCCATCATGAGCAAAGGTAACCTTATCTCCATTAATGTCGATTCTTACATTTATGGAATTCCTATTAGGATCGCTTGCAATCGTATCTTTGGCATTTTGAATTAGCTCCCATACCCACCTCTTTTTGTCGGTCTCTGTGGGTTGGTTGAGTTCTCGCAAACGCTTGGCTACATTGCTGATATACATTTTGCGCACTAACTCTTCAAGTGCATCTTGAGCACCTTTTGGAGCGGCTACTGTGGTTAATTCAGTCATTCTTGTATTTGATTTGGTTCTACATCCATATACCCAAATATGCAAAAGGTCAACACTCTTTTCCAATTTA
>CAZULD010000145.1:2992-5196 GCA_964621135.1 uncultured Bacteroides sp. | reverse complement strand
GACAAGTTCACGACGGCCTACGAAAGTGTGATCCTGAATTGCACAGCTTCAACTGGACTTTCGGATGACGAGCGCTATCATGCCCTCGAACTGATATTAGATAAATATTCTCCTGATGATAAGGAGATTGGACTAAAATACGCCGAAAAATCATTTAATCGCACAGAAATCATTCGTCTTGATATTATCTCAGGATCGGGTAAAGCGAAGCATGTTCGTCGATGAACAAACAGTCTTGTTGAGGCGTTAATTTTGTAAAATATTTAACCCCTCAAATTTTTATTATGAAAAAGTATCGTTGCGTAGTTTGTGATTGGATCTATGATCCCGAAGTTGGTGACCCAGACGGTGGTATTGCACCCGGCACAGCTTTTGAAGATATTCCTGATGATTGGGCTTGTCCGATTTGCGGAGTCGGAAAAGATCAGTTCGAAGAGGTAGATTAAAGCCTCAGATATCATAAAGAAAACATCCGAAACTTCAATATGAAATTTCGGATGTTTGTTTTTAATCTATTATTAATTCGTCGAGCGGACGTTTCGGCACATGGTGAGTATCATCTGCTGCGCGGTAGTAACGGATATCGGCCTCCTCAGTTCCGTCAGTAGTCTCAAGGATGACTTTCTCCGCCGGATAACCGAGCGCGAGAACATAACGAGGTTCAATCTCGTCAGGCAATCCGAGTTCTTTATGCAGGCGAGGAGCATTGAACGATTTTATGATGCAATTCCCGATGCCGAGTGCTGTTGCTGCAAGAGTGATGGCCTGCAGTTGAAGCCCGTCATCGCATAGACAGTTTTTACCGTATCGGGTATCAAGACATTGTACGAGATAAGCAGCGGGGCGTTCGCCCACTGCCGGACCATCCCAATCGGTAAGATAACCGGCCCACGCGAGTAGTGGAAACACCTTTGCACGTTCTTCTTGTGAGGTGACTATGCGGTAACGCAAAGGTTGCACGTTACGACCTGATGCGCAATAACGCGTCAACTCAACAAAAGATCTCAGAGTCTCCTCGGTGATTGCCTTGCTCTCATCAAAACGTCTTATTGATCGGTCTTTGACAAGTAACTCTTTGATTATATGAAAATTAGTCACTCCCACTCTATCGTGGATGGCGGTTTTGAGGAGATGTCGTAGCAGACGCGGTTGACGCCACGAACCTGATTGATAATATCGTTAGAAACTTTAGCGAGGAATTCGTAGGGTAGGTGAGCCCAATCAGCAGTCATAGCGTCGGTTGATGTTACTGCTCGCAGAGCTACGGCACGCTCGTATGTGCGTTCGTCACCCATAACTCCTACACTCTGGACGGGGAGCAGAATCACACCAGCCTGCCATACTTTATCATACAGATTCCAGTCTCTCAAACCTTGAATGAATATGTCATCAGCTTCCTGAAGTACGCTAACCTTTTCGGGAGTGATATCGCCTAGGATACGCACTGCGAGACCGGGGCCGGGGAACGGATGGCGCTTAATAAGATGTTCAGGCATTCCGAGCGAACGACCAACAGCTCTGACTTCGTCTTTGAAGAGCAAACGGAGTGGTTCGCATAATTTGAGATTCATCTTTTCGGGAAGACCACCTACATTGTGGTGACTCTTTATCACTGTACCTGTAATCGACAGCGATTCGATGCAGTCAGGGTAAATTGTCCCTTGGGCAAGCCATTTGACGTCCTTGATCTTATGTGCTTCTTCGTCGAATACGTCAATGAAGCCCTTGCCGATGATTTTGCGCTTGCGTTCGGGATCTGTGACTCCTGCGAGTTCCTTGAAGAATCGCTCGGATGCGTCTACACCAATAACATTAAGGCCAAGACATTCGTAGTCATGGAGAACATTCTTGAATTCGTTCTTGCGCAGCATGCCATGGTCAACAAATATACAGGTAAGATTCTTGCCAATTGCACGATTAAGAAGAACGGCTGCAACTGAAGAATCAACTCCGCCACTCAGACCGAGCACAACTTTATCGTCGCCGAGCTGTTCGCGGAGCGCAGCTACGGTTGATTCGATGAATGATTCAGCGCTCCAGCTTTGAGATGCTCCGCAAATACCTACGACGAAGTTCTTGAGAAGTTGAGTACCGCATGTAGAGTGGAATACTTCGGGATGGAACTGTACACCCCAAGTCTTTTCGCCTTCTACATGATAAGCGGCTATTGCAACTTCTTTGGTCGAAGCTATGATTTTGAAGTC
>CAZULD010000145.1:0-2892 GCA_964621135.1 uncultured Bacteroides sp. | reverse complement strand
CTACATGATAAGCGGCTATTGCAACTTCTTTGGTCGAAGCTATGATTTTGAAGTCTTCAGGCAGACGTGTGATGGTATCGCCATGACTCATCCAAACCTGAGAACCTACTTCAATGTCGCGAAGCAGAGGGTCCGCTTCGTCTACTTTGGTGAGGATTGCGCGGCCGTATTCACGCGAAGGTGCAGGTTCTACGGTACCTCCGGCTTCATAAGCCATCAACTGAGCGCCATAGCATATACCCAAAACGGGATAATGGTTGCGCAGACGGTCAAGTTCGGTCTTAAACGCTTTTTCGTCATAGACCGAGAACGGACTACCTGAAAGGATGACGCCGATCACTTCGGGATCATCATAAGGGAATTTGTTGTAGGGAATAATCTCGCAGTAGGTGCTGAGCTCACGCACACGGCGTCCGATCAACTGAGTTGTCTGCGATCCGAAATCAAGAATAATGATTTTCTCTTGCATATAGGGTGAATGGGCTTTGGCCGCAAGCGGCATTTAACTATATTGCAAAGTTACATCAAATCCTCCTAACGGCAAAAAATAATGTGTGCAACTACTCGCTGTCTTTATCTAGTAATTTTTTTAACCAGGGGATGATTAGTTGTGATTTAAAGTAGTGGGATGGGGGATCGACATTGGCAAGTTTGAAAAATGTCGCACGATCTATGCCGGAAGGCATAGCGTCGAGATAGGTACGGGAGGCAGGATCAGCAAACATTGGATAATGATGCCACTCGAAATTATCAGGAACTCCGGCCGTCGAAAATGCTGATTCAATTATACCGAAGTCGCGATCCATACCACCTTCAGTACATATTACTGGTCGCGGGGCTAACGCAGCTACAATATCGGGAAAGTCAAATTCAAGCAGAAAGCCGGGAATAAGATGCTCTATTGAGTTCGGGAAAGGCCGCACTCCGTTCTGATTAGGTTTATCCATAGTTAGTGCCCTTTCACGCGTACGGCATAGGAAGTCATTATACACAAAGGCGTATATCGAATCGTCCAGCAGTCCGAGCACCATCATCGGCTCTGTCCCGAGCGAGAAACCGCTTACTATTATCCGATCAGGATTTGCCCACGGCCGAGTTTTTATCCAGTCGAGGATTACTTTGTCTTGCCACGACGTAAGACCGAGGTAGCTCCAGTCACATTCAAGAAGGAAACGGCTTGTTTCTAGATAGTCGGCTTTTCCCTCGTCTGACAGTTCGCCGAACGATGGATTATCAACCGCCACAGCTACTATCCCGGCTTTTACAAAATCGCGGGCCATGGTGTTTTTTACGAGTGTGGTATCCCTGTCTCCGCTGAGATCGAAATTGCCTTTGCGTTCTCCGGCAAGTAATTCTTTTGTTTGTCCGAACCCCGGTATACATAATGCGGTTGGTGCCGGATGACTTGAGTCCACTCCATCAGGTATGAGGACAAGAAATGGGACGACTGTTGAATCAAGAGGATAGCTTTCCCATTTTTCGATGACATATCCGTCGCGTTGCACACGTTTAATCATTTTGGGTTCTGTTGTCTGCGCCTCAGGGTGGCGCATTAATCTTGCCATGGCGGCCTTCATTTCAGATTTCCAAGTTCCGAATGAGTCCGCAGAAATTTCGTTAGGTCGGAAAGTCAATCTCGGAGCATGACGTCGCATAAGCCCTTCGACTGCGCCTCGAGTGCGCAATGCTCTACCATCAGTTCTCAGACTGTCGCCGCCAACTGATCCATATATTTCCGCGATCCCCAATATTAAACTTAATGCGGCAATAATCAATATCTTAAATGTTTTCATGGTCTTGAATGGTATTATTCCGTGATAGTAAATGTTTTATCGTATTTGGTGTAAATCATTGCGATAAACAATATAACGATGGCACATACAATCGGAAATATATACCACCATTGATTGGGATTCTTCATTGTCGCCACAATAAGGAAATACAGGCAAAAAAGTCCGGATATATTTGAAAGCCAGGTATTGATTACGATTTGTTTGGGCTTCTTTATCCATAACCATGCGGAGTATCCGATGAAAAGCATTAACGCCGTCCCAGAGCATATTACCGGTAACAGAAGGTCGTTGTAGTAGCCTATCATCGTGATTCCGACAATTATAACGATCATGAGTGCCTGAAGCACTTTACTATTATAAAATGCATATAGTCTGCGATGTTTTATTTCCTGATCCATGGTTAATTACTCTGATTTGTTAGGGATTGTTATTGTAAGGCCGTCGGTAGCAATATCAACGCCGGGAGGCAGAAGTCTACGGGTCGCGTCAATGAGACCCATATCGTGACTGAGATGGGTCAGATATGCCCGTCGAGGTCCGGCAGCTACAATTACTGCCAAAGCATCTGAAAGTGACATGTGAGACATATGAGGCTTAAGGCGCAGAGCATTGATTACTAAAGTATCTATGCCACGAATTTTTTCGAGCGTTGAGTCCGGCATCTCCGAGCAGTCCGTTATATAGGCCAAATTTCCGATTTTAAACCCGACAATCGGCAGTTTGGCATGCATTACCGGTAACGGTGTGACTGTTATATCGTCGACTTTGAAATCTTGTTCGGGATCTATAATGTGAATATTAAAAGTCGGTACGCCAGGATAAAGATGTTCGCGAAAACAATAGGGTATGCGTTCGCGCAGGTCTTTAGCGACATCTGCCTGACAATATAGGGGGAAGGGATCAGGGTAGCAGTAGGGTCTCAGATCGTCTATGCCACCCACATGGTCATAATGAGAGTGAGTGAGAAGTGCCGCGCGAAGTTTTGGAGCTCCGATCCGCAACATCTGTTCGCGAAAATCAGGACCACAATCAATTAACAGGTTGCAATCAGGCTTCACTTCGACAAGCACTGAAGCCCTAAGGCGTTTTTCGCGAGGAT
>CAZULD010000144.1:0-5262 GCA_964621135.1 uncultured Bacteroides sp. | reverse complement strand
CTCCTCGAAGTTAACGAGAAGAAGCCCGTTGTTATCGAAGTTCCCGTTAAGCTCGAAGGCCACGCAGAAGGTGTTAAAGCCGGTGGTAAGCTGACTCTCTCGATGAAGAAACTCAAAGTTAAAGCTATCTACACCGCAGTGCCCGAACGCCTCGTCATCAACGTTGACAACCTCGGTCTCGGCAAGACTATGGCTGTAGGCGACATCCACTTCGAAGGTCTCGAACTCGTCAACGCCAAGAATGCCGTTGTATGCGCCGTTCAGCTCACTCGCGCCGCCCGCGGTGCAGCGGCTGCCGCAGCAGCAGGCAAGTAATAGCTTGAGCCTATGAAATATCTGATAGTTGGGCTTGGCAATATCGGTCTCGAATACCGTAATACCCGCCACAACATCGGTTTTAAAATATTGGATGCCTTCGCCGAGGCGTCCAATATTTCTTTTTCGACCGAGCGTTATGGCGACGTTGCGCGTATGCGACTCAAAAACAAGCAACTCGTTCTGCTCAAGCCCTCGACCTACATGAATCTGAGCGGCAACGCCGTGCGCTACTGGAAGGACAAAGAAGGCATCGACATCAACAATATCCTTGTGCTTGTCGACGATATAGCCCTACCTTTCGGAGCGATACGCCTCAAGCCCAAAGGTAGTGACGCGGGCCATAACGGACTGAAAAACATCGCAGCGATGCTCGGCACGGACGCATATCCCCGTCTGCGCTTCGGGATAGGCGACAACTATCCGCGGGGCTGCCAGATCGACTATGTGCTCGGCGAATTTACGCCTGAGGAACGCGCCGCGCTACCGGAGCGTATCGCCGTGGCCGATGAAGCCATCAAGGAGTTTGTGCTCGCCGGAATTCAGAACGCAATGTGTACTTTCAATAACAAATAGTGGGAAAGTCAGAAGTAAGAATAGACAAATGGCTGTGGGCTGTGCGAGTATTCAAGACGCGCACCATCGCCACTGAAGCCATCAAGAAGGGACGAGTCACCCTCGGTGACAATCCGGCACCCGTAAAACCGTCGCGCACGGTTAAGGTCGGAGATATAGTCAATGTACGAAAACCGCCGGTGACTTATTCGTTCCGGGTACTGGCACTGACCGAGAACCGTCTCGGCGCAAAACTGGTACCGGAATATATGGAGAACATCACCCCGCAGTCGCAGTACGATCTGCTCGAAGTGGTGAAGATATCGGGATTCGTCGATCGCCGTAAAGGCCTCGGCCGTCCGACCAAACGCGAGGGACGCGAACTGTCGAAATTCACCGAAAGTGTCTATGACGACGGCTGGGATTTCGAATTTGATTTCGACGAAGACGAAGAATAGAAAAAAATCGGAGGGTTCGAGGCCTTCCGATTTTTTATGCACTATATTCAGACGGTATTATTCAACGGAGCGTTCGCGCGCCAATATGTCTGCCAAGCGTTCGACAACATCGGGATACTCTTCGGCAACGTTGACGGTCTCACAACCGTCCTCGGAGATGCGATATAACTGAGGACTCATCAGATAACCAGTCTCAATTTTCGGGCCCCACGAAACCATAGGAGTACCCTTCGACGGCTCAATGTATTTCCACTGGGGTGTGCGGACGCTCAGAGCGTGGTTGGACGCCTGCTCGATAACATAGTCGCGACCTTCGCGGTCGTGGCCGGTGAGTGAGGCCATGTTGTCGCGCGAATCAGTCGCCGCTCCGCGAGGGATGCGCGCACCCGTCAGCGATGCAAGTGAAGCAATCCAGTCAATCTGCGAGATCAAGGCCTCGCTTGTCTGACCCGGTTCGACATGTTCAGGCCAACGGACAATCAAAGGCACACGCGTCCCACCCTCAAAGGCACTGTATTTACCTCCTCGCAGACCACCCGTCGGCGAATGGCCGCCAAGCAACTCCTCGGCCTGATCTTCGTAACCGTCGTCGACGACGGGGCCATTGTCGCTCGACAAAATTACAAGCGTATTATCGGCCAAACCGAGGGAGTCCAATGCATTGAGGACAGCGTCGACGGTCGCGTCAAACTGAACTATCGCATCGCCTCGAAGACCAATCGAGCTTTTGCCTCGATGACGAGGATGCGGAAAACGCGGAACGTGGACATCGTTGGTCGCAAGATACAGGAAAAACGGGTTGTCAGAATTCTGCTCGAGGAAGCGCAGGGCATGAGCCGTAATAGAATCGGCGATATTTTCATCCTTCCAGAGTGCGCGTCCCCCACCCTTCATATAACCTATGCGGCTGATACCGTTGACAATCGACTGATCGTGGCCGTGACTTGGTCGCATATTGTAGAGCAATTCGGGATTATCCTTTCCGGTCGGCTCTCCTTCGAAATTTTCCTTGTAGCTCACTTCGATCGGTGCGTCGGGATCCCAATCAACCACGCTGCCGTTCTCGATGAACACACACGGAACGCGGTCAGCCGTAGCCGCCATAATATATGAGTAATCAAAGCCGAGATCGCCCAGCGCCGCAGGGAGCGGAGCATTCCAGTCCTGAGCGCCGGTCTCGTCGCCGAGGCCGAGATGCCACTTGCCGACGGCACCTGTAGTATATCCGACGCTCTTGAACATATCGGCCAGAGTGTACTGCTGCGGCTTAATGATCATCGCCGCATTGCCGGCGGCGACATCCGTGCCGGGATCGCGCCAAGCGTAGCGTCCGGTCAGAAGGCCGTAGCGCGACGGCGTACTGGTAGCGGCAGCTGCATGAGCGTTAGTAAAACGTGTACCTTCGGCCGCAAGCCGGTTGACCGCAGGAGTCCTGACATTTTTAGCTCCGAAACACTCGAGATCGCCGAAGCCGAGGTCATCGGCATAAATAAAAAGCACATTGGGTCGCACAGGTTCGGCCGGTTGCGACTGTTGAGCAGCAAAGGCCGGGAAAGCGAAAAATCCGGTCGCCAAGCCGTGACAAAGCCTGACTACCGGATTATTTAGTTTCATAATCGAGATCAATTACTGAATTATTTCAATAGTTCGAGCATCTTGTCGAGAGCGATTTCGATGCCGTCCTTATCCTTGCCGCCTGCCTGAGCGAAACCGGGCTGACCGCCGCCACCGCCCTTAATAGCCTTAGCTGCCTCACGGACAATAGCTGATGCATTCTTACCTTCTTTCACCAACTGGTCGGTCAGCATCACAGTGAGCAACGGCTTGCCTGTAGCATCGACGGTCGCAGCAACAAAAGCCGTTGGTTCGTCGACACGCGCACGGATAGCGAAAGCGACGTTCTTGACAACGTCAGGCATGCGTACACCCTTAAGCACCACAAGTTTGAAGCCATTTTCAATCGTCGCTTTCTCGAGGAGCGAAGCAGCAAGATTGTTGACACGCTCCTGAACATACTCTTCGGCCTGCTTGCGCAGCGCAGCATTCTCTTCGATCGAGCGACGGAGAGCGGCGAGTATATCGGGAGCGTTGTTGAACATCGCCGAAATGTCGCGAAGTGTGCCGGCAAGTTCATCCATAGCATTCTCGACATTTTCGCCGGTAATAGCCTCGATGCGGCGGATGCCGGCAGCGATACTGCTCTCGGAAACGATGCGAAGCATACCGATATTACCTGTGTTTTCGACGTGTGTACCGCCGCAGAGTTCGACGGAGTCGCCGTAACGGATCACGCGAACCTCGTCGCCGTATTTTTCGCCGAAGAGAGCCATAGCACCCATGGCGCGGGCGTCTTCGATAGGCACATTGCGGTGTTCATCACGGGCAATCGCCTGACGGATGCGGCGATTGACGATGCGCTCAACCTTGCTGATTTCTTCCGGGGTAAGTTTCTGGAAGTGAGAGAAGTCAAAGCGGAGCACTTCGGGAGACACGAAAGATCCGCGCTGCTCGACGTGTGTGCCGAGAACCTCACGGAGAGCTTCGTGGAGGAGGTGGGTCGCAGAGTGATTGCGCGACGTCGCCAGACGAGCTTCTTCATCAATCGCGGCGCGGAATCGAGCTGCGGGAGTCGAAGGAAGTTTATGAGTGAGGTGAACACCTATGCCATTCTCGCGTTTGGTGTCGAAAATTTCAATCGTTTCGCCGGTCTCGAGATCAGTCAAGGTACCGCGGTCGCCGACCTGACCGCCCATCTCTGCATAGAATGGAGTCTGACGGAGAATGATCTGATAGTATTCGCGGTTTTTCTGTTTAACCTGACGATAGCGGAGGATTTCGGTATCGACGGCTGATTCGTCGTAGCCGACAAATTCCTGTTCGCCGTCATGAACGGTCACCCAATCAGTGGCTTCGACAGCGGCAGCATTGCGTGCGCGCTGCTTCTGAGCCTCCATTTCAGCGTCGAACTCAGCCTGATCGAGTGTCATGCCGTTCTCCTTAAGGATAAGCAGTGTGAGGTCGAGGGGGAAGCCGTAGGTATCGTAAAGAGTGAAGGCCTGTTTGCCTGAAATGCGGTCGGAACCGGCTTTGCGGGCAGCGGCCATGGCGTCGTCGAGCATACGGATACCGTTTTCGAGGGTACGGAGGAAAGCGTCTTCCTCTTCCTTGATTACGCGCATGATCAGGTCGCGCTGAGAAGTGAGTTCGGGATAAGCCTCGCCCATGCTGTCGATCAGAGTGTCGACAAGACGGTACATGAACGCCGAACGCTGGCCGAGGAATGTGTAAGCGTAACGGACGGCACGGCGAAGGATGCGGCGGATAACATAGCCGGCCTTCGCGTTGCCGGGAAGCTGAGAATCAGCGATAGAGAAGGCAATCGTGCGGACATGGTCGGCGATAACGCGCATGGCGATGTCGACCTTGGGATCGTCGCCGTATTTCTTTTCCGAAAGCTGCGAGATCTTGCCGATGAGGGGAGTGAATACGTCGGTATCGTAGTTGGAACGTTTACCCTGCAGAGCCATGCAGAGACGTTCGAAGCCCATGCCGGTATCGATAACCTTAGCAGGCAGCGGCTCGAGCGAACCGTCGGCCTTGCGGTTAAACTGCATGAACACAAGATTCCAGATCTCGATGACCTGAGGATGATCTTTGTTGACAAGCGAAGCGCCGGGAACTGCCGCACGCTCTTCGTCACTGCGAAGGTCGATGTGGATCTCAGAGCAAGGACCGCAAGGACCCGTATCGCCCATTTCCCAGAAGTTGTCATGCTTGTTACCGTTGATGATGTGATCAGCAGGCAGATGGCTTTCCCAGATGGCAGCAGCTTCATCGTCACGCGACAGGCCTTCTTCTTTGGAGCCTTCGAAAACCGTGGCATAAAGGCGCGCCGGATCGAGTTTCAGAACGTCGACAAGATACTCCCACGCCC
>CAZULD010000143.1:3250-5369 GCA_964621135.1 uncultured Bacteroides sp. | reverse complement strand
TGTGTCGCCATCGTAAGCATGGCATCGCCCGACAATATGGCAGTATTGGCATTCCAGCGTTTGTGCACAGTCAGTCTACCGCGGCGCAGGTTGGCCTCATCCATCACATCATCGTGAAGCAGTGTGAAATTATGGAATATCTCGATACCGAGCGCCGGGTCAATAGCCTGACTCACATCTCCTCCGAGTGCGGAACATGCAGCAAGCACAAGTTGGGGGCGAAGACGCTTGCCACCGCTTTCAAGAGTATATTCAATAGGCGCATAAAGACCTTCGGGACTCTTAGGGTAAGTTATCGTATCGATTGCCTGCGAGATAATGTCGGATATAGTTTCAGGGCTAAGCATATAAGGAGTGTTTTGAAATTAATCTGACGACAAAGTTAGTATAAATTGGTGTAAAATCAGTAACTTTGAAGAAATATGAGTAAATTTGCGTAATAAACGTATTCTGAAACATGGACCAACTTCCACAAGACCCATTCATACTGTTAAGTTACATCAATACTAAGTTGCGCGACGACTATCCCACGCTTGATGCGTTGTGTGAAGACCTTGGCGTTGATCGCAAGGCTCTCGAAGAGCGTCTCGCAGCTGCCGGTTTCGAATATTCGCCGGAGAATAACAAATTCTTTTAATGGAAGACTATTTTTCAAAGCTGAACGATCAGCAGCGCGCAGCCGTCGAGTATATTTCCGGGCCATCCCTCGTAATAGCAGGTGCAGGCTCGGGTAAGACACGCGTACTTACATATAAGATCGTCCACCTTCTCGCTAACGGATATGAACCGTGGCGCATTCTTGCATTAACCTTTACCAATAAGGCAGCCCGAGAGATGCGTGAACGTATAGAGGCACTTGTCGGCTCACAAACTTCTGCTAAGTTGTGGATGGGTACATTCCACTCCATATTTTCCCGCATACTCCACGTTCATGCAGAGCGTATAGGGTTCAAGAAAGACTTTACTATTTATGACTCATCTGATTCAAAGTCATTGGTAAAGATGGTTGTTCGCGATATGAATCTCGATGATAAGGTCTACAAGCCATCAACTATCCTTAACGCTATATCATGGGCCAAGAACGCGCTGGTTTCACCCGAGAATTATTTGGGTGACCGCGACCTTATGGAAGCTGACCGCAGGGCAAAACGACCTGCAACCGGCCAGATTTATAAGGCATATACTGACAGATGCAGGGTGGCCGGAGCGATGGATTTTGACGATCTTCTCTATTATACGAATATTCTCCTCTCTGATAATCCTGATGTTTTGAATCACTATCGAGAGTTTTTCCGATATGTGCTTGTAGACGAATATCAAGACACCAACTTTGCTCAGCATAGAATTATTCGCCTTCTCACGCAAGAAAGCGGAAATCTTTGTGTTGTAGGTGATGACGCCCAGAGTATCTATTCATTTCGAGGCGCCAATATCCGTAACATCCTCGAACTTGAAAAGCAGTACCCCACCCTCAAGATCTTCAAACTTGAACAGAACTATCGTTCGACTCAGAATATAATAAATGCCGCAAATACTCTCATAGCCAAAAATGCTATGCAGATACCCAAAGAGGTGTTTTCGCGTAATGATGTCGGCGAGCGTATCGAAGTGGTAAAAAGTTATAGCGATTTCGAAGAAGGCTATCTGGTTGCCAATCGAATTTCGCAGATTAAAATGCGAGGAACTGAAAGCTATGATGAATTTGCTATCCTCTATCGTACTAACGCTCAGTCGCGAGTTCTTGAAGAGTCGCTCCGAAAACGCAATATACCTTATCGTATTTATGGCGGGTTGTCCTTTTATCAACGCAAAGAGATCAAGGATGCCGTCGCGTATATGCGATTGGCAATAAATCCCGATGATGATGAGGCTCTGAAGCGAGTGATTAATGTGCCGGCGCGCGGTATCGGCGAAACTACGGTAAAAAAACTTGCCGCTGCGGCTATAGACAATCGCGTCAGCATGGCACGGGTTATGTTCGAGCCCGATCGTTACGGACTTGATGTGAACCGTGGCACAAAAACTAAACTGGCCGGCTTCGCGGCTCTGATCGACAGCTTCGGTGCTATGGTCAAGAATGATCTCAATGCCGACGAAATGACGCAGACCGTAATTACGA
>CAZULD010000143.1:0-3150 GCA_964621135.1 uncultured Bacteroides sp. | reverse complement strand
GCTATGGTCAAGAATGATCTCAATGCCGACGAAATGACGCAGACCGTAATTACGAATACCGGTTTGATGGCAATGTATCTGTCGGACCGCACACCCGAGAGCGTATCTAAACAGGAGAACCTCCACGAGCTTCTCAACGCGGCCCGTAGTTTCGTTGATGAAAAAATCGAACAGGGCGATGATGAACATACTCGCCTGCAAGATTTCTTGGGTGAAATATCATTGGCTACGGATCAGGATGAATCCGATGATACACCTGAGCCCAAAGTTACTCTGATGACCATTCATGCTGCCAAAGGTCTGGAATTCACCAATGTCTTTATAGTAGGGGTTGAAGAAGAATTACTACCTTCCTCGATGAGTCTGTCTACTCCTCAGGAAATCGAGGAAGAACGTCGCCTGCTTTATGTTGCCCTGACGCGAGCAAAAAAATACTGCATGATGAGCTATGCGTCATCGCGGTTTCATAATGGACAGACCAAAACATGCCAGCCATCCCGTTTCATTGCAGAGATAGATTATAAATATCTTCGTGCTGAATCAGGTACCGTTATTTCTTCAGCCTCAAAATCGTCGGATGAATTTAGCCGATTTAACCGATTCGAATCCCTGCGTCGCCCACAACCCGGTCTAACCAATCCTGTAAGACCGGCCACATCGAGTCAACCACGCCCCGGACTAACGGCTGACGGCGATTATACCACACACCAGTCTGACGAGTTGCGGGAAGGTATTGAGATCGAACATCAACGTTTCGGCCGCGGTACGGTAATCTCAATTGACCGAAGCCAACCCGATCATAAGATAATTGTAGATTTCAGCAATGTCAAGCAACGCACATTGCTGCTTAAATTCGCACGTTTTAAAATTATAGAATAATGCAAGCCAAGGACATCCCTACTCCATTCTATATCGTCTACGAAGATCGTATCGAACGCAATCTACGGTTGATTTCTGATGTCAGCCGACGTGCGGGAGTTAAAATAATCATGGCGTTTAAAGCAAATGCACTTTGGAAAACATTTCCTATCGTCGCTCGCTATTGTAAGGCATTTACCGCAAGTTCGCTTAACGAATTGCGTCTTGGACTGGAGTATCTCGGTCCCGATGCACACAGTTATTGTCCGGCTTACACTGACGAAACAATTGGCGAATATCTCGAAGGAAGTACCCACATAACCTTTAACTCCCTGAATCAGTGGAATCGTTTTTCTGAACGAGTTGCTACTTATAATGCTGCGAACCCGGATAAACAGGTCTCGCCCGGTCTGAGGGTTAATCCCAAATGCTCTGTGATAGAGACAGATTTATATAATCCGGCTTTACCCGGTTCACGCTTCGGCGTATCAGCAGAAGATCTCCCCGACGTTCCTGATGGCTTGGAAGGCCTTCATTTCCATGCGTTGTGCGAATCGACGAGCTATGATCTGGAGAAAGTACTCGACGCGTTTGAAGCCCAGTTCGGTCACCTCCTCAACGGTGGTATAAAGTGGGTTAATATGGGCGGGGGACACCTCATGACAAGAGAAGGATATGACACGGATCATCTTGTAAAGTTGTTGACTGAATTCAGGCTAAGACATCCCGGAGTGGAAGTGATTCTGGAACCCGGCAGCGCATTTATGTGGAGGACGGGCGATCTAGTTACTTCGGTTGTTGATACCATAGAGAATGATGGTGTATCAACAGCCATTGTCGACGTATCCTTTGCTTGCCATATGCCTGACACGCTCGAAATGCCTTATAAACCGGCCATTACTGAGAGTATAGGTGTTGATCCGATTAAGCCCACTTACCGTCTCGGCGGAAATTCCTGTCTTAGCGGCGACTATATGGGAGATTGGAGCTTTGACGAGCCACTCCGCCCCGGAGACCGTCTCACACTCGAAGACATGAACCATTACACGACGGTTAAAACTACGATGTTCAATGGGATCTCACACCCGGCTATCGTGCTTGCGTCCTCTGAAGGAGGGGACGATTGCAAGATCCTGCGTCAGTATGATTACAATGATTACAAAAACCGTATGTGTTAACTCTCGCATGTTATGGACAAACCTAAATTCTCTGTAATCGTACCGGTCTACAATCGCGTAGATGAAGTCCGAGATCTGTTGGACAGCCTTTTAGCGCAATCGGCCCGTAATTTTGAACTCATTATAGTTGAGGACGGCTCTACCGAGCCGTGTGACAATGTTGTTAATGTGGCGAAAGATCATGGCTTGCAGGTAAAATACTTTTACAAATCGAATGAAGGTCGGTCAATAGCCCGTAACTACGGTTTGGAGCGAGCCGAAGGTGAATATTTCATTTTCTTTGACTCTGACTGCGTAATTCCTCCGGATTACTTTAAGACTCTTGAAGATCAACTCGGGAAAAATCCGTTGGATTGTCTCGGTGGTCCGGATGCAGCGCACGAATCGTTCTCTGATACCCAAAAAGCTATCAACTATGCAATGACCTCGTTCCTCACTACAGGGGGAATCAGAGGCGGAAAAATCCAGCTCGAAAAATTCGTTCCCCGTACTTTTAACATGGGTTACTCGCGCAAAGTGTATGAAACAGTCGGGGGATTTCGTGAAATGTTCTCAGAAGACATCGATATGAGTACCCGTATCCGCCAAGCAGGTTTCTCAATAGGTCTGTTACGCGCGGTACCCGTGTGGCACAAACGTCGTATCGACTTACGTAAATTCTTCCGGCAGGTCTATGTATTCGGAATGTCGCGCATAACTCTTAAACTTTTGTATCCCGGCTCGCTTAAAGCCGTGCATTGTCTTCCGGCATTGTTTGTGCTAGGGTGCATAGCGCTAATTCTTCTCGGAATATTTGTGTCACCTTGGTTCTTCTTGCCTTTGGCGGTATATTTCCTGTTGATATTTATAAGTGCGCTTTTTTCGACCAAGAGTTTCAAGATCGCCTGTCTTGCTGTGCCGGCATCTGCGATTCAGTTGACGGGCTACGGGTTAGGATTTCTCAAGGCATACTTTACAAAAATAATATTATGCCGCGGTCGTAACATTGACGAGGAGATCTCATTAAGAAAAGGCAAATAATGACGAATAATAACGACACTCAGGAGAATAATAGCAGCTCACGGCTGATCAAAGACATGTCGAATGATGAGCGCCCTCGTGAAAAGGCGATGCG
>CAZULD010000142.1:0-5551 GCA_964621135.1 uncultured Bacteroides sp. | reverse complement strand
GGAAAACAGGAAAACAGGAAAACAGGGAAAACAGGAAACAAAGTGAGCCGGGTCTGTCGGGGACTCGGCTCAGTGTATTATTAGAGGATGAAAGTCGGGGATCAGTCGACGAGAACCATTTCGAGGGCGTCGATGAGGACGTTGGCCATACGCTGGTAGCCCTTGTCGTTGGGATGGACGGCGTCGTTGCGGTAGCCAACGGTGTTGGCACGGGCATTGTTGAGCGACTCGTCGAGGAGGGTACGCTGACCGCCGCAGTATTTGTAGAAGTCGGCGACGGGGATCGACTCATAGTCGGCGATCTGACGAGCCATCTCGGCATATTCTTCGAGATAGATGCCGTTCTTGGGATCGTAGCAGTGGTCGGGCAGATAGTTGCCGAAGCCAGTGTTGAAGCCATAGCCACGGCGGGGTGTGCAGATGACGATCTTTGCCTTGGGATTGACGGTGTAGATCTTGTCGATCAGCTTGCGGTACTCGGCGGCAAACGTTCCGTTGTCGGTGTTGTTGATGTAATCTTCCATTGTGCCGACGGGGATCGACTGACCCCAGTCGTTGATGCCGTGTTCGATCGTGTAGTAGTCGGCCTTGATGACCAGAGGGAGCGCGGTCTTGAGCGCACCGCCGCTGACACCCTGATTGGTAAAGTTGGTGAAGCCCAGTTTCTCCATGACGCGGGTCGGATAGCCTTTGGTGAAGCCTCCGTTGGCGTCGCTGACATGATTGTTATACCATGTGATAGATGTGCCGAGCGCACACCAGTGGGCATTGATCGTGCGTGGCTGTGCGGCTACGGGGAGCGCCGCCAGTATCAGAGCGGCTATAAAGAGTAGTTTTTTCATTTCCTTTAATCTATAACTAATTTACAAACCTCGCGGTCGGCAGCCACGACATAGACGCCCTTGGCGAGGCCTGAGAGGGGCAGCTCGAAGCGGGTTTCGTTGTCGACGGTAGCCGTGCGGCAGATGACGCCGTTGAGAGCGGTGACGCTGACCTGTGTGCCGGGCTTGAAGCCGAGGAGAGCCACACGGCAGCCGTCCTCCTGACGGATCTGTCGGTCGGCGGTGACAGCGTCGGTGATGCCGGATAGGTCGTCGAAGGTTATTTTGGTGACGGTGTTGAACGCCTTGGTCTTGACGCTCATGGCATTGCTCTTGATCTTAAGACCGTTACGCGAGTTGAACGTTATGTTGGGGCGATCGGCGAAGTCGAGCTCCATCCGGGTGCCGTCAGTGAAATGGATTAACAGTTTCTCAGCCTTCACGCAGGGCACGGCCAGAGCCACGGCTGCCAGAATGACTGCAAAACGTCTGAAGATTCTCATAGCGGAAGTATTGTGGGTTGCGGGAATCATTCGATGATTATCTTCTCAAAAGCCTTGGTCAGAACGTTGGCCATCATCTGGTAACCGTCGTCGTTGGGGTGAAGGGCCACGTCGATCGAGAGCTCCTTGAGGTTGTGCTGACCGCCGCAGAGGCTGAAGAAGTCGGCCACGGGCATCGACTCGTATTCGGCGATCTGACGGATCAGTTTGGCATAGTCCTCGAGGTAGATGTCGTTCTTGGCGTCGTACCAGTGAGCGGGGAGATAATCACCGAAACCGTAGGCCTTGCGGGGTGTGCAGAGGACGACCTTCGCATTGGGGTTGAGCGAGAAGATCTTGTCGATCAAGCGGCGGTAGTCGGCGGCAAACGTTCCGTTGTTGGTGTTGTTGATATAATCGTCGATCGTACCGACGGGCACAGAGTTGCCCCAGTCGTTGATACCATGCTCGATGCTGTAGTAGTCAGCCTTCACGGGGCGGTCGACCGAGCGGGCCACCCATCCGCCGTTGTCGCCGACGTTAAAGAGCTTAGTAAAAATGAGATTGTCCATCACGCGGTCCTGATAGCCACGGGTGAAACGGCCTTCGGCGACATTGTCGTTGTACCATGTGATCGAAGTGCCGACGGAGCACCATGTGCCGTTGACCTCACGGGGACCGCTACCTGTAGCGATCACGCCCGAGGGAGCGTCCATACTGAACTCGATTTCGTCGACAGTCGAGGGCGACACGCTGAGCACGGTCTCACCCTTCTGAACGATATTGATTGTCTGAGCGCTCGCCGACAGCGACAGCGCGATAGCAGAAGCGAATAGCAGAATCTTTTTCATAGATGTTGGTTTTTGAGGGTATCTGGATTCAGGCATCAGTCAGCGAGCTCGACTTCGCGGCCCATCTGGATGACACCCTTGAGGTTAATATCTTTGTCCATTATAATGATGTCGGCATCCTTGCCGCGTTCGAGGCTGCCCTTGCGGTCGTAGACACCCATGATGCGTGCGGGAGTCTCCGAGGCCATGCGCGAAACCTCCTCGAGGGGCAGACCGGCCTGGGTGACGGCGACCTTGATGACGCGGTCCATCGTGGCGATAGAGCCTGCGATAGCCGAACCGTCGGAGAGGACACAGACACCGTTTTCGATACGGACACGCTCGTCAAACGCTTTTGTGCTGTCAGAAGCAGCCACGGCGAGAGCATCAGTGATCAGAGCCATCTTGTCAGTGCCCTTCACACGGTGAGCGAGGCGCATCGACTTCAGGGGCACATGGATGCCGTCGCCGATAACCTCGACGGTCATGCCGTCGCTGTCGTAAATGCCTTCGACTGTGCCTGCGTGGCTGTACATACCCTCTTTGTGATACTGGGTCATGGCGTTGTAGAAGTGGGTCGCATGGCTGAATCCGGCCTTGTAGGCGCGCTCGACGTCGTCGGGAGTGGCGGCGGTGTGGGCGATAGAGACTACGACACCCTTGGAGCGGAGATATTTGGCGAATTCTTCAGAGCCTTCGAGCTCGGGAGCAGCATCCCAGCGGCGGATAGAGCTGTGACGTTCCACGAGATCCTTGTACTCGTCGGGGTTGATCGCGCGGATGATCTCGGGCATCTGAGCTCCGGCCTTCTTGGGGTTGAAGTACGGGCCTTCGAGGTGCAGACCGATGATGCCGTTGTTGGGATCGGCCATAAGACGGTCGCAGGTTTCGGCTGCATCGTCGATCATCTTGTTGGTCGACGACGAGAGCGTCGGAGCGATAGCCGTAGTGCCGTGGCGACGATGAGCGGCGATAGCTTCGAGGAAAGCGTCCTCGGTAGTCTCCATAAAGTCGCGTCCGCCACCGCCGTGGACATGAAGATCGATCGCACCGGGCAGCACATAGCCGCCTTTGGCCTCGATAACCTTATCAACGCCTTCGGCCTTTGCGTCAGAGTTGAGGATGTCGCGTATCTGAGACCCTTCGATCACGACCGATCCGTTGTCGATCCATCCGTGAGGGGTCAGGATTTTTCCATTGATTATCTGTGTTAACATGACTGTTGGTTTTAAATTTTAGTGTTTATTTTTCAGCAAAGATACATATTTTTTTGTAAGTTTGCACATCAAAACAACTTTAACATATAGTCAACATCAATGAACACCTCCATACCCACACGTCTCGACGCCCTGCGCAGCGAGATGGCCAAGGCAGGCGTAGCAGCCACAATCGTGCCTCAGGCCGACCCCCACATGAGTGAATATCTTGCCTCTCACTGGCAGGCTCGCCGCTGGTTCAGCGGTTTCACAGGCTCGGCCGGCGACCTCGTGGTCACAGCCGACAAAGCATATCTCTGGACCGACTCACGCTACTTCCTGCAGGCCGCCCAACAGCTCGAAGGCTCGGGCATAGAACTGATGAAAGACGGTCTGCCCTCCACACCGTCGATCAACGATTTTCTCGTAGCTACGCTGCCCGCAGGCTCGACCGTAGGACTCAACGGCATGCTCTTCTCGGTCGTTGCAGCCGGCGAACTCGGCGCTGCCCTGTCGCTCCACGGCATTAAGCTCGCCACGGACTTCGACCCCGTCGACAAGCTCTGGGCCGACCGTCCCGCGCTCCCCGACGCGAAAATATTCGTCCACGAAGCAGGCTATGCAGGCAAGGACGCCGCAGCCAAGATCGCAGAGATCGTCGCAGCCCTCCCCGCACAGATGGCAACCTCGCTCTTCGTTTCAGCCCTCGACGAAATCGCATGGACGCTCAACATCCGCAGCAACGACGTGACCTACAATCCTGTAGCGACATCGTTCCTCTATATCGCCCCCGAAGGCAAGTCAGTGCTGTTCATCGACAGCGCCAAGCTCACCCCCGAGGTGACCGCCTACCTTGCCGCACAAGGCGTTGCTACCCGCCCCTACACCGACGTCAAAGCCTTCCTCGGCTCACTCCCCGCTGACGCGAAAGTGCTCATCCAGCCCGACCGTACGGCCGCAGGGATCGCCGTTGTGCTCGGCGACCGCGCCGTGAGCGGCGTTTCGCCCATCGCAGAGATGAAGGCCTGCAAGAACGCCGTGCAGATCGCCGGCATCAAGGAAGCCATGAAGCGCGACGGTGTGGCCCTCGTCCACTCGTTCATGGAAATCGAGCGCCGTGTGGCAGCCGACGACGGCATCAGCGAACTCGACATCGCAGAAATACTCCGTCGTCACCGCTCGGCAGGCGAACGCTTCTTTGACGAGAGCTTCGGCACCATCGCAGGCTACGGCCCCCACGGAGCGATCGTCCACTATGAAGCTACCGAAGAATCATCGTCGACCCTCCACCCGTCAGGACTTCTGCTCGTAGACTCAGGCGCACAGTATCTTGACGGCACGACCGACATCACGCGCACAATCGCCCTCGGCGAGCCCACAGACATGGAGCGCCGCGACTTCACCCTCGTGATGAAAGGCCACATCGCCATGGCTCAGATGATCTTCCCCGAAGGCACCAACGGCGCCCAGATCGACGTCATCGCCCGCCAGTATCTCTGGAAGAACGGTCTCAGCTATCTCCACGGCACAGGCCACGGCGTGGGTCACTTCCTCAACGTCCACGAAGGCCCGCAGCGTGTAGCGCTAAACATCAGCCGCTTTCCCCTCAAACCCGGCATGCTCACATCCAACGAGCCGGGTCTCTACCGCACCGACATCCACGGCATCCGCTGCGAGAACCTCGTGCTCTGCGTAGAGAAGATGGAAACAGAGTTCGGCCGCTTCTACGGCTTCGAGACCGTGACGATGTTCCCCTTCGACCTGCGTCTGTTCGACACCTCGATCATGACCGACGAAGAAATCGACTGGCTCAACAACTACCATGACCGTGTGCGTGCAACTCTCGCTCCCGCTCTCAGCGGCGAATCCCTCGCATGGCTCGAAAACAAAACCCGTAAACTCACCCGTTAAGACATGGCACTCATCATACCCGTACGCGGCTTTACACCCGAAATCGGTCCCGACTGCTTCCTCGCCCAGAACGCCACGATCATAGGCGATGTAGTCATCGGCGAAGGCTGCAGCATCTGGTTCAACACCGTCCTCCGCGGCGATGTCAACACAATCCGTATCGGCGACCGCGTCAACATCCAGGACGGATCAGTCCTGCACACCCTCTACCAGAAATCGACCATTGAGATCGGCAATGACGTCTCAGTGGGTCACAACGTCACGATCCACGGCGCAAAGATCCACGATCTCGCCCTCATCGGCATGGGGTC
>CAZULD010000141.1:0-5574 GCA_964621135.1 uncultured Bacteroides sp. | reverse complement strand
CGCGTACTCTAACCAACTGAGCTACACCCCGATTGTTTTCAAAAGCGATGCAAAGTTACAGACTTTTGAGCAACTATGCAAACATTTAGGGCTATTTTTTGATAAAATTTTTCACGCAAATTTATAAGCATTTGAAAGAGTGAACAATGCCCGGATAAAAAAAGTCGCCGAGGCCAATGCCCCGACGACTTCATATCGGACAATTATCGCTGATTAGCGAACGAGTTCTTTAGAAACTTTGTCACCGCGACGAACGATGTAGATACCGTTTTCGGGGTTAACAACGCGAACACCCTGGAGGTTATAGTAAACAGCGGGGCCGTTTGCAGCAGCTTCGTCAACTACGATGTCGCTGATACCAGAGGGTTCACCAGCCTCCCATTTGAGCATGGGATAACCGAGTTTTTCTGCAGTTGCGCTGAATTCATCCCAGCCCTTGATTGTGTTAATGAGATCTTCTTCATCAACACCACCTTCAACTGATTCTTCATTAACGAGCATGTCGCTGGTGTAAGAAACGTTGGTCATAGCGGGTTCGATTTCACCACCATTGATTGCACCAACCTTACCACCGTAAACATCAGTTACGAGGATGGCTACATTGTTGAGGGTAGCAACAGCATGATTTTCAGCTTCGGGATTACCTACGAGGTTGATCGCACCGGCAGCGTAACCGATCATCTCATCTGTGTCGGAGTTATATGCAGTAGCTTCTACATTACCTGCAACATAAACATTTTCGATTGTGGTTTCACCGGCAGGCAGCCAAGCATAGATACCACCGGCGTAAGAAGTACCAACTACGTCAACGACTGCATAGCAGTTCTTAATGATGGTCTTACCGTTGTTATAGCCACCGAGACCACCGGCATAGCCCTTTAAGCTGGTAACAGAACCGGTTGCAAAGCAGTTTTCAAGAACAGAAGTTCCGTCGTATGAAACATGACCTACATAACAACCGAAGGGAGAGGCACTGGAATATGCAGAAACGATTTCAACATTTTCAAGACCGAGGTTTCGGATTTCGCCCATGAACACACCGATCAGTGAGGGATAGTCACCACTCTCGATCGAGAGATTCTTGATGATATGGTTGTTACCTTCGATGAAAGTGTGCATGCCTGCGAAGTTAGAGTTACCCAGCGGGGGAGTGTATGCAACACCTTCCATATCGATATCATTTTCGATAGAGAAGTAGTTGTCACCTACACGGTAGTTGCCACGGATGCCTGCCAGATCCTCGGGAGTAGAGATCTTGTGGGGATTTTCTTTAGTACCAATCTTGTAGGGGTTGCCGTTAGCTTCTTCCCATGCAAGAACGATGTTACCGTTATCAAACTTGTCATTGAATGTGCCCCAACCTGCGGCAATAGCGAGGAGTTCCTCAGCAGTCTTACCTTCCTGAGCAACGCCGTTAAGCATAAGGCCGGTGAGAACATTATCACCTGAAACTGTTACGTTCTCACTAAGACCTGCGCAGATAGCAGAAGCCATATCTGCGGCACCGGTGATTGAGGGACTCATGGTGAATACGTCTTCAAGAACGATCTCAGCGTTTTCATTGTTAGCAGCGACAAGACCGCCAACATAACCGACACCGTTAGAGAGAAGACCGCCGGCATAGCTGTTCTTTACAGTAACGCTACCGGCAGTAGCCTTGTTATATGAACCAACACGACCAACGAGACCGCCAATGTAGAAGGCAGCATTGTTAACCGAGATGTTTACGAGAGAGTAAGAGTTAGTGATTGTAGCTTTACCTGTAACAGTACCGATAAGACCGCCACCAGCACCGGCGTAAACAGTACCGGTTGAGTAGCAGTTGTCAATGGTTACATCACCGGAAACCTCACCCGCGATACAGCCTGCGCAACCGCTGCTGGTGAAGTGATAGCTGTTAACGAGACCGAGGTTCTTAACTTCACCACCTGTAAGAACAGTAAAGAGACCCCAGTTAGACCACTGTGCGTCGTAAGTATAGATATTCTTGATGACGTGGTTCTGACCGTCGAAGTGAACGCGAGCCTTAACACTGATAGGCTTGAAGGTCTCCCCATTGAAATCAAGGTCGTTTTCAAGGACAACATAGAGATCAGATTCTACTGCAAGTGTGGAGATTGCAGAAAGTTCTGAAGGAGTAGTAACCCTATATGCAGTTTCGGGAGTTGTTCCTACCGGTCTTTCAGGCATAACAGGTGCGCCACAGTTTGCGGGTTCGAAAAGAAGACAAGCAGCAGCGCCGGCAGAGTTACCGGATATATATACATATATATTTGCAGAAGTCTCGTCGATAACTTCAGACATAATAGACATGTAACCGCCGTATGCTACATAACCATTGTCGGCCTTCCAAGATGTGATTCTGTCACCGTTCTCATCAAGTACGGCAATCTGGAACTCTGAGGGATAGCTTCCCGACGCATTTTTCTCAGCAAAGCTGCGAACATAGTAACGCTTGCCGCCGAGGGTAAATGTGTCGAAACCGTTCAGACCGGTCTTGATGCTATAAGCGAGGTCGGGAGCGAAATCATTAGAAGTTTCACCGTTGACATATGCAGTGTATCCACTGGGAGGAGCTAAATAGTAGAAATCATAGTTATCTTTGCCTGCGGCAACATACTCAGCGTAAGTATTGAAACCGGGAACAACAGTGTTCTGGCCGTTATTACCACCGGCAACAACATCAACACCGGCAAGAGTCTCCATCTTCACAGAGTTGATAGAGCCGTCGCCTGTAACCTTTACGACGCGAACCTTAGAGGCAGCCTGGCTTGAGGGAGCGATGAAGAAGATAGCTTCTTTAGTAAGGTCACCAAGCACGCGGCTTACGCAGTCAGTACGACCTATAGTCCAATCGGGAGTGCCGAGATCAAACTGCTTGCACTGACCTGCTTTGGTGCAGACAGTCCATTTTGTAGCACTCTCGGGAACCATCAAGAAGTCTTCACCCACGAGGAAGTTACCGGCTTCGTCAACGGCAATAGCTGTACCGTAGAAATTGGGATCGATATTGGCGAGTACATGAATGTCCTTCAGGGTACCATCCTGCTGAACTTCGGCAATCGCCATAGTTTTCTGATTGACAGTGTAGACCTTACCATTTGCTGCTGCTGCAAAACGAGGGTTAGATGTCTTAGCGATAGCAGAAGGATCTGACCAGTTGAAACCGGCAGGGGGATTACCCATATCCCACTTACCAACTAGATCTGCGCTACTGGGAGTTACCCAAACCTCGGTAATACCGGGTTCAGAGAGCGCAAATGCACTGAGCGTAAAAGCTCCGGCACATGCAAGAGACAATAGTTTCTTGTTCATTTGTTGATTGTTTTAAGGTATAAAAAAATTGAAAATAGGTATTTATGATTCAAGAGTTTATAAAAAGGATCGCATAATGCGGTTTACAGCACAAAACTACGCATTTTTTGCCTAATTATTGTTCTGTTTAGTGAAATTTTATTGATATATCACAGTTAAAATATATTAAAATCAGACAGAGACATCTATAGCGCATTATGCTAAAAAAAACGGAGAGACCACGGTCTCTCCGTTTCACTAAATTATTTATTTAAAAGCTATTTGGTAGTCTTCTTCGCGGCCGCTTTTTTAGCGGGCGCTTTAGCTTTGGCAGCCTTCTTAGCGGGCTCAGCCTTAGCAGGCTCTTTAGCCGTTTTTTCGGCGGGCTTCTCGCGGAGAGCATGCTCGACGTTGAACTGCTCGATATTCTTGCGCATCGAGTTCACCTCTTTATTAAGAGTCTCGATTTCACTGGCTTGATTGCGGATAGTGGTGAGCAGCGAGTTAAGCTCCTCGTTCTCGATCGAGAGGGGATACTGTTCTTCGACGCGGACGATGAAGTCGGCGAGGACATTCATATAGTTGGTAAACGCCTGGAAGGGAGTCTCGTAGGGACTGAAGAGGCTGTGGACAGCACCATCGGCCATGTGTTTGGTCGACATATAGTAGAAGTGATCCGAGCCCTGAAGATACCACCAGTCCTGTTTGAGACGACGGTCGGAGCAGAGACGGACACGCTCAGCAACGGAATAGAGCTTGTTGAAAGCCTCGTTCTGGAGCTTGTTGCCGAGCCATGCCGATGTGTCGCGGGCTTCGTCGGCACCTGAAATGGGGTGAACGACTGAAAGTTCGCCAACGGGTTTGAGCTTGGTTATCGCCTCGGAGGGAGTGCAGAATTCTATGCCACGCTCGCGGGCGAAACGGGGCAGAGCCTCGAGGAACTGGAAGATGCCCGAATTGGCAGGTTGCATTCCGCCGAAGGCCTCAAGATTCATGCAGAGATTGATGATCTGCTCTTCGGGAGGAGTCGATGCGATCCAGTCGATGTATTTGTCGGCGGTGAGGGGATATGCGTCCCACGATGTGTCGCTGAAACGGAAGGCGATATCGTCGCTGAGCTTGGAGTTCTTGAGAAGAAGTTTCAGTTTGGGCGCGCTGGCGGCCGAGTAAACATAGTTAGGTGACTTCCAACCAAGGATGTGCTTGGCACCTTCGGTGATCGCACCCTTGAAGCCCATAGCGAGGATCTGCGGAGCGAGATCGTCACAGTATATAAGCTCGGTGTTTCGGAGCACTTTAGGCTTGACGCCGAAGAGCGAATGAAGTTTCTCACACTCCACCTTGACCTGCTCGGCAAATTCAACAGGATCGATCAGCGACGCAAGCGAATGAGCGTAAGGCTCGGCGACAAACTCGACGCAGCCGGTGTCGGCAAGACGCTTCAGCAGATCGATAAATTCGGGCACATACTGCTCAATCTGCTCGATAGCGACGCCGGTGACGGCGATAGAGCATTTGAACGCGCCCTTATTGTCCTCGATCATCTTGAGGAGGGTCTGAGCGGCGGGGATGTAGCTGCGCTCGGCGATGCGTGTGATTATATCATCGTTGAGGAAATCATCATAATAATAATGATCGTTGCCGATGTCGAAGAAACGGTATCTCTTGAGACGGAACGGCTGATGGATCTCGAAGTTGAAACAAATTGCTTTCATTATCTTGGAGGATGTGTGGGTTAACGGTTTAGAACTTTTTTATAGATATCGATGACCTTTTTTCCGGCCTTATCCCAAGTGATCTGAGCGACTTCGGCGAGGCCGTCCTCGCGAAGCTGCTGATACATGGCGGGATAGGTTATGATCGAATGGATGGCGTCGGCCATGGCGTCGATGTCCCAGTAGTCGGTCTTGATGACATTGTCGAGAATCTCGGCGCAGCCCGACTGCTTGGAAATGATCGAGGGGACACCCATCTGCATAGCCTCGAGGGGCGAGATGCCGAAGGGCTCGGAGACGGAAGGCATGATATATACGTCGCTGGCTTTGAGCATTTCATAGACCTGCTTGCCTTTCTGGAAACCGGGGAAATGGAAGCGGTCAGCGATACCGCGCTCGGCGGCGAGGGTGATCATCTTGTCCATCATGTCGCCCGAACCGGCCATGACGAAGCGGACGTTGTGGTCGTTCTTAAGAACCTTAGCGGCAGCCTCGACGAAGTATTCGGGACCTTTCTGCATGGTGATACGGCCAAGGAAGGTGACAACTTTTTCTTTGGGTTTCT